>NZ_FOII01000006.1:0-338782 GCF_900111625.1 Variovorax sp. OV084 | reverse complement strand
GCGAAGGTGAAGCAGCAGTACTGGGAACAGACCGACAAGGGCGGCAAGGGCGCCGAGACGGTGCTGGGCTGGAACATCAAGGAAAACAAGGAAGCATGAGTTCCCTTTGCCGGGCGCGTTGCTCGCTTCTGCGGCACGCGCCGGGCTCGCATTGACCAGGGAGCCTTCCAGGAATGACCCGCAGCTTCATCGCCCACAGCGTGTTGGGCGAGCGCCTGAAGTTCCGCTCGATGACGGGACAGGAGCGCATCTCCGCACTGTTCGAGCATCGCGTGCGGCTCATCAGCGACATGCCCAACATCCAGCCCAAGCGCATGCTGGGGGAGGACATGAGCATCGAGGTGAACCTCGCCACGGAACTCGGCGGCGCCGGCAAGCGCTTCCTGAGTGGACAGGTCACGCGCTTTGCCTACGTGGGCAAGGACGACGGCGACATGTGCGTGTACGAGGCCACGCTGCGCCCCTGGCTGTGGTACGCCACGCGTCGCTCCGACTTCAAGATCTTCCAGTTCAAGACGGCACCGCAGATCCTGCAGGAGGTGCTCGCGCCCTACGGCTATGCCATCGACGCGCGCCTGAGCGGCAACTACCGCACCTGGGACTACTGCGTGCAGTACTCGGAGAGCGACTTCAACTTCGTCAGCCGGCTCATGGAGCAGGAGGGCATCTACTACTTCTTCTCGCACGCGCAGGGCAGCCATCAGCTGGTGCTGTGCGACGGCGCGGATTCGCACACCCCCCTGCCCAGCGGTCCGGTGAAGGTGCCGTACCACGCGGGCGTGCTGGCCGCGCAGATCCTCGAGCAGGACTTCATCGACAGCTGGAGCCATTCTGAAGACATCGCGTCGGGCAACTTCGCTGCGGACGACTACGACTTCAAGAAGCCCAACGCCGAGATCGACACAGTGCGCCAGCAGCCGGCCGGCCACAGCCGCGACGACTTCGAGATCTACGACTGGCCCGGCGGCTACACCGAGCTGGGTGACGGCGAGAACTATGCACGCCTGCGGCTGGAGCAGCTCGCCGGGCGCCGCGAACTGGTGAGCGCCGAAGGCAACCTGCGCCACATGGCACCGGGCTACCTGTTCGAGCTGGCGCGCCATCCGAACGCCGAGGACAACCGCCGCTACCTGATCGAGGCCGTGACCTACGACTTCCAGGAGAACGCGCTGCGCGTGGTCGGCGCGGCGGACGCGGCCTACAGCGAATCGACCAGCAGCACCAGCTATCGCCAGACCTTCGAGGTGCTCCCCGACAGCGCGCCCTATCGCCCCGCGCGCGTCACGCCCAGGCCGCGCACCACCGGACCGCAGACCGCGGTGGTGGTGGGCCCCGCGGGCGAAGAGATTCACACCGATGAGTACGGCCGCATCAAGGTGCAGTTCCATTGGGACCGCTATGGCCGGCGCGACGAGAACTCGTCGTGCTGGATCCGCGTGTCGCAGACCTGGGCTGGCAGCAACTACGGCGCCATGCACATCCCGCGTATCGGACAGGAGGTGATCGTCGACTTTCTCAACGGCGACCCCGACTATCCGATCGTCACCGGCTGTGTCTACAACGCCGCGCAGATGCCGCCGTGGGAGCTGCCGCGCCACAAGACGCAGACCGGCTTCCAGACGAACTGGAGCAAGGGCGGCGGCGGCAAGCACATGCTGCGCTTCGAGGACAGCCGCGGCACCGAGCACATCGAGCTGTCGACCGACCACGGCAACACCCACCTGCACATGGGCTACCTGATGAACCAGGGCTCGGGCGTGCAGCGCAGCTATGGCTTCGAGCTGCGCACCAACGAGTGGGGCTCCATCCGCGCGGACAAGGGCCTGCTGTTGACCACCTACACGCAGGACTACGCGCAACGCGTCTCGCGCGACAACCCCGACGGCCACGAGCACATGGGCGCCACGCTGGCGCAGAGCAATGCGCTGATGCAGGCGTCGGGCCAGGCCATCGCGGCCACCAAGGCGCTGGTCGGGTCGATGGCTCAGGGCAAGAACCAGACGCTGATGGGCCTGGTGCAGGGTGTGCAGGCCGCGGGTGGCGTTTCGCAGGCCGTGGCGGCGCTGGCCGCGGGCGGCACGCCGGAAGCCGGCGTCTCGGACAACCCTGACCCCGCCATGGCCGACGCTCAGCAGATGCTCGACCTCTCGCGCAAGATCGACAAGCCCGTGGTCTCCATCGTCAGCCCCGAGGGGCAGACCATGATCAGTCCCAAGCCTATCGTCGTGAGCTCGGGGCAGAGCGTGTCGATGCGCGCCACTTCGGCCATGACGCTGACCACCGGCGCGCAGCTCACGCAGCTCGTTACCGGCGGCATGCTCACGCAGGTGAGCGAGGGCGGGCAGGTCAACGTGGTGTCGGGCGGCGACATCGTCTCGCACGCCAGCGCGGGCGCCGTCAACCTGGTGTCGAAGACCGACGCCTCCATGACCTCCACCGAGAGCAACGCCAACATCACAGGCCGCAAGTCGGTCGTGATCCAGGCGGCCGACCAGGACGTGTTCGTCACCGGCAAGACCAGCATCTCGCTGATCTGCGGCAAGTCGTCCATCGTGCTGCTGGCCGACGGCACGGTGAACATCAACGGCGTGAAGGGCCTCGTCAACTTCACGGGCGAGCTCGACCAGCGCGGCAGCAAGATCTTCTTGAACTGCGATGCGCCCATCGGCAGCCAGAGCGAGGAAGCCGTGGTGGAAGACGGCGTGCCCCTGACGCCCGCGGCTGCTGCCACGTCGGCAGAGGCATCTGAGCGTGCTGTGCCCGCAGCCGCGCCACCGGGTTACGTCACCACCGGCCTCGGCAAAGGTGTCGACGCCATCGCGGCGAGGTCGCCCACGCTGCAGAGGCAGATCAAGTTTTTGCAGGGCGAGAAATGGAATGTCAGCTATGGCGCTGCAGGCGGAGGCTCGTATGCCAACACCAATCCGGGTGTCAGGAAGATCGTGATCGACGGCGACTACGCGAGCGACCCGTACAAGACCGCCGCCTCGCTGTCGCACGAGGTCGGGCACGCGGTCTATTCATACCGCTTCAAGCCCGATATTTCCTCGAAGACCGCGTTCGTCAACAGCATGCTCAGCTCCGAGGGCGAGGCCGCACTGAACCAGATCCAGGTGCAGCGTGAAGTCTGGCGCGCGGCCAAGGTCGACATCCTCCAGGGCGCGAACCCCGCGAATGTGGAAGCTTTCAACGAGGCCTACAACGGCATGGTGAAGGGTGGTACCCGGGAGGCCGCAAGAGCCGCGGCCGGCAAGTACTACGGCACGCTCACCACATCGACCACCGGCGAGCAGTACACGCAGTACTACGGCAACTCCTACGACAAGAAATATGCCGGCAAGCACTGAATCCATGAACCGGCAAGCCACGACCATGACGCTCTGGCAGGCCATCGATGCGCTGGCGGCGCAGTTGCCGTTCTCCACGCAGAAGGTCGGCCGCACGCTGTCGACCACCTTGAGCGACACGCATGCCGCAGGCGGCGACGCGTTCCGGTTCTTCGAAGGTACGCCGGTGCGCCTTGCCGATGGCACCGAGCTTGCGCGCATCGACCTGCGCATCAAGCGCGAAGACGCGAGCCAGGGCTTCCTGGTGCTGGAGCTGAAGGGGCGCTGCGTGCCGATGGCCGAAGTGCGCCAGCACTACGCCGCACTGGAGCTCATCGACGTGCCGCGCGGCCGTTCGCTCGACGAAGCGAGCACCTTCACGGCCACGCTCGGCTGGGGCCGGCTGTCGTTCGGCTTCACCGAGCGCAACCCCGACTGCCTGGCCTTCGTGGCTTTCGACCCCGCATAGAACAAACCCGGAAGACAGCAGCCTGATGAAGTACCACATCCAGGAAGGCCAGTTCGACGTGCCGGACGATGGGCGCATCGATCGCTCGATGAACGTGCTGGCCATGCCCGATGGTTCCGGCACCACGCTCATCGTGAGCCGCGATGCGCTGCGCGCGCAGGAGAGCCTGGCGCAGTTCGTCACGCGGCAGATGAACGACCTGACGCGCCAGGTGAGCCAGCTGAAGGAGGTGTCGCGCACCGACATCGCCGTGGGGCCCGCCATTGCGAGCCTGCGCGCCATCGAGCTCGCCACGCAGTTCAAGCAGAACGGACAGGCGCTGCACCAGCGCCAGGCCGTGTTTCTCTTGCCGCAGGACGCCACCGGCAAGGCCGTGCTCATCCTCACGGCCAGCAGCCCCGTGCCGTTCGACGCAGAGGCGCTCGCGCTGTGGCGGCGCACGCTCGAGAGCTTTCAGCCCAGGGCCTGACACCTTGAAGGCCACGACGACCCATGGCCGGTAAACCCGCCGCCCGGCTGCACGACCCCATTGCCCACACCAACGCGCACGCGCGCTTCTGGGCCAAGTTCGCGGGCGGGCTGATCGGCGGCATCGCCGTTGGCTTCGCGGTGGGCGTGGCGGCGGCCGCCGTGGTCGGCACCGGGGGGCTTGCGGGGCCGCTGGTGGCGGGCGCTGTGGTGGTGGGCGCGCGCATGGTCGGCGGGTATGTCGGCGCGAGCCTGGGCGAGTCGATTGCCGATGCGCTGGTGCCCGAGACCCTCACCGTGACCGGCATGATCACCAGCGGCTCGTCGGACGTGTTCATCGACAACAAGGCCATAGGCGCGGCGCGCGCCTCGCCCGAGATGCCGATGGACACCGTGAGCTGCAAGAAAGACTCGCCGCAGATCCTTCTTGCCGAGGGCGCGGAGACCGTGTTCGTCAACATGGGCGTGGCCTCGCGCAAGGACGACCACACCGAGTGCGGCGCCAAGGTGAGCGAAGGCTCGCCCACCGTCTTCATCGGTGGGCCGACCGCACGCGTGCGCGAGGTGGCCGACGAGGTGCCGCTCATCTCGAAGGTGCTGGTGACCATCTTCAACGTGGTCATGATCTACCGCGGCCTGCGCTGCCTGCCCAAGCTCGCGCGCCAGGGCAAGAACGCGCTGCCTTGCCTGATCGAAGGCGCGGTGGGGCTGGGCATGGGCATCCACGGCCTGGTCAGCTCCTTCGGCAACCCGGTGCATGCGGCCACGGGCGGAAAGTTTCTGGGTGGCGAGAGCGAGCTTGACTTCAGCTTGCCCGGCCCGCTGCCCATTGCGTGGCAGCGCTTCTACAGCAGCCACGACCTTCGCCGCGACGGCGCGCTGGGGCAGGGCTGGAGCCTGCCCTATGCGATGGAGCTGCGGCTGGGCAATGACGCCGCCGGACAGCCCACCGTGACGCTCATCGATGAGCAGGGCCGGCCGATGGTGCTGCCAGACATCGAGCCCGGTACTCGGCAATACAGCATGCGCGACGGCCTGGACCTGTGCCGCTCCGAAGGCGGCCACTACTTCATTCACGTGCCGGGCGGGCTGTTCTTCATGTTCGAGCCTCCGGCCGAAGGCGAGCTGCGCACGCAGACGCTGAAGCTCGCGCGGCTCGAGGACCGCAACGGCAACTTCATCGACCTGCGCCACGATGCGCTGGGCCGGCTGAGCGAGCTGACCGACAGCACCGGGCGCTTGCTTGCGCTCGACTACGCGGGCGAGAGCCGCCGGCTGGGGGCAGTGCGCCTGGCTGCCGGTGCACCCGGCGAGCTGCCGGGCCTGCTGGTGGCGTACAGGCACGACGCCGAAGGCCGCCTGCTCGACGTGACCGACCGCAATGGCGTAGTGGTGCGCCGCTTCGGCTACGACGCCCAGGGCCTCATGAGCTTCCACGCCGACGCGGCGGGGCTGGAGTGCCGCTACGAGTGGCGTGGCTCGGCCGGCGACGCGCACGTGGCCCGCCACTGGACAAACGACGGCGAGAGCTACACCGTGCGCCGCATGACGCCCCCCGCGGACGATGCGCTGGCGCTGGGTGAAACCCTGGTCATCGACCAGCTCGGCCGCGAATTCGCCTGGCACTGGAACGCCGACCACCAGGTCACCGACTACATCGACGCGGCGGGCCGCCAATGGCATGCGCAGTACAACGAGCTGCGCCAGCTCGTTGCCATCACCGAGCCCGGCGGCGCCACCACGCGCTGCACCTACGACCCCATGGGGCTCATGAGCAGCCGCACCGATGCGCTGGGCCGCACGCAGAGCACCGGCTGGACCGAGTTCGGCCAGCCCTGGCGCGAGACCCTGGCAGACGGCAGCACCTGGACCTACGCCTACAGCGACCAGGGCAACCTGGTGCGCGAGACCGACCCGCTGGGCCACACCACCGAGTACGCCTACGACAGGCGGGGCCTGCCCATCGTCGTTACCGACGGCAAGGGCGGCACCAACCGCATGGCCTGGAACGAGTGCGCGCAACTGCTCTCCCTGACCGACTGCTCCGGCAAGACCACGCGCTACGCCTACGACGGCTGGGGCCACCTGCAGGCCGTGACCGACGCAGCGGGTCAGCGCACGCGATTGACGCACGACGCCATGGGGCGGCTGCTGTCGGTGTCGCTCCCCGACCAGAGCCATCAGTCGTTCCGCCGCGACGCCGCCGGCCGCATCGTGGCTGCCACCGATGCGCTGAGCCGCAGCACGCAATTCGCACTCGGCCTGCGCGGCCAACCGCTGACGCGGCAGGACGCCGAGGGGCGCCGCATCGCGTGGCACTACGACAGCGCCCAGCGCCTGCAGTCGCTCGTCAACGAGAACGGCCTGCACTTCGAGTTCGTGCGCGACGCCGCCGATCGCGTGGTGGAAGAGCGCCGCGTGGGCGGCACGCGGGTGCAGGTGGAATACGACGCCAACGGCTGGCCGGTGTGCATCACCCATGTGCCCGGCATCGGCGACGAAGACCTTGCGCTGCACGACGGCACCGGGCCACGGCCTGCCGCGAGCCGGCCCTTGCGCACAGAACTGCTGCGCGACGCCGTGGGCCGCCTCATCGGAAAGCGCACCCAGAGCCACCACTATCGCTACAGCTACGACCAGCTCGATCGGCTGACCGAGGCGGTCAAGCTGGAGGCGCCGCAACCCCGCACCGGCGGCGAAGCGCGCACGCTGCACCGCACCGTTTTCGCCTACGACAAGCTCGGCCGGCTGATCGAAGAGACCGCCATCGACGAGCTCACCGGCGAAACGCACACCCTGCACCACGCGCACGACGAACTGGGCAACCGCACGCAGACCGTGTTGCCCGCCATCGCGTCGCAGCCAGGCGTGCAGCGTGTGCTGAACTACCTGTACTACGGCTCCGGCCACCTGCACCAGGTCAACCTGTCGCAGCAGCGCGGCGATGCACCCGCGGTGCACCAGCTCATCAGCGACATCGAGCGCGACGACCTGCACCGCGAAGTGGCGCGCAGCCAGGGTGCGCTGCACACCCGCTTCGCACTCGACCCCTTGGGCCGACGTGCCGCATCGTGGTGCCGGGCCGGCGGGCTGGACACAGCCTTCACTACACAAGACCCGAGCTGGCGCCAGGCCATCGACAGCGCCGGCACGCCCGGGGCTCGCCTGCTCGACGGGCTGATGAAGGAATACAGCTACGACCCAGTGGGTGAGCTGCGGCAGAGCCGGCATTCGCTGCAAGGCACGACAGGGCACCGATACGACGCCACCGGACGCATAGAAGAAACCGTGCACAGCGCGGCTGCCGCCAACAGCGAACGCTTTGCCTACGACCCCGCGGGCAACCTGCTCGATGCATCATCGACCGCGCCCGGCTATGTGCGCGACAACTTAGTGCGCGTTTTCGAGGACAAGCGCTACAGCTACGACGGCCATGGCCGGCTGGTGCGCAAGAGGGCGGGCAGGCATACCGAGCAGCGCTTCGAGTGGGACGAGGAAAGCCGACTCGTGGCCGTGCACACCACGCGCCGCCCGGGCACGCCCGAAGCCACCACGCAACTCACGCGATTCGACTACGACGCCATGGGGCGGCGGGTGGCGAAGCACGATGCGTTCGGCAGCACGCGGTTCGTCTGGGAGGGGATGCGGCTCATCGAGGAGCGCAGGGGCTCGCAGGTGGTGAGCTATGTGTACGAGGCCGAAAGCCACGTACCAGTCGCGCGGCTCGACGCGAAGGCCGAGCCCGCCCAGTCATCGGACACGGCACAGGTCTTTCACTTTCACAACGATACCGCCGGCCTGCCGGAAGAACTGAGCAACAACGAAGGCCAACTGTGCTGGCGCGCGAGCTACAGGACATGGGGCGCAACCGTTACCGAGCAATGGGAGGTCACGGCCCTGAATGGCCGCGCTGTTGCATCGACCGGCACGGCGCCCCAGGCCATCGAGCAGAACCTGCGCTTCCAGGGGCAGTACCTGGACCGGGACACGGGGCTGCACTACAACACCTTCCGGTTTTATGACCCGGACATTGGGCGGTTCATCAGCCCTGACCCGATCGGGCTTGCGGGTGGCGACAACCTGCACAGCTACTCTCCCAACCCCATCCGGTGGATCGACCCGCTGGGTTGGATCTGCGGCGAGACGCTTGCACGGCCGGTCGGCTTCAACAGGGGCAGCCGCAACTTCACGCTGGAGCAGGGCAATGCCACGTCGGGGTGGAAGCACATCTACGACCGGCACGTCGATCCGGCGCGGTTCCCCAACAAATCGAAGTTCAGCTCCAGCATGAGCCAGGGAGAGATTTCCTCGCTGCTGGGCAAGACGCTCAAGCACGGCAAGGAGTCGAGCTACGAGGGGAAGGCCGTGTTCGAGTCCCGGCTGAAGTACGACGGACAATACAAACGCTATCGCGCCACCGTCAACGAAGACGGAACCGTTCGAACCTTCCACCCGCTGGACTGACTATGCTGGACATCTACTACACAGACCCCTCCACCACGGACGTGCCCGAAGACCCGGGCAGCCTGGAACTGGCGGGCTCCATCGAACTCGATGCGCACCGTTCGCTGGCCGTGTTGTTCGACAAGGGCAGCAAGGCCGGCGCAAGTTTCAAGTACTTCGAAGATTCCCTGCTGACACCCGCACAGGTTGCAACGCTGCTGAAAATCTTCACTTCGAATGTGGGAGAGCTTGGCGGCAACCGCCAGGCGCTTGCGGCGTTCGACGAAATGCGCGGCATCTTCGAAGGAGCGGTCGGCAAAGGCGCGGGGCTTGTGGCGTTCAGCGACTGAGCCTGTCGGGGCGAAGCACGATGCCTTGGCAGGAATGGAACTCACATTCCGACCACAAGGTCGCCTGACCCATGAAGGCCTGCAGTCCATGAAATCGATCGACCTGTTGTACGAAGACCTGCAGAACGCGCCCTCACTGCTTTCCGTGGGGGACGAGGTGCGCTTCATGCTTGGCGTGATGGCGCTCGAGCCCGATGACATCGCGCGCAGCGAGGTTTTCTTCAAGATACTGGACCAGCTCGAAGACTCCCACACCACGGGGTGGGGCCATACCTTCGAGGATCCCGAGGCCGTGAAGGTCTTCGAGCGCTTTGCTTCATTCCTGGAAGGACTTGCGGCGCACATTCCTGCTCAGCAAGAGTGGCTCGGCAGTGCGGCGGAGAACTTCCGTCTCCGGTGAAACGGAGGCTGGTGAAGCACGTCGGATGTTGAAGCAAACCATCGCCGGGCAGCTCGACCTTCTGCGCTACCTCGAGCGAGGCGCCGTGCATCTGGCCGCGGGCATGAGCATTCCGGAGCAGACAGCCTGCGAGCAGGAGGCCGACGAGCAATGGCGCACGGGGGCGGGGGGCGTGTACACCTTCGACTTCGACGGCTGGAGCCTCAACCTCCACTTCGACCCCAAAAAGAATTTCTCGCACGACACCATCGACTTCTTCGGCCATTGCGATCTACCCGGTTTCTCGGACATTGCCGGGCCTTTGCAAGCCGCCAGCGCCTTCGAAGGCGCGACACACTTCGACCTGGGCGACGAGCAGGTGGTGCTGCTTCCCTCCAGTGTCACGGTTCATTTCCGCAAGGAGGAGGGCGACGTGCAGGTGCTGACGAAGATTGCCGGTGCTCTGCTTCCGCACGGTGCGCTCGCGGACTACTACCGCTCGATGCTGCGGCGTTGAGCGTGGCCCCGTTGCACCCATGCTCGACATCTACTTCGTCCCATCTTCATGCAGGTCCATACCCAAGGATCCGCGCGGAATGGTGCATGCGGGCTCCATCGATTTCAATGCGCATCGCTCCTTGGACGTTGTGTTCGACCAATGCGGGCAAAAGGGCGCAAACCTCACCTACTTCGACGACTCCCTGCTGCGCCCCGAACAGGTCGTGACGATGCGGCGTGTGTTCGCCGCGAGCACCGGCGTGCTTGGCGCTCATCGCGGGCAGATCGCTGCGTTCAAGGCGATCCGGGGGATTCTTGATCGTGCCGCAGAAGAAGACTCGGGGCTTGCGGCATTCTGTGACTGATGCCGGCGACCGTGCTCGAGAGCCTGTTCACCGAGATTGTTTGATGCGCCCCTGAACTTGCCATGACGCCGACCATCCAGAAACTCCAAGCCTTCGCCGCCGCAAGAGACTTCGAGCCGCTGCCCGATACGCCTGCTCACGAACTCGCCGAAGTACTCCACGCCTTCAGTGCAGCCAGGGTGAACGCTACAGGCCACGGCCCCGCCAACGATCGGTACTCGCACCTGATCGATTGCGAGTTCAGCAAGGAAATGCAGGCCCGCTTCCATGTCCGCTTCGACCTGCGCGTTTTCGTGGTCTTGCCGTACGTCATGAGCGACGGTGTGAGGCAGCTTGCCGTCGACCACGCGGAGCTTGCCGAACTGTGCGCACCATTCGTGAAGATGCTGCAAGACCGGAAGTTCGACCAGATTTCCTTCGATGATGCCGCGCGGTCTCTTTCGGACGAAATGTTCGACAAGGGATTCGCCGACGACACAGTGCTGGCCTACTTCTTCGAGAGCCTGTAGGCCCATGACCGCGATGACCCCCGGCAAGCTGTTGGCATATTGGGCAACGCGGCCGACCGTGATGCCGATGCAGGAAGAGCTGAGCCTGATCCGCGATATGCGCGCGCTGGACACTGCCGACATCGCGAAGGATCTGGCGTCGTTCGTCTCGCTCATCGAACTCGTCCAGCGATCGCATGCGAGCAACGGAATTTTCGAGATGACCGAGGCCGACGAAGCGCACACCGTCGGTTTCTTCCAGTGGCTCAAGAGCCTGGAAAAGACGCTTCGCGTGCCGTTGGCAATGCACGCCGACGGCCTGGACCTGACCTGCGCCGAACTGGCGAAGCGGATGCCTCGATAGGGTGCCGAATGCTCGACCTCTACTTCGTCGAACCGGCCTGCAGGCACTTGCCGAAAGACCCGCGTGGCCTCGAGCATGCGGGCTCCGTCGATCTGGATGTGCATCGCTCACTCGCGGCCCTCTTCGACAGATGCATCCAGAAAGGCGCCGACCTCAAGTACTTCGAGGATTCACTGCTGAGTGGAGAGCAGGTTGTGGCCATGCTCGAGATATTCACCGCCAACACCCCTGAAACTGGTGCCCAACGCGGGCAGATTGCGGCCTTCAAGTCGATGCACGCGATCTTGACCCGGGCGAAAGCACGGGGCATGGGGCTCGCAGCGTTCTGCGACTGATGTCTGCCTGCCCACGTTGCGCTACAGGAGTCGTGCGAAGGCCAAGCAGATCAAGGCCCGAGCTTGCGCATCGTCGAGTGCAGCAACGATCACGGTGATGCGCTCAAAGTCGACGCGATCCCCAATTTGTTCACTGCATGGAGGCGTCCGCCAGCGCGCTTCTCCCATACATTTGAAGGTCCGCCGCGCCTCACGGCGGGACATCGATGCACACCGCAGCGATGTCGATGTGAGGCACAAAAGGCGACGGCCAAGGTGCGCTAACACCATGGCCGTCTGACCAATCAACGTGCACAACCTCGGAAAGGACGCACATCAAATGGCTGATCGAATTATCGCCGGGCAAAACACGCCCACCTCCGACGACGTAACCCACCAGCAGGACGCGTCAGGCACTCTTGAGAACAAGTTGACCCAATTGCAATCTCTGCTGAGTTGCTGCCATGGGGACTGGAGTGAATGGCTCGAAGGAATTGGGGAGCGGCATCGGGACAACATCATGTGGCTTGCCTCCGATCTGGTGGACGACATTGCCCGACTTGTCCAGGAGCTTCTGAAGAAGCCCAACGCGATGGATCAGCACCAAGCCTGAGGCCATCAGCCGGCAGGCGTTGTTGCCCGCCGCTGATCTTCATGGCTGGACCGCAGCGAGCGCGCCGGGTGACAGCCGGTTGCGAAAGTAGCTCGCGGTCTCTTCGTCGCTGCAGTAGACGTAACACCCTTTCATGCCGCGCGTCATCAACGTGCGGTAGGTGTTCTTGATGATGAGATCCGCCTCTGCAGCGGCATTTTTGGGATTGGCCTTGAATCGAGACTTGTAGCCGCGCAATGTCTTGTCGAATCGGTCTCGTGCCTCTGGCACTGTCACGACGCACCCGTCGCGAACTATCAAATCCGGCCCGATGATGACCCCGATGTAGTCCACCTCCAAGCCCTGGCAGGTATGAATGCAGCCCACCTCGTTGATCGAGTTCGGCGCAATGATCCACAAGCTACCGTCGACGTCGAGGTTCCAGCGCTTGCGGTAGTCACCGATGACGATGTCGAAGGCCTTCGGGTCCTTCTTGCTGGTCCATGGCCAGCAATAGCCGGCGACCACGCGTGCGGTGCCGGTCGTGTTCTTTGCTTTGATCGATGCATGCAATTCGTCGGGCGTGCCGAAGACTTGAAAGTCGAACTCGGCCGGCGTGAGCGTCTTGTTGGCGGTCTCTCGCACATCGAGCGTGTCGTCGAGCCAAGCGATGTAGCCGTCCGAGCCGCTGCACCTGAATTGCGAGGCCAACTCGTGCTCCGACACCTCGGCACCCTTACCGATGCCGAAGTCGCGAATGGTCTTCTTGCTGCCGATGTCGCTCAGCGTCACGCGCTGGTCTTCATCGATGAAGAACACGGTGCACTTGGCGGCGGCAATGAGCTCTTTGACCTGGTTCTCGCCGAGATTGCCGTACAGGCCGCTCTTCTCGTTCAAGCGGTGCGCCTCGTCCACGATCAACACGTCGAACTGGTCGGCGGGCGTGTCGATGAAGCCGCCTGAGCCTGTGAAGAGGTTGGCGTAGTGCGTGCGCTTCATCGTGCCGACAAGCTTGGTTTCGTAGACGCGCCTCGGCGCAGCATTCTTCGAAACGTATTTGCAGTTCAAGCCGGCACCCATCAAGGTGACCAGAGCGTTGATGGCGAGAACGGTCTTGCCAGTTCCCGGGCCGCCTTCGACGATCACCACCTTGGGGTTCGCACTCGATGCAGATCGGCCTGCGGCCAGGATGTGCTCGTAGACCTCCTTCTGGTCATCGATCAAGATGAACTCGGCGTTTCCCTTCAGCAGACCCGCAAGGCTGTCGCTGAGCGCCTTCGACGGCCTGATACGGCCGTTGGCCAGTTCATAAAGCACGCTCGGGTCACCGAACTTGATGTGCTGCTTGATGAAGGTGCGTAGCAAGCTTCGTTCTGCTTCACCGCGCAGGAACAGCGGTGCCTTTGCGATGTAGTCGGCGTAGTGGGCCGAATCGATGACGCCGTCGCGCTCGTAGTTGTGCAGGTAGGCGCAAGCCTGGACGGAGATGCCGCCGGAGTAGACGGCTTCGTTGAAGCCTTCCATCAAAGAGGCATAGGACCACGCTTGGTACGAAGGATGAACGACCTCGCGGTGTCCGCCGCCGAAGTAGGTGTTGACCAGTGCGTCCTTCATCGAAGGCTTTACCTTGTCCCATTGCTTGAGCTCGACGATCACGACGTTCTTCGAGTTGTCGTGACCTCGACCGGTCAGGCTGATGTCGATGCGCTTGGAGCTTTGCGGGATGTGAAGCTCGACGGCCACGCCGACATCATTCGGAATTTCAGAGTCGCTGAGCACTTTCGACATGTACCCGAGCGAATCGCGCCATGACCTCATCTCCGCCGCCGGCACCTTGCGGCCGGTAGCACTGAAGTACTTGGCGAGGATGACGTCTTCGATGTCCCTGTCGTTGTTGTCGCTGAGAAATTGCTTCTTGTCGGCCTCGTAGACGATCACGTCAATCCTTCCCAGACTCGCCAGCTTCAGGCTGGCTGTGCTTCTTGCTGCTGCCGCGCACCTTGTCTGCGGGGTAGCGCAGGGCGTTGGCTTTCAGCTTTTGTTGGACGGCGGCGTCGAGGTCTACGCCCAAAACGGAAGACAGGCGAACGAGGTAGAGCAGGACGTCCGCGAGCTCTTCTTGTACGGCCTGCGCCGTTTGTGGGTCTCGGCCAGCCTCTTTGGACGCTTCTTCCGGCATCCACTGAAAGATTTCATTCAGTTCGCCGACCTCGCCGGTCAGGGCCATGACCAAGTTTTTGGGGGAGTGGAATTGAGCCCAGTCGCGCTCAACAGCGAATTGCTCCAAGCGGGCGGCCAGTGGCGCGACGTCGACGAGCGTGACGCCGAGTGCCGCATCAGTTAGATCGGTCATGTGGGGCTCTCCTGTTGCCCTTTGTCAACGGGTTACGGGCTGGCCGGTCTGCTCGTGCTGAAAACGAGAGCAGACATCGGGATTTCGACGACGAAACAAGTGTATCTAGCGAGGTCGTCGCCATTTCACAGTTGCCAAACGAAATAGTCACCCGATGGTGCGAGCTTTCTGGTGATCCCCGTGTTGGCAGATGCGGAGGAGAAACGATAGTTGCCGAGGTAGCCTGAAATTGTGACTTGCCCAAATCGATTGACGTTAAAGTATGTCGCCAATCGTTAACTGTAAGGGTGAGTGATGTTCGGCTATTTCGGGGCAAATCGCAGAAGGCCAGCTCGTTGTAGGCGCTGCAGAGATGCGGTTCTCGTGCCGAATTGGGCGGCGCGAATCAATTTCTCAGGGAAATGACGTGGCAAGCAAGCCAGCGTTCCCCTCGCTTTCGATTGCTGAAGAGCTCCCATCTTTTGTCTTGGGAAAAACCTATCAGCGTTGGCCTGATCTCAACATTCCGTTCGGAGGCGGTCGGCAAGGCGGTATTTCTGACTCTGCGCAAGCTCCGGTGACGTTCTTGTTCACTGGGGATAGCGGTGAACGCTATGGCTACGAAGACCGATTCGATGACGAAGGCACCTTCTTTTTTTCGGGTGAAGGCCAGAAGAGCGACATGAGGTTTGTCCGAGGCAACATGGCGGTGCGCGATCACTCAGTCAGAGGAAAAGCGCTGCATTTGTTTCGGACCATTGGCAAAGGCAAGGGGCAAAAGTACCTTGGGGAATTCGTCTATCACGGGCACGACTGGGTTCGTGCGCCTGATGTCGAAGGCATTCTTCGCAACGCGATCATTTTTCGGCTTGTACCGGTCGCTCGCCTCGAGCAGTTGGAACTCGCTTCAGCAGTGGACGATCGTGCTAAAGATCTGACGCTTCAAGAGTCCAGAAATAGGGCAATTGCCGCCTCTAAGGTCGATGGCTCACAAAACGGCAAAGAGGGAAGTCGCACCGTCTACGAGCGCAGCCGAGCAGTGCGTGATTACGTGCTTTTGCGCGCAGCAGGGAAGTGCGAACTTTGCGAGCAACCTGCGCCGTTTCGTCGAAACGGGGGTCTTCCCTATCTGGAGCCGCACCACACCACACGGGTGTCTGATGGAGGACCCGATCATCCGCAGTTTGTTGCCGCCCTTTGCCCCGCTTGTCATCGGGAGGTGCATTACGGCGAACACGCGCGGACAAAGAATCTGACGCTGATGGAAAGACTTCAGGCTATTGAGTCAGCAGGGCCTGCTTGATTGCGAACGGCGACTAGGCTCAATTTCAGGACCCACAAACAAAAAGCCCCGCTATTGAAAAAATAGCGGGGCTTTTGATTTGGTGCCGGAGAGATGAATCGAACACCCGACCTTCTCATTACGAATGAGCTGCTCTACCGACTGAGCTACACCGGCGAAGCCTCAGATTATAGCCAAGAAATCACGCCTTCTCGGCGTGGTACTGGGTCAGCCGCTCAACTTCGTTACGCGAACCCAACATCACGCTCACCCGCTCATGCAGTTTGGTGGGCTGCAGGTCCAGGATGCGTTGCTTGCCGTTGGTGGCCGCGCCGCCGGCCTGTTCGACCAGCCAGCTCATCGGGTTGGCCTCGTACATCAGGCGCAGCTTGCCGGCCTTTTCGGGCTCGCGCTTGTCCCACGGGTACATGAAGACGCCGCCGCGCATCAGGATGCGGTGCACGTCGGCCACCATGCTGGCAATCCAGCGCATGTTGAAGTCCTTGCCGCGCGGGCCTTCCTTGCCGGCCAGGCATTCGTCGATGTAGCGCTTCATGGGCTCGTCCCAGTGGCGCATGTTGCTCATGTTGATGGCAAATTCCTTGGTGTCGGCCGGAATCTGGATGTCTTCCTGCGTCAGCACGAAGCTGCCTTGCTCGCGGTCCAGCGTGAACATGGCCACGCCGTTGCCCACGGTCAGCACCAGGGTGGTCTGCGGGCCGTAGATGCAGTAGCCGGCGGCCACTTGCTGGGTGCCTGCCTGCAGAAAGTCGCCTTCCTGCACGCCGGGGTGGTCGTCGGGCTTCTTCAGCACGCTGAAGATGGTGCCGATGCTGACGTTCACGTCGATGTTGCTGCTGCCGTCGAGCGGGTCGAACATGAGCAGGTATTCGCCCTGCGGGTAGCGGTTGGGCACCACGTAGATGCTGTCCATTTCCTCGCTGGCCATGGCCGCGAGGTGGCCGCCCCATTCGTTGGCCTCAATCAGCACTTCGTTGGCGATGATGTCCAGCTTCTTCTGGATCTCGCCCTGCACGTTCTCGCTCTCGGCGGTGCCGAGCACGCCGCCCAGCGCGCCCTTGTTGACGGCCTGGCTGATGCTCTTGCAGGCGCGCGCGACCACTTCGAGCAGCAGGCGCAGCTGGCCGGGAATGAGGCCGTCGGCGCGTTGCTGTTCGACGAGGTAGCGGGTGAGGGAAATCTTTTGTTGAGCCATGTGTCTTGTGGGGTTCGGTTGCTTCAGTTTCCGGCCAGGGCGCGGGTCACGACTTCGTGCGTGTCCTTGCTCAGGTCGGGCTTGGCGGCCACGCGGGCGATGGCTTCGCGCGCGGCGCTGCGGTACGGCTCGGCCAGCTTGCTCCAGCGGTCGAGTGCGCGGGCGAGGCGGGCAGCCACTTGCGGGTTGATGGCGTCGAGCTCGATCACGCGCTCGCTCCAGAACACATAGCCGGCCGCGTCGGGGCGGTGAAAGGCGCCGGGGTTGGCGCTGCAATAGGCAAAGATCACGCTGCGCGCGCGGTTCGGGTTCTTCAGCGAGAAGTCAGGGTGCTTCATCAGCTGCTTGACCAGCGGCAGGATGTCGCCGCCGCGGTCGCTGGCGCCAGCCTGCAGCGAGAACCACTTGTCGATGACCAGTGCTTCGTCCTTGAAGATGGCGTGGAAGCGCGCCAGTGCCTGCGCCGCCAGGGTGTTGCCCGACGACACCAGCGCGTTGAGCGCGTTGAAGCGGTCGGTCATGTTGCCCGCGTCCTTGAAGCGCTGCAGCGTCTTGCCCGGCCACACGACGTCGCCCGAGGTGCGCGCCGCCAGGCACAGAAAGTTGAGCGCCATGCCGGCCAGCGCGCGTCTGCCCGACGAGGTCGGGTCGGGGCTGTAGGCGCCGGTGTCGTGGTTCTCTTCATAAGCCCACTGCCAGTCGGCAAAGAGGGCGGTGGCCAGCTGGGCGCGCATGGCTTCGCGCACAAGGTGCACGCGCTGCGGGTCGACCACGTCGAGCTGCTCGGCAATGTAGGTTTCCGACGGCAGCGTGAGCACCAGTTCCTTGAAGGCGGCGTCGAGCTGCGGGTTGCGCAGCACGCTGCGCATGGCGTCGATGTACGCGTCGTTCAGCACCGGCGTGGTGTCGGTGGCCAGTGCGGCAATGCCCTGCAGCGCGGCGCGCAGGCCCAGTCGCTGGCCGGCTTCCCAGCGGTTGAACGGGTCGGGGTCGTTGGCCAGCAGGGTGAGCAATTGCGCGTCGGTGTACTCGAAGTCGAGGATCACCGGCGCGCTGAAGCCGCGCAAGATGGAAGGCACGGGCTCGGCGTCGAGGCCCACGAAGGTGATCTGCTCGCCGGCGCGCGACAGCACCAGCGTGCGGGTGCCGCGGGTCACGTCGCTTTCGCCCTCGAGCTGCATCGGCAGCTCGCGGCCGCTGGCGTCGAGCAGGCCGATGTTCAGCGGAATGACGAAGGGCTCCTTCGTCGGCTGGCCCGGCGTGGGCGGGCAGCTCTGCACCACGCTCAGGGTGTAGCTGCGGTTCTGCGCGTCGTACACGCCGTGGGCCGCAAGGCGGGGCGTGCCGGCCTGGCTGTACCAGCGCTTGAACTGGGGCAGCAGGCGTGCCAGTTCCGAATCGGGGTTGGCGTCGGCAATGGCCTGTGCGAAGTCGTCGCAGGTCACGGCCTGGCCGTCGTGGCGCTCGAAGTAGAGCGTGATGCCCTTTTCGAAGCCCTTGCGGCCGACCAGCGTCTGCATCATGCGGACCACCTCGGCACCCTTTTCGTAGATGGTGACGGTGTAGAAGTTGCTGATCTCGATGTAGCTGTCGGGCCGCACCGGGTGGGCCATGGGGCCGGCGTCTTCGGGGAACTGGGCGGTGCGCAGCACGCGAACGTCTTCGATGCGCTTCACGGCGCGGGCCGAGGCGTCGGCGCACAAATCCTGGCTGAATTCCTGGTCGCGGAAGACGGTGAGGCCTTCTTTCAGCGACAGCTGGAACCAGTCGCGGCAGGTCACGCGGTCGCCGCTCCAGTTGTGGAAGTACTCGTGGCCGACAACGCTTTCGATGTTGCTGTAGTCGGCGTCGGTGGCGGTGGCCTGGTTGGCCAGAACGTACTTCGTGTTGAAGATGTTCAGGCCCTTGTTCTCCATGGCGCCCATGTTGAAGTCGCTGGTGGCAACGATCATGAAGCGGTCAAGGTCGAGCGGCAGGCCGAAGCGGGTTTCGTCCCACAGCACCGAGTTGATGAGCGAGTTCATCGCGTGCTCGGTCTTGTCGAGGTCGCCGGCGCGCACGTACACCTGCAGCAGATGCTCCTTGCCGTTGCGCGCCTTGATGCGCTGCTCGCGCGCCACCAGCTTGCCCGCCACCAGGGCGAACAGGTAGCTGGGCTTCTTGAAGGGGTCGACCCACTTGGCGAAGTGGCGGCCTTCGGGCAGTTCGCCCTGCTCGACGAGGTTGCCGTTCGACAGCAGCACCGGGTAGGCGGCCTTGGCGGCGCGCAGCGTGACGGTGTACATCGCCATCACGTCCGGACGGTCGAGGAAGTAGGTGATGCGGCGGAAGCCCTCGGCCTCGCACTGCGTGAAGAAGGTGTCTTCGCTCACGAACAGGCCCATCAACTTGGTGTTCTTGATGGGGCAGCAGGTGGTGAAGATCTCGAGCTCGAAGGCATCGGGCAGGCCGTCGATGACGAGCTGCTCGCCTTCCATGCGGAAGGAAGCGCCCTGGCCGTTGACCAGCACGCGCGCCAGGTTCAGCTCGTCGCCGTCCAGGCGCAGCGGCTGCACCGGCACCTCTGGGTTGCGGCGCATCTGCATGCGGTTGAGCACGCGGGTCTTGGCGGGGTCGAGGTCGAAGGTGAGGTCGACGGTGTCGATCCAGTACGCCGGGGCGGCATAGTCTTCGCGGCGGATGGCAATGGGTTGCCCTTGAGCGTCACGTAGCAGCATCGAGTGTCTCCAGAAAATTCGAATGGGCGAGTTCGTTGTAGTCGCGAACCGCGGCAATCACATGGGGGCCGGCAAGCTCGGCGGCGGTATGGGTGCTGCACACGGCCACGGCGCGCATGCCGCCGCGGCGGGCGGCTTCTATGCCGAAGGGTGCGTCTTCAAAGACGATGCAGCGCTCGGGCGCAATGCCGATGCGGCGCGCGGCTTCGAGAAAGATGGCGGGCGTGGGCTTGCCCGAGAAGCCTTCGTCGCCGCCCACTATGGCCAGCGGCAGCGGGTCCATCTTCAGGCGCGACATGGCGAACTCGATGTTGCCCTTGTCGCCCGCAGTGCCCACCGCCACCTTCAGGCCGCGTGCAACGGCGGCCTTGGCAAAGGCCGTGAAGCCCGCCACTTCGGTGAAGTTGTCGCTGAACATGGCACGGTAGATCTCTTCCTTCTCGTGCACCAGCACCTGGCACTCCTCGTCGGAGAGCTCGCGCTCGAACAGCTCGCGCATGCACTCGGTGCCGGTGCGGCCCGTGGTGCGCGCGAGGATGTCGCTCACGTCGAGCTTCAGCCCGTGGCGCGCCACGAACTCCACCCACGAGCGCGCATGCCAGGGCATGGAGTCGATCATGGTGCCGTCCATGTCGAAGATGAAGGCTTCGACCTTGCCACCATCCTTCAGGCTTTTCAGGCTCATCGGTTTTACACGCCCTGCTTGAGAGAGGCTTCGATGAACACGTCGAGGTCGCCGTCCAGCACCTTCTGCGTGGCCGAAACTTCGACGTTGGTGCGCAGGTCCTTGATGCGGCTGTTGTCCAGCACGTAGCTGCGGATCTGGTGGCCCCAGCCCACGTCGGTCTTGCTGTCTTCGAGCTTTTGCTGCTCTTCCTGGCGCTTGCGCATCTCGTGGTCGTACAGGCGCGAGCGCAGGCGCTTCCACGCCACGTCGCGGTTGCTGTGCTGGCTGCGGCCGTCCTGGCACTGCACCACGATGCCGGTCGGAATGTGCGTCAGGCGCACGGCCGAGTCGGTCTTGTTGATGTGCTGGCCGCCCGCGCCGCTGGCGCGGAAGGTGTCGGTGCGCACGTCGGCCGGGTTGATCTCGATCTCGATGGAGTCGTCGATTTCCGGGTACACGAAGATGCTGGCAAAGCTCGTGTGGCGGCCGCCCGACGAGTCGAACGGCGACTTGCGCACCAGGCGGTGCACGCCGGTCTCGGTGCGCAGCAGGCCGAAGGCGTAGTCGCCCTCGACCTTGATGGTCGCGCCCTTGATGCCGGCGGTGTCGCCGGGTGTTTCGTCTTCGATCTGCGTCTTGAAGCCCTTGCGCTCGGCGTACTTCAGGTACTGGCGCAGCAGCATGCTGGCCCAGTCGCAAGCCTCGGTGCCGCCGGCGCCGGCCTGGATGTCGACGAAGGCGTTCAGCGGATCGGCCGGGTTGTTGAACATCCGGCGGAATTCGAGCTGCTTGATGTCGGCTTCGAGCGTGGCGGCGTCATCGGCAATGGCCTGCAGGCCGTCCATGTCGCCGTCTTCCTTCGACATTTCGAAGAGTTCGGTGTTGTCCGAGAGCCCGTTGGTGAGCCGGTCGAGCGTGACGACCACGTCGTCGAGCGACTTCTTTTCCTTGCCCAGTTCCTGGGCCTTCTTCGGGTCGTTCCAGACGTTCGGGTCTTCGAGCGATGCGTTGACCGTCCTCAGACGTTCGGCTTTGGCATCGTAGTCAAAGATACCTCCGTAAATCGACCGTACGGACGCTCAGGTCCGCGAGCATTGCGCCGATTTGGTTGATCTGTTCTGCGTCCATGGGGTGTCCTGACTGTGTTCGGGGAAACCGGGCATTTTCTCACGGTCCGCCAGCCAGCCAGGGAGTGCCCCTGTATTGCGCCTTTCCCCTCTGGGGGAAGGCGCAAGACCCGAAATCAGAACGCCGGCACGAGCGAGCCCTTGAACTGGGTCTCGATGAAGCTCTTCACCTCCGGCGACTGGTAGGCGGCCACGAGGCGCTTGGCCCAGGGCTTGTCCTTGTCGGCGCGGCGCACGGCGATCAGGTTGGCGTACGGGCTCTTCGGCGACTCCTTGATCACGGCGTCCTTGTTCAGCGACAGGCCGGCCTTCTCGGCGTAGTCGTTGTTGATGGAGGCAATGGTCAGGTCGTCGAGCGAGCGCGGCAGCTGGGCCGCGTCGAGTGCCACCAGCTTCAGCTTCTTGGGGTTCGTCACCACGTCCAGCGGCGTGGCCGTGTTGTTCTTCACCGCCTCGGGTTTCAGCGTGATCAGGCCGGCCTGCTGCAGCAGCAACAGCGCGCGGTTGCCGTTCGACGGGTCGTTCTGGATGCCGACCGAGGCGCCATCAGGCAGCTGGTCGATCGACTTGATCTTGCGCGAGTAGAAGCCCAGCGGCGCGGTGATGGTCAGGCCCACGGGCACGATGTCGAAGCCGCGCGCCTTGTTCTGGTTGTCGAGAAAGGGCTGGTGCTGGAAGGCGTTGGCGTCGAGGTCGCCCGAGGCCAGCGCCGCATTGGGCAGCTGGTAGTCGTTGAACACCACGACCTGGATGTTCAGGCCGTCCTTGGCGGCGACCTTCTTGACCACCTCGAAGATCTGCTCGCCGTTGCCGACGGAGACGCCGACCTTGAGCGTGTTCTTGTCCTGCGCGAAGGCGGCGCTGCCGGCGAAGAGGGCGGCGGCCAGCGTGGCAAGGGCGAGGGTGCGGCGGCGGAAAGAGGTATGCATGTCGTTGCGCGAAATCAAAAAAAGAAGGCGCGAATGTGGCATTGCCGCCAGCGTTTGGGAACGAACCAATGCGCATATCGATATGGCGTGTCTTGCCCGCTACAGGATTTCCTTATGCGCATATGCGTATAAACAGCATCCTTTTTGTTCGTTCCCTTTCGCTGCGTTTCTTTTCATACTCGGCACCTTTTTGCGAACCTCCGCGACCTGCCTTTGCGCGGGCTGCGCTTCTTTTCCATGACCCACCCTACGCCTGACGCGGGCCGCGGCCACGCGGCGCCAGTCATCCGTCTTCAATCGGTGCAGAAGTCTTTCGCCTTGCCCAATGGCGAGGTGTTCGACGCCGTGCAGTCGCTGTCGCTCGACATCCAGCAGGGCGACGTGTTCGGCCTGATCGGCAAGAGCGGCGCCGGCAAATCGACGCTGCTGCGCCTCATCAACCTGCTGGAGCGGCCCGATTCGGGCCAGGTCTTCGTCGGCGGGCGCGACCTCACCACGCTCTCGCGCCGCGAGCTGCGCGATACGCGCCAGAACATCGGCATGATCTTCCAGCAGTTCAACCTGCTGCAGAACGCCACGGTGTTCGACAACGTGGCCTTCCCGCTGAAGATCCACGGCCGCCATTCAAAGGCCGAAATCAACGCACGTGTGCGCGAATGCCTGGCGCTCGTGGGCCTGGCCGAGAAGATCGACACCTACCCGGCCCAGCTCTCCGGCGGCCAGAAGCAGCGCGTGGCCATTGCCCGCGCGCTGGCGCCGCGCCCGCAGGTGCTGCTGTGCGACGAGCCCACCTCGGCGCTCGACTCCGAAACCACGCGCTCGCTGCTGGAAACGCTGCGCGAAATCAACCAGAAGATCGGCGTGACCATCGTGATCGTCACGCACGAGCTGTCGGTGGTCGAGGTGCTGTGCCGCAACGTGGCCATCCTCGAAAAGGGCCGGCTGGTGGAGCAGTTCGCGGTCGACGCTCCGAGCGTGGAGCGCAAGACCGCGCTGGGCCGCGAAATCGACGAACTGGTGCGCCGCCGCGAACGCGAGGCGCGCGAACCCTATTCGCCGCGCCCGCCCTCGCAGCTCGGCGCACAGGAGCTGGCCTATGTTTGAGAACATCGCCCCCATCCTCCCCGAGCTGTGGGTCGCCACCGGCCAGACCTTCATGATGCTGGCCATCGGCCTGTCGGCCGCCGTGCTCATCGGCGGGCCGCTGGGCATCCTGCTGTTCCTGCTGGGCCCCGGCCAGTCGCTGGAGAACAAGCCCGCGTTCCTGGTGCTCAACTGGCTGGTGAACACGGTGCGTTCATTCCCTTTCATCATCTTGCTGGTGGCCCTGGTGCCATTCACGCGGGTGATTGCGGGCACGTCGATCGGGCCGCTGGCGGCCGCGGTGCCGCTGTCGTTCGCGGCCATTCCGTACCTTGCCCGGCTGGTCGACCAGTGCCTGCGCGAAGTGCCGCGCGGCGTGATCGAGGCGGCCCACGCCATGGGCGCGACCGAGCTGCAGATCGTCTGGCGCGTGCTGCTGGTCGAGGCCCGTTCGGGGCTGGTGCTGGCACTGACGGTGCTGGCCGTGAGCTTTCTCTCGTACTCGGCGGTGGCCGGCGTGGTGGGCGGCGGCGGCATCGGCGACCTGGCCATCCGCTACGGCTACTACCGTTTCCAGACCGACGTGATGGTGCTCACCGTGGCGCTGCTCGTGGTGCTGGTACAGATCCTGCAATTCGTGGGTAACACCACGGCAAGCAGGCTCGACAAGCGTTGATTCCTTCTCTTTTCTTCCCTGCTTTCCCTATCTCATGAAAACCGCATTCCTGCGCCGTTCCGTTCTCGCCCTGTCCCTGGCTGCCGTCTCCCTCGGCGGCCTCTCGCTGCAGGCCCACGCGCAAGACCCCGCCAAGAAGAACCTCGTGATCGGCGGCACCGCCGGCTCCAACGCCGACCAGCTCAAGGCCGGCATCGTGCCCATCCTCGAAAAGAAGGGCTACAAGGTGAAGCTGGTCGAGTTCAACGACTACGTGCAGCCCAACCTGGCGCTGGCCCAGGGCTCGCTCGACGCCAATTTCTTCCAGCATCAGGTGTACCTGAAGAAGTTCGCAGCCGACCAGAAACTCGACCTCTCCGAACTGGTGCAAGGCCCGATCGCGCCCATGGGCGTGTACTCGACCAAGCGCAAGACGCTGGCCGACGTGAAGGAAGGCGACCGCGTGACGCTGCCGAACGATCCGAGCAACCTGGCCCGCGCGCTGGTGCTGCTGGAGCAGAACAAGCTGATCACCATCAAGACCGGCATCGATCCGTTGCGCGCGTCCGAAAAGGACGTGGCCGAGAACCCGAAGAAGCTGAAGTTCATTCCGCTCGAAGCTGCGCAACTGCCACGCTCGCTGGGCGACACTGAATACGCCATCGTCAACGGCAACTTCGCGATCTCGTCGGGCCTGAAGCTCACCGAGGCCGTGGTGCTCGAGAAAACGCCCGACTACTACCTGAATGTGGTCGCCGTGAAGACCGCCGACAAGAACACCCAGTGGGCCAAGGACATCGCTGATGCCTACCGCTCGAAGGAGTTCAAGGCCGTGGTCGACAGCAAGTTCCAGGGCTACGCCAAGCCCAGCTTCCTGCAATAACTCTTCCCGCAAGAAAAGGACTCCCATGCCCGTTCTGGCTGTATTCGATGCTCAGGGAAGCTGGCGCGACACACATGTGTGCGACGGCTGGATCACCGAACACCTGGCCGGGCAGGGCGTGAGTTGGGGGCGTGGCAAGAAGAAGGGGCAGCGCGTGCTCGACAACGCGGGGCTGTTCTACGTGCCGACTGCCGACGGCTACCTGGGGCTGCTGCTGGAGGCTGGCGAGTGGGCTGCCATGCCGGCTGGCAAGCCGCATTTCTTCGATGCAGGCGAGGCTGAGTCGCTCGACGGCTTGCCTGCCGCGCTGCCGCTGTTCGAAGCTTTCGTCGAAGAAGTGCTGTCCCTCACGGGTAACGACGCCGACGAAGAGTGAAGGGCGCGGCCGGTCTCAGGCCGCCAGCCGCTGTTGCGCCGCTCGACCAGCGGGCCGCGCCAGCCCCAGATGGTCGCGCAGCGTGCGGCCTTCGTACTCGGTGCGAAAGATCCCGCGCTTCTGCAGGATCGGCACCACGCCGTCGACAAAATCCTGCAGCCCATGCGGCAGCGCATCGGGCATCAGGTTGAACCCATCGGCCGCACCGGCCCTGAACCAGCGCTCGATGTCGTCCGCGATCTGCTCCGGCGTGCCCACGATCACGCGGTGCCCACCGCCGCCCGCCAGTTCGCGAATCAACTGCCGCACCGTGTAGCCGTGCGTGCGGCCCGCCGCGACCACTGCATTGAAGAAGGTGTGGTTGCCGTTGCCATTGCCGGGCAGTGGGAGGTCGTCGGGCAGGCGCTCGTCGAGCTTCAGGCGGTCGGGCGCAATGCCCAGCGTGCCGGCGATGCGCGTCAGGCTGTAGTCCCACGGAATCAGGTCGACCAGCTCGTCGCGCCGGCGGCGGGCTTCGGCCTCGGTGCTGCCGACGATGGTGGTCAGGCCCGCGAGCACCTTCACTGCGTCGGGGCCGCGGCCCAGTTCGGCGGCGCGTGTCTTCAGCGCGCGGGCATACGCCAGAGATTCCTCGAACGATTGCGAGGCCGAGAACACTGCCTCCGCATGGCGCGACGCCAGCTCGCGCCCGTCGGCCGAAGCACCGGCCTGCACCAGCACCGGATGGCCCTGCGGCGGGCGCGGCAGGTTCAGCGGGCCCTGCACCGCGAAGTGTTCGCCGCGGTGCGCAATGGCGTGCACCTTCGTTGTGTCGATGAAGTTGCCGGTGGCCTTGTCGCCGATGAAGGCGTCGTCCTCCCAGCTGTCCCACAGCGCCTTCACGATGTCGGTGAACTCCGAGGCGCGTGCGTAGCGCTTCGCATGGTCGGGCGTGGCGTCGAGGCCGAAGTTGCGTGCTGAGGGCAGGTCGGCCGTGGTCACCACGTTCCAGCCCGCGCGGCCACCGCTCACATGGTCGAGCGTGGCGAAGCGGCGGGCGATGTTGTAGGGCTCGTTGTAGCTGGTCGAGGCAGTGGCGATCAGGCCGATGTGCGTGGTGGCCGCGGCCACGCAGGCCAGCAGCACCGTGGGTTCCAGTGCGGTGATCGGGCGGAAGTTGATCTGGTCGACGATGGCCGCGTTGTCCGCGAGAAACACCGCATCGAGCTTGGCCGCCTCGGCGATCTGCGCCGTGCGGATGTAATGCCGGATGTCGGCAAAGGCCCGCGGATCGCTCTCCGGCAGGCGCCATGCCGAGGGCACGAAGCCCGAATGCAGGATGTTGACGTTGAGGTGCAGTTGCCGGGGCTTGGGGCTGGTCGAAAGGCTCATTGGGAGAAGTAGTCGGGCAGCCGGTAGCCGGCCCATGTCGGGTTGGCCCTGAAGAAGCGCTGGAACTCGGCCGACTGGTAGGCCGCCGCAATGTCTTTCGCGAACTGGGCTTGCTCGTTGCTGCGCTTGACGGCCACCACGTTCACGTAGGGCAGCGTCATGTTTTCGAGCTTGAGCGCATCGGTGAGCTTCAGGCCCGAGGCCACCGCGAAGTTGCCCTGCACGGCGGCGATGTCGGCATCGGCCAGCGAGCGCGGGGCCTGCGCGGCTTCGAGCGGCACGAGCTTCAGGCGCTTCGGGTTGTTCACGATGTCGCGCTCCGACACGGCCAGCGGACTCACGCCCGGCTTGAGCGTGACCCAGCCGACGGCCGCGAGGATGTTGAGCGCGCGCGCCGCGTTCACCGGGTCCGAAGGCAGCGTGACCGTGGCGCCGTCGGGCACCGTGTCGAGCGACTTGTGGCGCTGCGAGTACAGGCCCATCGGCGGCGTCGGCACATGCACCACCGGCACGAGGTCGAAGCCCTGCTGCTTGTTGGTGGCGTTGAGGTACAGCGTGTGCTGGAAGATGTTGGCGTCGATCTGCCCGCGCTCGACTGCGTCGTTGGGCTGCACGCCCTGGCTGAACTCGACGTACTTGACGGTGTAGCCGAGCTTCTTCAGCTGGGGCTCGATGCCGTTCGTGAAGGCATCGCGGTACGGGCCGGGCATGAAGCCCACGCGCAGGTCGGCGGCGTGGGCGGAAACCTGAAGAAGCAGGCTCAGGGCAAGGCCGCCGAGCAGTGGGGCGGACCAGCGCGCCAGCGAGGGCGCGCGCGAAGAAAAGCGCATGACAGGCAACTCCGGGAGGCAAGAGGGAGCTGCGCACTCTAGGTCGCGGTGCCTGCGGCGCGAACGAAGATTCGTGCGCTTCGATATCCGCTTGTCGAATATCAGGCGGGCTGGCTTTCGTTCTTCAGGAAGTCGACGAACGCGCGCAGCGGCGCAGGCATGTGCGTACGGCTCGGGTAGTACAGGAACGGCCCCGAAAAACTCTGCCACCAGTCTTCGAGCACGGGCACCAGCGTGCCGCGGTCGATGGAGGGCCGCAGGTATTCGTCGAAGGTGTAGATCAGGCCCAGGCCCGACTCGGCGGCGTGCAGTTCGAGGTCGAGCATCGACGCGATCAGCGGCCCTGCCGGCGTGATCTTGACGGCCTTGCCCTTGCGCACGAAGCCCCAGGTGGCGAGCACGCCGCTCGGGAAACGGTGGGCGATGCAGGCGTGCTGCAGCAGGTCGGTCGGGTGCCTGGGCGTTCCGTGCTTCGCCAGGTAGGCAGGCGACGCCGCGGCCACGAAGCGCTGCGTGCGAGGGCCCAGAGGCACGGCGATCATGTCGCGCGCAATGCTCTCGTCGTAGCGGATGCCGGCATCGAAGCCCGCGGCGAGTACGTCGATGAAGGTGTCGTTGGTCGTGATCTCCAGCGTGATGCCCGGGTGCTCCGCCAGGAAGCGGCTGGCCAGCGGCGGCAGCACGCGCTGCGTCACGATCGTCGGTACGTTCAGCCGCAGCGTGCCGGTGGGACTGTCGCGAAAGCTGTTGAGCGTGTCGAGCGCGCCCGCGATGTCGTCGAGCGCGGGCGAGATGCGGTCCAGCAGCCGCTGGCCGGCTTCGGTGGGTGTGACGCTGCGCGTCGTGCGGTTCAGCAGGCGCACGCCAAGCTGCGCTTCGAGCCGCCGCATGGCCTCGCTGAGCGAGGAGGGCGATACGCCGCGCAGCGTGGCGGCGCCGCGAAAGCCGCGCGCCCGGGTCACGGCAACGAAGGCGCCGAGATCGGAAAGATCGGGATCGGTCATGGCGGGATTGTGCGTTTTTCTGCACAACCCGTGCGCTGCCGGACGGATTATCGAACGGGCCGATTCCTTCCAGACTAGCGCCATGCCGTTCGCAACCGCGTCCGGCCACAGTCAAAAAGTCAGAAAGGACACTGCAATGAACACACTTCAACTCGGCACCAAGGCCATGAACGGCCCCAAGGTTTCCGCCTTCGGTCTCGGCTGCATGGGCATGTCGGGCATGTACGGCCCTTCGGATCGCGCAGAAAGCATCGCCACCATCCATGCCGCGATGGACGCGGGCATCACGCTGCTAGATACCGGCGACTTCTACGGCAGCGGCCACAACGAAATGCTGATCGGCGAAGCGCTCAAGGGCCTCAAGGGTTCGCAGCGCGATGCCGCACTGGTCAGCGTGAAGTTCGGCGCCATGCGCGACCCGGCCGGTGGCTGGGTTGGCTACGACGCTCGGCCCGCGGCGGTGAAGAACTTCGCTACCTACTCGCTGCAGCGCCTGGGCGTGGACCACATCGACATCTACCGCCCGGCGCGGCTCGACCCGAACGTGCCTATCGAAGACACCATCGGCGCCATCGCCGACCTGGTGAAGGCGGGCTACGTGCGCCACATCGGCCTGTCGGAAGTCGGCTCGCAGACCATCCGCAAGGCGGCGGCCGTGCACTCGATCTGCGACCTGCAGATCGAGTATTCGCTGATCTCGCGCGGCATCGAGGACGACATCCTCGCGACCTGCCGCGAGCTGGGCATCGGCATCACCGCGTACGGCGTGCTCTCGCGCGGCCTGATCAGCGGGCACTGGAAGAAGGATGCGGCGGGCGAGAAGGATTTCCGGGCGCACAGCCCGCGCTTCCAGGGCGAGAACGTGGACCGCAACCTCGCGCTGGTCGATGCGCTGCGCAAGATCGCCGAGGCCAGGGGCGTCACCGTCGCGCAGATCGCCATTGCGTGGGTGGCGGCGCAGGGCGACGACATCGTGCCGCTGATCGGCGCGCGGCAGCGCACGCGGCTGGAAGAAGCGCTGGGCGCGCTGAACGTGAAGCTGGCGGCCGACGACTTCGCAGCCATCGAGCGGGCGGTGCCGAAGGGCGCTGCGGCTGGCGACCGCTATGCGGCGGCGCAGATGGCGAGCCTCGACAGCGAATCGCGCCGCGCCTGAGCCTCAGTTCGCGAGGAACTCCTCGATCATCCGCGCCACACGCTGCGGCTGGTCGTGGTGCAGCATGTGACCGGCGTCTTCGAGGCGCTCGATGCGGCTGTTGGCAACCGACCTCAGGCGCTCGTGGAATTCGTCGAGCGTGTAGCGGCTCTTCCACCAGCCTTTCAGGCTGTCGTCGGATGCCTCGACCATCAGCAACGGAGCGGTGATGCGCGCGTAGAGCGCCAGCGTTTCGTCGACGCGGAAGATGTGTGCGTTGACGATCTTGTGCGCCGCCTCGCCGAGGATCTGCCAGCGCTCGCTGCCGTCGGGCTGGGCGTGGTTCACCGACCAGTGGCTGGCCAGCCAGTTGGCCTTGTCGGGCGTGAGGCGGGGGTTGGTCTTCATGAGGCGGCGCGCCACGCCCTCCACGGCCGAATAGCCAGCCAGCGCCATCTCGCCGCGATGCAGGCGCTTGAGCTCGTCGATCCACTGGCCGTAGCGCGCGGGCGCTTCCTCGGGCTTGCGCGCGGGCATGCCGAAGCCTTCGAGATTGACCAAGCGGCGGATGCGCTGGGGCCGCACGCCGGCGTAGTGCATGACGACGTTGCCGCCCATGCTGTGGCCGACGAGGTCGACCTGCCGGGCGCTGTCGTCTTCGCCTGCGTAGTGGTCGAGCAGCCACTCGAGGTCCGCCAGGTAGTCGGCGAGCCAGTAGTTGTCGACGCCGCCGCCGTCGGTCAGGCCGAAGCCGCGCCAGTCGGGGGCGATGATGAAGCGGTCTTCCTCCATCGCATCGACCACGAACTGCCACGATGCGGCCACGTCCATCCAGCCATGCACCAGCACGAGCGGCGGGCGCTCGTCGGAGGGCTGGCCCCAGAGGCGCACGTGGTAGCTGAGGTTGCGCACGGGCACGAATTCGCTGCGGGAGGGGCGGAGGGCTTGGTACATGGGCGTCGATGATAAAGAGGCCTTTGTGCTGACGCAGTCCGGCACAGGACAGCGGGCGGGGGCGGAACGCTCGGGTTTTGATGGGGCGGCCAGCAGGCTGTGGGGCGGGGCGGTAGCATCCCGCGCATGAAAAAGATCCAACTCGGTCAAAGCGACCTGCACGTCACCCCGATCTGCCTTGGCACGATGACCTTCGGCGAACAGGTCGACGAGCCCACCTCCCACGCCATCCTGAGCCGCTCGCTCGAGCGCGGCGTCGACTTCATCGACACCGCCGAGATGTACTCGGTACCCACGCGCAAGGAAACCTACAGCGTCACCGAGACCATCATCGGCAACTGGTTCGCCGCCAACCCCGGTGCGCGCGAGAAGCTGGTGGTCGCGACCAAGGTGGCCGGCCCGTCGCGCGGCATGCCCTGGGTGCGCGAAGGCAGCGGCATGACGGCGGCCGACATCGAAGCCTCGTGCAACGCCAGCCTGAAGCGGCTGCGCACGGACGTCATCGACCTCTACCAGATCCACTGGCCGGAGCGCCACGTGCCGCTGTTCGGCAACATGTATTACGACCCGGCGAAGGAAACCTCGAAGACGCCGATCCACGAGCAGCTCGAAGCGCTGGGCAAGCTGGTGAAGGCGGGCAAGGTGCGCGCCATCGGCCTGTCGAACGAAACGCCGTACGGCGTGCACGAGTTCGTGCGGCTGGCCGAGCAGCACGGGCTGCCGCGCGTGGCGACGGTGCAGAACGTGTACAGCCTCATCAGCCGCGGCTACGAGAACGGGCTGGACGAGACGATGCACCGGCTGGGCGTGTCGCTGCTGGCGTATTCGCCGCTGGCCTTCGGCCTGCTGACGGGCAAGTACGACCAGAGCGGCATCGAAGGGCCGGATGCGCCGAAGGGCGCGCGGATTTCGAGCTACGAATCGGTGCGCAAGCAGCGTTGGGGCCGCCCCGATTCGCTGCGCGCGGCCAAGCGCTACAACCAGCTGGCCCGCGACAACGGCCTGACGCCGACGCAGCTGGCGCTGGCCTTCTGCTACACGAAGTGGCAGGTGGCGAGCACGATCATCGGCGTGACCTCGGTGGCGCAGCTGGAAGAAGACCTGGACGTGTACGGCACCACGTTGTCGGCGGAAATCCTGGCGGAGATCGACAAGATCCGCTGGGAGATTCGCGACCCTGCTGCGTAATTCAACGGCCACATTCGCCCTGGGCGGCGGCCAGGGCGAGGGCTGGCAGGCTCAGCAGGCCCATGTTGCCGCCTTTGAACTGGCCCTTCATGCAGTCGCCGTGTGCAGCGCTTGCGACGCCTGCGCTCAACCTGGAATCAAAGGCTGAGCGCGGGGTGCCGTTGAGGTTCTGGCCGGCGCGTTCCGCGAATGAGCGCTCGCGGCCGATGTCGCGCAGGGCGCGGCGGGTGCTTTCCGAATGAAGGATCAGCGGCGCGGGGGTTGTCGTGGCTTGCGGCGGCTGTGTGACTGGCGTAGCGGGGACGGTGATCGCCTTGCCGCGAGCAGTTCGGGGCATGCGCGTGGTTGTCGCGCGTGTGGTCGCAGTCGTGGTTTGCGGCGCCGCTTCCCGCGGTGCGGGAGGCACGGCCTTCACTGGGGCTTCGACCTGCACCACCTCCATGACCATTCGCTTCACCGGGGCGGTCTCGCGGCCGTGCGGCTGCGTGGCGACCAGCAGCAGCCAGAGCACCGCCGCGTGCATCGCCACCACGGCCAGCACCAGCCCGAGGTAGAACGAAGCCGTGGCCACCGGGGCTGGCGTATGCTGCATGGCTGGAATGGAATTCAATGTAGTACGGCAGATTTTTTGCCGTGGAACACCAGGTTTTCTGAAGCGATCCTGAACCCGCAGTTGCCACCGAGATGGCCAAGAAAAGCACTCACACCTCCGAGACGCCCGCCACCCAGCTGCTGCGTGCGCACAAGATCTCCTTCACCGAGCACCCCTACGAGTACGTCGAGCACGGCGGTGCGCAGCGCGGCGCCGAGATGCTCGGGCTCGACCCGTTCACCGTCATCAAGACGCTGGTCATGCAAGACCAGGACGCCAAGCCGCTGATCGTGCTGATGCACGGCAACCGCACGGTGTCGACCAAGAACCTCGCGCGGCAGATCGGCGCCAAGTCGGTCGAGCCCTGCAAGCCCGAGGTGGCGCAGCGGCACAGCGGGTACATGGTGGGCGGTACTTCGCCGTTCGGCACGCGGCGCGAGATGCCGGTGTATGTGGAATCGACCATCCTCGAACTGCCGAGGATCGTGCTCAACGGCGGGCGCCGCGGCTACCTGATCGGCATCGATCCGCAGGTGTGCGTGGGGTTGCTGGGCGCGAAGCCCGTGCAATGTGCGCTGGCAGAATAGCCGGCGCCATGGCGACATCCTCGTCTTCCGACTTCTTTCCCCTGCGAGCCGCTGGCAACCCGGGCCAGGGCACGGCGTTCGCACTTGCCTTTCGCAACGACGAGCGCGAATGGACCGAATCGCTCGACCTGTCGGCGTTGCTGCGCGACGCACTGCTGGCGCGCGGCCAGGCCGCCGCGCTCGCACGCGATGGCTGGGTCACGCTGTCCGACGGACTCTGGCTGCTGCCGCAGATCCTGAGCTACTCGCGCGCCGAGGACGGCAGCGTGCGCACCTCCAGCACCATCGAGGTGGCCCATGCCGGACTCTTGCCGCAGGGCGTCTTCGAGTACCAGCATTCGGGCGGCGAAACCACCGAGCAGGCCCTGACCCGCGGGTTCGACCTGTGGGCGCAGGTCGATCTGGTTGTGTTCCAGGATGCGCTGGGCGGTGAGCTCGCCCACTGCACGTCGATGGACATGAGCTGGAAGGAGGGGCGGCAGCGGCGCGTGCTGTTCGGCCCCGTGGCGCACCGGGCGGCGCTGCCGGCGGCCGAGGTTGAGGAAGAGCACCCGTTCTGCCCCTGCTGCCTGTTCACCAATACCTGGGACGCCTTCAAGCCGCAGATCGAATCGGACAGTCTCCACGCCGTGCGCCTCTATGCCGTGCGCGACGCCGAGGGCCAGGTGCAGGCCGACTGCCGCGTCAACGGCGAGGACTGGTCCGCCGGCGCCGAGGCCCTGCGCGCCTATGTGACACAGTGGCCCGACCGCGGCTTCGAGTTTCGCAAGCAGTATGTTGTGATCCAATCGCCGCCCCAGGCGCTCGTCGCCGAATAGAACAACAACCATCCCCCGCGGAGTGCCGTCTTGAGTTTCAACTTGCCTTCCCTCATCGCCATCGTGGCGTCGTACCTGATCGGCTCGCTGTCCTTCGCGGTCATCGTGAGCAAGGCGCTCGGCATGGCCGATCCGCGCAGCTACGGCAGCAAGAATCCCGGCGCCACCAATGTGCTGCGCTCGGGTAATAAAGGTGCGGCGCTGGCCACGCTGCTGCTCGACGCTATCAAGGGCTGGGTGCCGGTGTTCCTGATTCACCGGTTCGGCGCGCAGTGGGGGCTAGGGGAGGGCGTTGCTGCCCTGGCCGGCCTGGCAGCGTTTCTTGGCCACCTGTATCCGGTGTTCTTCGGCTTCCAGGGCGGCAAGGGCGTGGCTACGGCGGCAGGCGTGCTGGTGGGCGTCGCGCCCTGGCTGGGGCTGGCCACCGGCGCCACCTGGCTGATCATCGCCGTCTTCTTCCGCTACTCGTCGCTGTCGTCGCTGGTGGCGGCCTTCTTCGCACCGGCCTACTATCTGATCGGCGGCGGCATCGCGTGGCCGCTCGACCGCACAGTGCTGATCGCGCTCATCGTCATGAGCCTGCTGCTGATCTGGCGGCACCGCGAAAACATCCGCCGGCTCGCGGCCGGCACGGAGTCGAAGCTCGGCTCCAAGAAGAAACAGGACTGAAGAAAGAACACCATGGCCTCCATCACCCGCTTCCACGTCGGCCCCCGTCTCTCGGAGACGGCCGTGCACAACGGCACCATCTACCTCGCGGGCCAGGTGCCCGACGACACCTCGCAGGACATCCGCGGCCAGACCACGCAGGTGCTGGGCATGGTCGATCGCCTGCTGGCCGAGGCCGGCAGCGACAAGTCGCGCATTCTCATGACGCAGATCTTCCTGGCGGACATCACCGACATCACGGCGATGAACGAGGTGTGGGACGCCTGGATTCCGGCCGGCAACACGCCGCCGCGCGCCACCGTGCAGGCCAAGATGGCCAATGCGGCCTACAAGATCGAGATCGTGGTGACGGCCGCGCAGGCCTGACGCTCAATCAATAGCGTTTTTCGAGGACCATCTGGTCCGCGTCGCGCCGCATCGAGAAGCGATTGATGAAGCTGTTGCCCAGCAGCACGAAGGGCATGGCCTGCGGCGAGACGATGGCGTCGATGTCGTAGACCTCGACGTCGCCCACGCGCACCGACTGCAGCCGCAGCTTGTAGCCCGAAGTCGTGCCGTTGGCGGTGTTCATCATGACGCGCTGGCCCTTGCTGTAGTCGAGCCCGATGCGCTGGGCGTCGTCGGCCGAGAGCGCGATGGACGTCGCACCCGTGTCGAGCATGAACGTGACCGGCCGGCCGTTGATGGCGCCTTGCGTCATGAAATGCCCGCGGCTGTCGGCCGACAGCACGACACGGTTTCCGCCCCCGCCTGAGCTGCCACCGCCGCCGATGCTGACCGGCGTGTCCATGCGCAGGCTGACGCGCTTGCCGTCGAGTTCGACCACGGCCTGTTCGGCCTGCAGCGAGAGCAGTTTCACGCCCTGGTAGCTCTCGCCGACCGCCACGGTCTTGGGCGGGTTGCCGTTCACGATCAGGATCGCGCGGCTGCCGATGCTGCCGGTCAGGGTGACCGAGCCGGCGGCATGCGCCACTGCAGCGGCAGCCAGCAGCTGCGCTGCGACGACAAGGGCTTTCATGAAGGGAGCCGCTCAGTCGCGGAAGTTGTTGAACGTGAGCGGCATGTCCGGCACGTCCTTCTTGATGAGTGCCATGGCGGCTTGCAGATCGTCGCGCTTGGCGCCGGTGATGCGCACCGCGTCGCCCTGGATGGCTGCCTGCACCTTGAGCTTGCTGTCCTTGACGATGCGGGTGATCTTCTTGGCCTGCTCGCTTTCGATGCCGCTCTTGACCTTGATGACCTGCTTGACCTTGTCGCCGCCCATCTTCTGGACGTCGCCCTTGTCGAGGAAACGCACGTCGACGCTGCGCTTGGTGAGCTTGCTGCGCAGGATGTCTTCCACCTGCACGAGCTGGAACTCGGCGTCGCCGATCATGGTGATCTCCTTGTCCTTGAGCTCGACGGCGGCGGCCGTGCCCTTGAAATCGAAGCGCGTTCCGATTTCCTTGGCGGTGTTCTCGACCGCGTTCTTCACCTCGGGCAGGTTGGGCTCGCAGACGGTATCGAAGGACGGCATGGACTCTCTCCTGAATTCACTGGTGCTGGATGCGACAATTCTCCCATGATCGTGGAGTCCAACGTCCCGCTGCAGCCCTACAACAGCTTCGGCATCGTCGCGCGTGCGCAGCATCTGGCGCGCATTGCGGGCGAGGCCGACCTGGTCGCGCTGCGCGCCGATCCGGCATGGCGCGACGCGCCCCGGTTCGTGCTGGGCGGCGGCAGCAACATCGTGCTCACGGGCGACGTCAAGCCGCTGGTGCTGAAGATCGAGATCAAGGGCCTGCGGCTGGTGGAAGAAACGCCGCGCGCCTGGATCGTCGAGGCCGGTGCCGGCGAGATCTGGCACGACGCCGTCGAGTGGATGGTGCGCAACGGTTACCCGGGGCTGGAAAACCTGGCTCTCATTCCGGGCACGGTGGGCGGCTCGCCGGTGCAGAACATCGGCGCCTACGGGGTCGAGTTGCAAGACCGCTTCGATTCGCTCGACGCCTTCGACCTGGAAACCGGCCGCAGCTTCACGCTCGACGCCGCCCAATGCGCCTTCGGCTATCGCGATTCGGTGTTCAAGCACGTGCGCAGCGGCCCGAACGACTTCGGCCTGGCGGGCAGGGCGGTGATCACCCGGGTGCGCTTTCGCCTGCCCAAGCCCTGGAAGGCCGTGGTCGGCTACCTCGACCTCGAACGCAAGATGGAAGAAACCGGCAACTTCACGCCGAGCGCACAGGACGTCTTCGACTGGATCTGCGCTATTCGCCGCGCGAAGCTGCCCGACTGGCGCGTGCTGGGCAACGCCGGCAGTTTCTTCAAGAACCCGACCGTCACGCCCGAGCAATGCGCGGACATCATCGCGCGCGACCCCAAGATCGTTCACTACCCGATGGACGACGGCAGCATCAAGCTGGCAGCCGGCTGGCTCATCGATGCCTGCGGCTGGAAGGGCAAGTCGGTGGGCAATGCCGGCGTTTACGAGCGGCAGGCGCTGGTGCTGGTCAACCGCGGCGGCCGCGAGAACCCGGTGACCGGCGGTGAGGTGATGACCCTGGCCAAGGCCATCCAGACCAGCGTGTACGAGCGCTTCGGCATCCGGCTGGAGCCGGAGCCGGTGGTGGTCTGACGGCATGGATCTCGACTTCCTGCACTTGAATTTCCGCCGCCGCATCGGCGCGCTGCTATGGGCCCGACGGGCGGTGCCGCTCATTGCGCTGCTCGCGTTGTTTCTGGGCTCGCGCCGCTGGGGCTCGGTGGTGGCCGTGATTGTGGTGGCGCTGCTGTTTTCGGCGGTGCTCAAGTTCCTCGAAACCAGCTTGCGGCGCCAGTTCATCCGCGAAGCGCGGCTGCCGCCATTCCTTGTCGGCAAGCTGTGCGAGGCGCATCCGCAGCTCAGCCGGCGCGACGCCGAACTGGTGCTGCGCGGCCTGCGCCAGTTCTTCATGGCGCACCTGCGCAGCGAGCGCAAGTTCGTGGCGATGCCTTCGAAGGTGGTCGACACGGCCTGGCACGAGTTCATCCTGCACACGCAGGGCTACCAGAACTGGTGCAAGGCGGCCTTCGGCGGCATGCTGCACCACAGCCCGGCCGAGGTACTGGGCAAGGATGCCCGGCGCAACGACGGCCTGCGCCGCACCTGGTACTGGGCCTGCAAGGAGGAGAGCATCGATCCGCGCAAGCCGGCGCGCCTGCCGCTGCTGTTCGCGCTGGACGTCAAGTTCGCGATCGACGGCGGCTTTCACTACGTGCCCGACTGCCGGGCGGTCGAGCGGTACATCGGCTCGGACGCCCAATGCGGCACCAGCTTTGGGGAATCGTCTTCGTCGGATGGTGGCAGCGCGGGTGATGCCGGCGGGTTCGGCGGCAGCGAGTCGTCGAGCAGTGGCGGTGACGGCGGCTCCGGCGATGGGGGCGGCTCATCTGACGGCGGTGGCGGGTGTGGCGGCGGCTGCGGTGGAGGTGGCGGGGACTGACCCTCGCAGCGCACCAATGAAAAACGGGCCCCGAGGGGCCCGTTGTCGTTTCTGCCTCGCAGGGGAGGCAGAGAGCGGCGATCAGCTTGCGTCGCCGTCGTTGGCCAGCTTCGGCAGCGAAGCGCCTTCGCCCGACGACAGCAGGCCGACCCGGGTGTAGATCGCGAGCTTCTCGCGCGTGTCGACGATGTCGAGGTTGCGCATCGTGAGTTGGCCGATGCGGTCCAGCGGCGTGAACGCGCCCTCGACCTTTTCCATGCTCAGGCGCTCGGGCTTGTACGTCAGGTTGGCCGATTCGGTGTTCAGGATCGAGTAGTCGTTGCCGCGGCGCAGTTCGACCGTCACTTCGCCGGTAATGGCGCGCGCCACCCAGCGCTGCGCCGTTTCGCGCAGCATGATGGCCTGCGGGTCGAACCAGCGGCCCTGGTACAGCAGGCGGCCGAGGCGGCGGCCGTTGTCGCGGTACTGCTCGATGGTGTCTTCGTTGTGGATGCCGGTGACGAGGCGCTCGTAGGCGATGAACAGCAGCGCGAGGCCCGGAGCCTCGTAGATGCCGCGGCTCTTGGCCTCGATGATGCGGTTTTCGATCTGGTCGCTCATGCCCAGCCCGTGGCGGCCGCCGATGCGGTTGGCTTCGAGGATCAGGTCGACCAGGTTGGCGTAGCGAACGCCGTTCAGCGCAACGGGCACGCCTTCTTCGAAGCGCACCGAGACGGTTTCGCGCTTGACTTCGACTTCGTCCTTCCAGAAGGCCACGCCCATGATGGGCTGCACGATCTGGATGCCGCTGTTCAGGTGCTCGAGGTCTTTGGCCTCGTGCGTGGCGCCGAGCATGTTCGAGTCGGTCGAGTAGGCCTTTTCGGCCGACATCTTGTAGGCGAAGCCGGCCTTCTGCATGAACGCCGACATTTCGGCGCGGCCGCCCAGCTCGTCGATGAAGACCTGGTCGAGCCAGGGCTTGTAGATCTTGAGGTTGGGGTTGGTCAGCAGGCCGTAGCGGTAGAAGCGCTCGATGTCGTTGCCCTTGTAGGTGCTGCCGTCGCCCCAGATGTGGACGTCGTCTTCCTTCATGGCCGACACCAGCATCGTGCCGGTGACGGCGCGGCCCAGCGGCGTGGTGTTGAAGTAGGTGACGCCGGCGGTGGTCACGTGGAAGGCGCCGGCCTGCAGGGCGGCGATGCCTTCGTTGGCCAGCTGCACGCGGCAGTCGATCAGGCGGGCATTTTCGGCGCCGTAGAGCATCGCCTTGCGCGGGATCTCGTCGTAGTCGGGCTCGTCGGGCTGGCCGAGGTTGGCGGTGTAGGCGTAGGGGATCGCGCCCTTGTTGCGCATCCAGTGGAGCGCCGCGCTGGTGTCCAGGCCGCCCGAGAAGGCAATGCCGACCTTCTGGCCGGCGGGAACGTTTTGGAGGATGGTCGACATGTCAGGTTTCCCGGGTTCGCGGTTCAGCCGAAGTGGCAGATGTAGCTGTAGGGCTCGCCGCTCACGCGGATCTGGAAAGTGGAGTTGCCCGGCACGCTGAACTTCTGCCCGGGGCCCGAGGCCACCCATTCGCTGGTGCCCGACAGCAGGTATTCGCAGCTGCCGGCGGTGCCTTCCATGATCTCGGGGGCGCCGGTGTTGAAGGTGAGGGTGGACGGCAGGATCACGCCGACCGATTTCTTCGTGCCGTCCGCGAGCGTGAGGCTGTGGCTCACGCATTTGCCGTCGAAGTACACATTGGCCTTGGTGGCCACTGCGGCGCTGTTCAGAGTATCGGTAGTCGTCGTCATTGGGTGGCGCCGGCGCCTGGGCGGTCGGCAAATCGAGGACGCACCGCACCAGCGGCGCACCCGTCAAGGGTTGGAAAAGTCCTCGATTTTAGGGGCTCGGGCGGCTTGGGCCGCCGGCCGGTGGCTCAGCGGTGCCAGCCGCGGTATCCGCCACCCCAGCCGCCACGGTAGCCGCCGCCCCAGCCGCGCGAATAGCCGAGGTTCAGCGAGATGCCGACCGGCGGGTAGACGTAAGGATAGGCATAGGGGTACGCATAGGCCGGCTGCACGTAGACCGGATCGGCATATACCGGCGCGGGCTGATAGACCGGGGCGGGGGCGTTGGAGACCACTACGCCCGGTTCGGGCACCACGTTGTCCCAGGGAGAGCCTCCGGACTGCGGGGCGTAGCCGCCGTTGTTGGCCTCGACCGGATAGGTCTGCACCTGCGACTGCGGCGCCACCGGCGAGGTCGTCACGCCGTAGCCGCTGGCCTGGATCGGAATGGTCGCGCCGGGCTGGCTGTTCATGCGGGTGGTGTACTGACGCCCGTTGTACTCGTAGGTGACGTTGTAGTTCACGTCGCTGCCGGTCGTTTCGCGGATCGGGGTGGCGGAAATCACCCGGGCCTGGACCACCTGGTTCTGCTGGGCGTGCACGACGCCGGTGCCCGCGGCCAGCGTGCCGGCCACGGAAATGCCGGCGAGGGTGCGAAAAACGAGTTTGTTCATGGTGTGTCTCTCCTGCAGATCGCGGTTTGACGCCGGGCTGTAGGTCGGGTTCCGGGGTTTACACGGCGTTGACAGCCCAGGATTCGGCGTCGAACCCTGTCGTAACGGGCTTTTTCGGGCCCCAGTTGACCACCGGCCGCTTGATCAGGCTGGGGTTGGCCAGCAGCACCGCGCGGGCCGAACCGGCGTCGACCACGCCTTCTCGGGTGGCGTCGTCCAGCTTGCGCCAGGTGGTGCCCTTGCGGTTGACCAGGGCCTCCCAGCCGGGCTTCTTCAGCCACTGGTCGAGCTCGGCTTCGGGCACGCCCTGTTTCTTGAAGTCGTGGAAGGTGTAGGCCACGCCATGTTCATCGAGCCAGGCGCGGGCGCGCTTGACGGTGTCGCAGTTCGGTATTCCGTAAAGGATGGTTTCTCGGGGAGAAATCTTTGTCATTTTTGTTGCGTCGCTAGGAAACAAGCTAGAAAACAGGCCGGGAGGTCGAGCCTCAAGAAATCGCTTCTCGGCCTCAAAGAAAGCAATTTAAACTCCTTCGTAGCATCCGAGCTTTCGCGACCGCAGCAAAGCAGCCGGGTTACAAAATGGTTTCCGACGATCACCGCCCCTATGGGACAACGTCGGGTGTTTCTGGGTCCACATTGACCTGCGACTGGCGGGCAGTCCTTGTAACAAGGATGAGTCATGTCTGCCGGATCCATGGGCCAAACCGCGCCCGAATTTAAGTCACCACGTATCGCATTCGGCCCAGAGGTTGGCGCCGATCTGCCTGAGGTCATGCTCACGGAAGAAGTTGCCACCTTCCTCCGTATGTCGCCCGAGTCGCTGACCAACATGTACTACAAGCGCAAAAAGTGGCTTCCGCCGCGCCGGAAGCTGGGCGGGGTGTACAGGTATCTGAAGCGCGACGTTATTGCCTGTGTAATGCCAGCGGAGCAATAACGAAAGTCGCGCTTCAGGGCGTTCTTTTCTCGCCTTTCGAGAGCGCTACTCCTACTATCGATAGGTCGGTAGCGACCGATTACTCCGCCTCAAACCCCCGGACCAGCGCGGCCACCGGGGGTCTTTTTCCCAAACATTTTCGACAGTGCAGCCCCCGGGTTGCGCTGCCGCATGGAGCTGACATGCCCGCATCTGGACCCTTTGGAAAATGGACGATGTCCGACTTGGCCGAAGAACTGAACATCGGCATTCCGTATTTGCGTCAAACGCTGATGGAAAAGGGGGCTCCGAAGCTGATCCCCGATCTGACAGCGGGACGCCTGAATCTTTACAGCGACGACACCGCCGAACGTTGGCTCGCTGACTACCGCAAATGGCGCGAGGAAGAACCCGCCCGCAAAGCCGCCAAGCGTGCCGATGACGACGCGCGTGCACGGTATGCGAGGGAGGCAGAAATGACCCGCATCAGCGCCGAGCAACGCCTGATGGCGGAGGGGCAGGCCGCGACAGATGCGGCCAATGCCGAAGAAGCGGCACGCGTCCGGCGCGCTGAGGGTGGGGTGTACTGAAATGAGGCTGCCGCCACGTTTCTACCCCTATGACGGTTCGGGGCTACGAATGCTGATGTTCGACCTCCGCATCCAGCCTCGCAGCTTCGATCAACTGAAGTCCCAGCAGTACCACCGTCGCCATTTCGACCAGTACGAGCGCGGCCCGCGCAGCCGGATCAAGTCCTTCCGCAAGGAGTACCGCCACCTGCTCCGGCGCTACCTGCCTAACCCGCTGGTCGAGCCGCCGCTGCCGACTTTCGAGCGCCTGCCTGCCGATGATTACGAGCGCGCAGTACTGCTGGTGGCTGCGCTTCGGGGAGAAGTGCAATGAGCGCGAATCTCAAGCTCGTGGAGCCCGCCCCATTCATGGTGCGCGACCTCGCGCGCTCGCTGCTGACCGTTGAGATGCTGTCGGTGGTGTCTCCGAAACCGCCGGAGGTGGTCCCATTCCGCGACAGCGAAACGGGAGAGGCGCTCGACGCATACCGCATCTACTGGACCGACACCTATAACCAACTCAGGATCGACCGTCCCGACAACAAATATCTCGGCAGCAGAGGCGTGACTCCGCCTGTCGCGTTTTTGTCGTCTATGGACCCGGAGAACGCTGAAGCAGCCTTCAAAAAATCGACGGTGAAGGCCATCGTGGAGGGCTACAAGAAGGCTGCTCTGTTCGCGCTGACCACTGGAATACCCACGGTGGCGATCAACGGCGTGTCGGGCTGGCACGAGTCGGATGCTGAGGACGGCGCCAGCCGCAACATGCGCTCGGAGATTCTGAGCCGCATCAAGCAGGGTGACGAACTGTTCGTGGCGTTCGATGGCGATGCCGTCACTAACGATCTTGTCGGCGGTGAGCTTGTCGCGCTGGTGGTCGAGAGCCAACTGCACCACGTCAAAACCACGGTCCCCGATTTCGGCCACAGCAAGGACGGGAAGCGCCTCGGCTATGACGACTGGTACGCGACCTGGAACGACGCGAACTGGTTCGTTGATCTCGATGAGAACGCCAACCTTGCGGCGCTATACCGGCTTGATCCCATCAAGGTGGAGAACCTTGAGGCGAACACCAAATGGCTGCTGAGCAATCCCGACCGCTTCATGCAGGCGGCGACAAATTTCACCGACCAAGGCGCGGCCACGAAGTTCGTCCAGCTGTTCGGTGAGGGCAATTTCTACTTCCTGCCCGACACGGGCGAATGGGCATTCTGGGACGCTTCGGCGGGCCGCTGGACGCGGAGCAAGACCAAGCCCACGGAACTGGCCGTACAGGTGTCGATGCACTACGCCCGCCGAGCGCAGGTGATCCGCAGCAGCGCCGCAGCGATCAAGGGGGATGACGACGTGGCGAAGAAGTCGCGCGAGACCATCATCAAGCAAGCGGTGCCGCTGGAGAAGTGGGCCGCCAAGCTCGAAGGCATGGCGACGATGACGAACTTCCTGACGAACGTGTCGAATCGGGCAAAGCATCAGCGCCGGTCGTCCGACTTCGACAAGGACCCGCACGTGCTCGCCGTCGCCAACGGCGTGGTCGATCTGAGCACCGGCGTGCTGCGAGCGGAAGAACAGGACGACTTGATTCTGCGACGGTGCGCGGCGATGTACCCGGAAGCGGAGCCCAAGACGCCCGGTGCCTTGCGAGCCCGTGAGTTTGTTCGTTCAGTGACGTCTCGGGCGGACGGGACGCCCGACGCTGAGCGCGAGCGATACCTTCAAACGCGCCTCGGTTCCGGCCTGCGCGGGTTCAACTCGACCACCTCAGCGGACATCTTGTCGGGGCACGGCTCCAACGGGAAAAGCGCGTTCGCCAACCTGATGCACCACACCCTCGGGACCTACGCCGCTGACCTCGATATCAAGGCGTTCGTGGCTACCAATAAGGCGCGCGACCCCGAAGCGGCCAAGCCTCATCTCGTGAAAGCCATCGGGGCTCGTTGGGTGTTCGCGAAGGAGTTTGAGAAAACGAACCACCTCAACGAGGCGTTCTTCAAGGAGTTCACCGGTGGCGAGAGCATGACGGTACGGGCCAACTACGCCGAGGGCGGCAGCGTCGAGCTCAGCGCGAACCTGTTGATCACCACGAACTACATGCCCCACCTGACGCACATCAGCAGGGCGACGATGGATCGGATCGCGCTGTTCCCGTTCCGGCGCTCGTGGAATCGGGACCAGTCGGTGGGCGCTTCTGCCGATGCCGACCGCTGGTACATAGATGAAATGAAGAGCGACCCCGACGCGCAGTCTTGGATGCTTTGGTGGCTCGTGCAGGGCGGCGTTCGATGGGAGCAGCAAAACCGACGCGTGGGCCCGATGCTTGCGGATTTGGTGGAAGCACGCGCCGAGTACGAGCAGGCCGAAGACGAAATGGCCGAGTGGATGGACCTTGAAGGTTGGGAGTTCAGCACCGACGCTGGGGCGAGGGCAGTGCAGAAGGACCTGTACGAGAGCTATCGCAGATTCAAGATTGGGGAAAAGCACGTAGCCATCCCGGAAAGCGCGAAAGCCTTCTATTCATCCCTCGACAACTACGCCAACGGAAAAATCAAACGCCACGAGTCAAGCGGTCAGAGGTATTTCCTCGGAATTCGTATGAAAGGGAAGTTTTGAGAGCGGAAAAAGAGCGGAAAGAGCGTTTAGAGCGTCGGGAAAATCTAGCTCTATAAAAATCGCTCCGATTTTTTTCTAGCGCTCTAAACAAGTAGAAAAAAGACGCTCTAAACGCTCTTTCCGCTCTCGCGTGGTGGTGGACCCCATTAGAAATTGGAGAATGAGATGAACTGGACGAGTGAAGACTTTAGAAATGGCCTCTGCACGGTTGCAGAGGTTGGTACGCCGCGCCCGGAGGTGCCCCCCGTGATAGACGCACCTCCACCCGCCGTTATTGCCTCAGATGCCCCGGCCCCATCGCTTCGCGAGCAGTTGAGCAAAGATGCGCTAGTGGCCTACCGTGAGCTTGGCGGTGTGGAGTACTTGAAGAAGAACCCGGCGCTGCTTGATAAGGTTCTGGCCAAGAGCATCGCTCCCGAGCCGATCACAGTCACCAACAATATTCGGCTGGACGATATGCCGTGGATCACAGCCCAGCGGCATGCCTATAAATTCCGAGACCTCCCGGAAGACGCCGAAATTAAACATGGCGCGCCGAGCTTGCCAGCGCCTGGAACGCCGCGCGATTCCGGCGAGCCGGTACCCGAGTAGCCCCGCGACCGATAGCGCGCCTACGGGCCTTTAATCGCTTCGCACTAGCGCGGCCTAGCTCACGGCCTAGCCACGCAGCGCTAAGTCATTGATCTGCACTGACAACGTTATACCGAGGGGGTATACCGGTGAGCCGGGCGGCTGCGGCGGCGACCGGGCGAGGCGCTATGAGCCTAGGCGCTGCACCTGCTGCGACAGGTCCATGACCGTGTGCTGGCAGTGGGAGGGGGTGAGGCCTCATGGACTGCTGATGATGGCCCGGCTGCATGTGTGAGCAATCGGCGGGTGGGGGTGGGTGAGCATGTCATTGGCAGCCCTTGCGGAGCCTGCACCCGAAATCACAGAGAAAGTGCATGATGTCGGGATGGACGATATTGTATTTTCTCAAACGCCCGAGGGTTTAAGTATCGAGGGGTACCCAGATGCGGTCAAAGTCGTAAAGGTTGGAGGGGAAAAAGCTTGGAAATTAGCCGATTTCTCCCTGCATATCAACGATTTGAAATTTTCGCGCGAGTGCTTGGAAGTATTGAACGCCCCAGCCGAGTCTTTGTTTTTGCGCCAAGCTTTGTGGCGGTCTGCGGTAATTCATTACACTAAATGCTTTGCCACTGGAGTGCGCCGAAAACTTACGCCGGGTGCCATTTACGCAGGCCAACCTCCGTTGGCGTTAGAGGCGCAAAAGTACTTTCTAGAACTGAGAAATAAGCACCTCGCGCATGACATAAGCAATTTTTTGTCCGTTGAGGTCGGGGCAGGCATAAACAAAGAGGGCCAAGAATTTAAGGTTGCAAGGGTGTTCTGTCCGGTGTTTGAAGTCGAAACCCTGAACGACGGAAACTTCAATAATTTGAAGCTTTTAGTCGATCACGCCATTGAATGGGTCGATGTGGAACGAGATCGATTGTGCGTCGCAATAACTTCCGACCTGGAAAAGGAAAGTTGGAAAAACCTTATTGCTCGCGACCAGATGACTTTTACTGCGCCGTCTGGCGATGTAAGGGATGGGCGGGCGGCTCAGAAATACGATTGAGATCAATTAAGTAGAAATCCTAATTCCCCAACTAACGAATCTTCTTTATAGGCGGCTCTAATTCCGAGAAAATAGGTTTTCGGAATTAAGTGTCGCAATGAAATCAAGTTCTACCCCCAATTCAGGTCTAGGCTTTCTGCGTTTTGCCGCTGACGCAGTGAAGGCGGAGCAACTGGACGAAGCGCTGGGCCGGTACGAATACCACGCCCAGAAGGCCCAGAGCTTCCTGCTTGAGGCATTCGCGCTGGACGAAGCTGCCATCGATCGGCACTTCCCGCATCTGCGCAAGGCTCATCTCCCGCGCTGCAAGCCAGACCCGCACCTGAACCCGGCATTCACGACGCTGCAAGCGGCCCTGCTCTCGGCGAAGCCCCGCGCCACGCCAGAGGACGACGCCGCGCGCGATTTGGAGCGGCGCAGCTTCGATAAGGCCCACCCCGACTACGTGCCGCTGACGGACGAGCAGAAGGCACGCAGGTACAACGAAGGCGGCTACGTCGATATGCCTCGGGAGATGGCCCGCAGCTTTGGCATCTCGATGCGAGAGGTCGAGCACTTCACCCAACTCGCGCGAGCCCCCGAGCCCACCTTCATTTCTTCGCTCCCGCGCGCTGCCCTCGACAAGGCCGCTGGACGCACTCGCGCCGAGGGCGCACCGCAGCCTTGGAAGGACTCCAAATGAGCTTCACGCCCAACTACACCTCCGACGAAGAACTGGCGTTCTTCGGCCAGCCGGGCGTCATTAACCGCGCCCGCCAGCTTTCACCGGCGCAGATCGATCACCTGGCGAGAGACTTGAGGCAGTTCAGGCGCGCGGAGAACGGCGAGCGTGCGCGCCCCGATGAGATCAACAACTCCACCATGGCCCGCTCAGTCGCCAATGAATACGGCCTCGCCACGCCGTTCGCGCCACGCGACACGCACCGGCCGGACCGCACCAGCGACAGACAGGTGATGCGGCACATGCGTGAGATCAGTCAGCGCATCGAGGACGAGACCACGACATACGACCTGCAGAAGCGAATGGGCACCGATGCCGACGGCCCACTGCCTGAGCCCACTTTGCGAGACCAGATCGCTGCGGCGGCGAACGTCCATTCCACCGACTAACCCGGAGCGCACCATGTCCTCACTTCTTGACGGCCTCTTTGCGCCGGACAACACCTCACTCCCCGCCAGCTACGGCAACGAAGCGTTGATGCGTCGGCAGCTTCAACTGCGCGACCGCGAGGCCACCCTCAAGGAAGCCGCAAAGGCTGCGCGCGAAGCGGCCCCGCCGCAGGGCACCATGGTCTCCGGCATCTACGTGAAGCCATCCATGGCGCAGCAACTCACCCCCATCGCCCAGCAGATCGCACAGGCGATCCAGAAGAAGGGGTTGGAGGCTGATCAGACCGGCTATGACTACGTGGAGGCGGGCGCGGTCCAGCAGCACATGGCCCAGCGTCCATCAGACAGTGCCCCGGTTGAGGCGAAGCTCGCGTGGGCACAGAAGGGGGCCCAGATTCCCGCGATGCGGTCCGTCATGATGGACTACATCAAGGACCTGACAGTCAATGAGCCCGAGCGCATCGCGAACCGGGCCGACAAGAAGGACGCGCGTGCCGTAGCCATCGCCGAGGCCCAGCGCAAGCAGCAAGAAGACCTGGAGTACAAGCGCGACCGCGACGCAAGCAACGACCAACTACGTCGTGACTTGGCCGGCGACTCCAACGACCTGCGCCGCACGCTTGCCGCGGCTGTACGGGCCAATGGCGGTGGGGGCGGCGGCGACAAGGCCAGCAACTATCAGATCATTCAGGACGCTCAAGGAAACTCGGTGCGCGTTAACAAGCTGACGGGCGAGCAGATGCCTCTTGGCCCCATCGGTCGCGAAACGGCGGGCATCACGAAGGAGCGTCAAGAGCAGGGCGAAAAGGTGTCCAACGCCAAGAAGGCGCTGACCGACTTGGATGAGGCCGAACGCATCTTGCCGACCGCCACCGGTTCCGCCGCTGGATCGCTGCGCGACACCATCGCGGGCGCGGCAGGTATCTCCACGGATGGCGCGAAGGCGGCTGCACGGCTCGACCAGATCGCTTCCACGCTCGCGGGGCAGGTGCCACGTCTCGGGGGATCGACCTCCGACAAGGACTTGGCGTTTTACAAAGAGCAGGTCGGCAATCTCGGCGACCGCTCCAAGCCGGTAGGGGTCCGTCTGGCCGCGCTCAAGCAGGTTCGCAAGTTCATGGAGCGTGCTTCTGACCCATCGTCCTATGCGTCGCCGACTGGTCGGACTGCGGCTGGTCCGAGCATTCGCGATGCCGTTGAGACGGCGGCCAAGAAGGCGTCTGAGCCCAGTGGCAAGGTTCGCGTCTACAACCCCGACACTGGCCGGCTGGAGTAGGTCATGGCGAAGCTCATCGCACTCCCGGACGGGTCCACCGGCTCGTTCCCGGACGATATGGACGACGGCGCGATCACCGCGGTGCTTCGCAAGCAGTTTCCGCCGAAGGAATCCGCGCCCAATCCGGCCGAGGGGATGTCAACCACTGAGCGGTTCATGACGGGCGTTGGTGGTTCGGCGGCGCGGCTGCGGGACAAGATTTTCCCGCCCGGCTCCCCCATCGATGCCCTCACGATGAGCCAGACCGGCGACAACGGCAGGGCGCGCAAAGCCGACCTCGCCACCTACGAAGCCAACAAGGAGGCGCTGGGCACTGCGGGTAAGGCAGGAGAGATCACGGGTGAAGTCGCTGCTACCGCTGTTCCGATTGGGCGTGTGGCGTCCCTCGGTGGCAAGGTGCTCACCAGTACCCTTGGGCGTATGGCTCCCGCGACGGCCGACATCGCCACGAACGCGGCCTATTCCGCTGGAACTGCCGAACCCGGCGAGCGCGGCTCGGCGGCGTTTGCTGGAGGGGCTGGGGCCGCTGGAGGTCGCCTGCTTGTTCGCGCGCTTGGCGGACTGGCCCGTCCGTTCATCTCCAAGGAGGCCCAAGCGCTGATCGACGCAGGCGTGCGACCTACCCCGGGGCAGTTGTTCGGAGAAGGGCCCATCGGCAGCGCGATTCGCGGCATCGAGGACAGCGCCACATCGATTCCCCTCGTGGGCAGTGTCATCAAATACGCCCGGGGCCGCTCCATCAGTGAGTACGGCAACGCTGAGATCAACGCGGCGCTCAAGCCGCTCGGCGTCACGGTCAAAGGCTCCGGCGCAGAGGCCGTCGAGCAGGCCAGCAAAGCCGTGTCGGACACATACGACCGCGTGCTTCCACAGACTTTCATCCAGCCGCAGAACGTCAAGGCAGCGCTTGCGAAAGCCACTGCGTCCATCGACAGCATTCCCCTGATCACCGACGAGCAGAAGGGGCAGATCATGAAGTACGCGGCTCAGAAGATCATGCCGGCGATCAGCGAGGCGACGCAGCGCGGTGGGCCGATCAGCGGCGAGGTTGCGAAGGGCATCGATTCGGAGATTGGCTATCTCGCTCGCAAGACCAGCGGCTCGCTGAATCCGGCTGACCACCCATTGGGGGAGGCTCTGTATGAGCTTCAGGCCTCGCTGCGTGAGACCGTCGAGGGCATGACTCCGGAGGCCACGAAGGTGCTTGGTGCTGCGCGTACCGCCTATCGCAACCTGTTGCCCGTCATCGGCGCTGCTGACAAGAGCGCGACAGGCCAGTTCACCCCGCGCCAACTGAATCGCGCCAGCGGTCAATTCGACCAGACCCCCGGTGCTCTCAATCGGGCCGGACAGAGCGTGCTGCCGAACACTGTGCCCGATAGCGGTACGGCGGGCCGCGCGCTTCTGGGGCTCGCACTGACAGGTGGAGGCGCTGCGCTCACCGGCCAGGTGGCCCCCGCCGCTCTTGCTGCGGCGTTCTACTCTGGCCCGGGTATGCGGTTGCTGGTGAACGGCCTGCGTACTGACCTTGGCGCGAACGCCTATGAAACCATCGCGAAGATGGCGCCTCAACAACAGGCGGAATGGTTAGGGAGATTCGCACAGCAGCATCCCCAGTTCCAAGCGCGCGCGGCCGAGGTGGGCAAGCAGGTTGTCTCGCAGATTGCTCGCTCCCTCGTGGTGAGCGGCGGAGGCGCAAATGATTCGCGCGACTGACGTTCTCCATGCTGCTATTGACTCACGAGACGACGGGGGCCAATCGAGGCGCACTGCCGATATGTCCCAAACGGAACTCCAGAAATGGATGCTGGAGGAAGCCAATCGACTGATCGAAGCGCGCAAGCAGATCGAACGCCCCGCACGCCCGGTGTGGACAAACCAAATCCACGACCCGAACGAGCGTGCCCCCGACCTGGAACGCGACGCTATCAACGACGCAGCCGCTCAGGTCGCCGCGCGATTGCTGAAGAAGGACAGCGCCGATGAAGACGCCCGCTGGTGAACTGATCCACGTGGCATACCTCGGCGCGTTCGTCGTGTCCGGCGTTCTCTGCCGCGATGACCTGTACCGCGATGCGGAGGGGGCCTACTGGGCCGAGCCGACGCGAACCAATCCGGATGGTTCGTGGGAGTCGGCACTCCACCGACTGGACGCCACGGACCAGTGCGCCGCGGTGGGCGAGGCGTTGCTGGCCTTGCTGGTGGTTCTTGACCGTGACGGCCTCGACCCGAAGTTCATGACGATCATTCACCACGCTCCCGGCTTGGCTGCGAGCGTCGAGGCAGTGGAGGCCATGTCTCCGCGCGTTCACTGAGGGCGCAGCGGTGACTCCCTTCCCCTTGGTCAATGGTCGGGTTCAGCTGACCACCAGCGCAGTCGCCGTAACCGACAGCTATCTCAGCGCCCTCCGCATATCCACCGCTCCCGCAGTACGTGCGTCCACCGCGGCTGCACAGGCTACGTGTGGGGGGCTGGCGTTCACCGCCTCGGGGCAACTGGTCTACGTGGACGCCACAGCAGGCCTCCCGGCCAATACCCAGTTCTGCAACGGCCTGGCGATGAGCCCCACAGGAGCCCTCTGCGTGAGTACGGGCGCGGTGGCTAGCTGGTCCCAAGGTCTACCGTTCGCGGCGAACGGCGCGGTGTGCGTGACCCTTGTCTAGATTAGTGAGGTATCAACGGTGTTCTCCCCATTTTTCGACGCGCTCGCGGGTACCGGTCCGAGGCTAGCGACCGTAGAGCCGCCTGTGCAGCCAGAAATCCGTGCCGCTGCAGGGTCTAAATCCGAAGGGGAGGGAGTAAGTAGCCCCGGGCGCTTCGGCGCGTTTACGGGGCTCGAATTGCCTAAGGCTCGCAAACGGATCGAGCGCCCGTTAGAGCCTGAAACGTGCCCTGTCTGGGGCGGTGCGCCCCTAGAACGCGGACTTCCGAACACGCCGATCACCGCGTGCCAGGAACTGATGCTCGCCATCGTCCTTCAAGGACTGCGAGACGATGACCTCGACTACGTGCTCAGTCCGACGTTCATACATCACTGCTGCTACGTGGGGCTTGACCCCGACACCGCGCTGAATATCAAGATCAAGTACCTGCGCGGAGAGATCACTCTCGCCGCGCACGTCTAGGCGTGGCGTGCGTATTACGGATACATCGCCCAGTTCTTCTTTATCCATTCGAAGATGTGAGCCCGACTGTGAAGATTTGACGGCACCTTATCGTGGAGCAGCCGTTCCGCTTTGAGGGCATCTGTGTTGTTTGCGGTGATGGTGTTTACGAAGTAGAGAACTTCATATCCCTCGTGTCGATTCACAAACTTGCCGTCGATAGCACCCGTGATCTTTGGATCATCAGGCTTCACGGCCGTCCAGCTGTATGTGTACTTCAAGTCACCTTTGGTCAAAGTGCCCATGTCCCGCTCCTTATTGTTGGTAGCGGTTTATGACAGATGCCCAAATTCGATGCAACTGGGATGAGCCCTGCCTTGGGCTAGCGGCATCCATCGCCTTCAACTTACGATCCGCGACTAACAGAAGGAGAAGGCGATGAAGAAATTGTTTTGTGCGGTGTGGGTCTCGCTCGCGAGCGTTGGTGCGATGGCGCAGGCCACTGAGGGGGCGAAGTTCATGAGGTTCACGATGGGCACAGACCCGATAGTTCAGGTGGGCTTTGCCACGTCGGAACTATGTCGAGCCTATGACGAGGCATCGAAGAAGCAGGTCGCTGAGGGGGCGCCAATGAATGGGATCAAGTTCAACTGCTCGGATACGAGCGTGGCTTCGATGCTTCCATACGAAGGGGTGCTGCGTGATGAGCTTTTCGGCGAGGCGGTTGTCGTCTCATCTAAGACTGAGCTGAGGTGTCTCAACACACTTGCTGAGCTTCTCAAGATCAAAGACCCGAACTTTGGCCGACCAGTTTTCACCTCAGTAGCCGCGTGCAAGCTGAAGAACTGACCTAGCCGCGCGCCTCGTCGGATGCTGGCCGACTAGCCGGAAATGCCGTCCAGATACTTGCGCACGGTCGGGTCATCCATAAAGGCATAGTGCCTTTCGGTGGTCTGGATGTTCCGGTGGCCCAGCGTTTCCTTCACCACTTCCAGCGGCGCTCCCCCTCGCAGAAGCACTGACCCGAATGTCCGGCGCAGATCGTGAGGTGTGGCGTGTTCCTCAATGCCTGCCGCTTCGAGCACTCGCAGCCATGCGTAGCCGGGTTCCACGATGTGGCCGGTGCGGCTCTTCTTGGGGCTCGGGAAGACCCACGTCTTGTCCTTGCCGACCTGCTCCCGGAACAACTCCACCGCGTCGGCGCGTAGTCGGACTCGCATGATGTTCTTCATCTTGCTTTCTGAGCGCGGGATGGTCCAGATCGCCGCGTTAAGGTCTATGTCCTTCCAGTTGGCCGCGGCAAGGTTTCCCCAGCGAACGCCAGTGAGCAGGAGCAGCCTGAAGAATGGGCGCCAGATCGTGAACTTGAATTCGTCCGTCTCCAGCGCCGCAAGCACTTGCCCGCGCTCGCGGTCGTTCAGAACTCGCTCGCGTGGCTCTGACTCGACCAATTTCAGGTCCATGCCGGTGTTGTCGCCCCGATACAGCCTGCGCCGGATCGCATACGCAAAGACGGCTCGGAACCCCTTGAGCGCCCGGGTCGCCGCCGCAGGGCCGCGCTCCTTTGTAATCTTGCTCTGGCGACCCTCCAGCTCGATGGCCGTGATATCCCCCATGGGGCGTTCCAGCCAGTCGTCGTAGACGCCTTTGCGACGAAATGTTTCATCGGCCCACCTCGGCTGCTTCCCCTTGTTGAGGACCAGCGACCTGGTGTACTCCGCCAGCGCGGCGCCAAGCGTGGTGACTGCAGGCTTGGGGGCCGGCTTGGCGTCTTCCTTCAGGCCCACGTATTTAGCGATGGCCGCTTTGCGCGCATCGTCTACCGGCAGGTCGATGTAGTCGCCCAGCGACCGGCGCACCCCGCACTTCCGGGCAGCGATCCACTTGTAGATGCCCCATTTCTTGACGGTTCCCCCGGCTGTGACGTACAGGCGCAGGTACTTGACCTCATCGTCGGCGTATTCGCCATCGGTCTTGAGAGCCCGGACGTTCGCCTCGGTGAAATGCATCCGCTTCATGCCTTCACCACCTTCCGCGTGCGGCTGTTGGTGGTCTTCGGCCTGACGACCCTGGGCGCGTAGCCCTCGCTCTCGATCACGAGGTTGGTCTTGGCCGCGACCGTGTCGGTGGCGAGCACCTTGACGTAGTACAGCGTGGCGCCGTCTTTGAAGTAGATATATGCGCTGCCCCGGCCTTCGGTGGTCCATGCGTCGGTCGGCTCGCCGTCGAGCATGGCTACGAACGGGGCCGAGCGCGGAGCGTGGGCGTACTTGGTGGCGGCGACCTTCTGCGTGCCGGTGGAGAGCGTGAAAATGAAGTTGGTCATGTCGGGCTTCCGGTAGTGGCGAATCAAAACGTTCGCCCGACAACGAATTCTGAGTGGATGAATTGGCTGTCGTCTATGGATTCACACCGACATTTAGTGTGTACGGTTGGGGGCCGCTAGGCGAGTCGCTAGAGCGCGGGCTAATCGGCGGTTAGGAGCGGTTATGAGCCGTCCGTTGCTTTTTAGCCCCTCCCACTCGGAGAAGCGTTGAGAACGGATGCGCGGTTAGGCCGCGTTATGTGGCCCTTTCGTCCCAGTTCGGAATGCCGTATAGGGTTGTCATGGCCGCGATGATGCCCCGAGCGGCGGGTCAGCGACAATGCCGGCCTCCATGGAAACCCTGAACGACTGGCTCGCGCGCGCCGAGCAACTCCATCCCAAGAACATCGAACTCGGGCTCGAGCGCGCCAAAGAAATGGCGCAGCGCCTCGGCCTGCGCTTCGGCTGCCCCGTCATCACGGTGGCGGGCACCAACGGCAAGGGCTCGACCTGCGCCATGCTCGAATCGATCTTCACGCACGCGGGCTACCGCACGGCGGTGTTTACCTCGCCGCACCTGGTGCGCTTCGAAGAGCGGCTGCGGCTCAAGGGCGAAGCGGTCGATGCTTCCAAACTGATAGCAAGCTTCGAAGTAGTGGAAAAGGCGCGCGGCGACATGCCCTTGACCTACTTCGAGTTCACCACGCTCGGCATCCTGCATTGCATGATCGAGGAAAAGCCCGACGTAGCGATCCTCGAAGTCGGCCTGGGTGGGCGGCTCGACGCGGTCAACATCATCGACACCGATTGCGCGGTCATCACCAGCATCGACCTCGACCACATGGAATACCTCGGACCCGACCGCGAAAGCATCGGCTTCGAGAAGGCCGGCATCCTGCGCCCGGGCAAGCCCGCCATCGTGAGCGACCCGATGCCGCCGCAGAGCGTGATTGACCATGCCAACGCCATCGGCGCCGACCTCTGGCGCTTCGGAACCGACTTCAACGTGTCGGGCGACAAGCAGCAGTGGGGCTGGTCGGGCCGTGGGCGGCGCTACAGCGGGCTGGCCTATCCGGCGTTGCGCGGGGCCAACCAGCTCATCAATGCGGCCGGCGTGCTTGCGGCGCTCGAAGCGCTGCGCCCGCAACTGCCGATCACGGCGCAGGCCGTGCGCAACGGGCTCGCGATGGTCGAGTTGCCGGGCCGCTTCCAGATCGTGCCGGGCGAGCCGGCGCTGGTGCTCGATGTGGCACACAACGCTCATGCCGTGGCCGCGCTGGCCGAGAACCTCGATGCGATGGGCTTCTACCCCACCACGCATGGCGTGTTCGGTGTGATGGCCGACAAGGATCTCGCACCGATCCTCGCGCGCATCGGGCCGCTGATCGACCGCTGGTACTTCACCGACCTGCCCACCCCGCGCGCGGCCAAGGCGGCCGACCTGCTGGCCAGCTGGCAGGCGCAGAACACGCGCACCGATGCCTCAGGCAGCGTGTACGCGGGCCCGATGGAAGCGTTGCGCGCAGCCATCGAGCAGGCGGGGCCCGCTGATAGAATCGTGGTCTTCGGATCGTTCTTCACCGTGGGTGGCGTGCTCGAAAACGGCACCCCCCGGCTGCAAGCCAAACACCTGCTGCCAGGCGGCTGATCGTCGGGCTGTCCATACCATCTGGCACCACCTCGCTGCACTCCTTCAGGGATCGAACTTCATGGCGTTTTTCAAGTTCCGCACGCGCGGCCCACAAGGCAACGAAGGACGCAGCGCCCCGGCCGCTGTCCCCGCGGAAAGTGTCGAAACCATGCGTCGGCGTGCGCGCCACCGGCTCCTCGGCGCAGCGGTGCTGGTGCTGCTTGGCGTGATCGGCTTCCCGCTGCTGTTCGATACGCAGCCGCGGCCCGTGTCGGTCGACATTCCCATCGAGATTCCCGACCGCAACAAGGTCAAGCCGCTGCCCGTGCCCGCCACGCCGGCACCCGCCACGAGCACCGCACCGGCTGCGCCCGACAACAGCAGCTCGCGCGTGGCCTCGGCATCGCCCTCGTCCGGCGGCATGATCACCGAGACCGCCGACGGCACGGTGATCGATTCCGGCAAGCCCGTGCCCAGCACGCCGCCCGTCGCGGCCGCCGAGCCCAAGCCTGAACCGAAGCCCAAGCCCGAGCCCAAACCGGAGCCGAAGCCCGAACACAAGCCGGAACCCAAACCAGAGCCCAAGCCGAAGCCCGAAGCCAAGCCGGACCCCAAGCCCGAAGCGAAGCCCAAGTCGGCCGCCTCGGACGACGGCGCCCGAGCCCGTGCGCTGCTCGAAGGCAAGCCCGTCACTACTGCTGCCAAGCCCGCCGCTTCCGATGAAGGTGGCCGCTTCGTGGTGCAGGTGGGCGCTTTCGCCGATGCCGACAAGGCGCGCGAAGTGCGCCAGAAGCTCGAAAAAGCCGGCCTCAAGACCTATGTGCACGTGGCGAAGACTGCCGACGGCGAACGCACGCGTGTGCGTGTCGGCCCCTTCAGTTCACGTGCCGAGGCCGACCGCGCGGCGGAGAAGGTCAAGGGCTTGTCTTTGTCGGCCGCGATCCTCACGTTGTAAGAGCCGTCGCCAGCTGTTGCCGTGGCCTTGCTCGACTGGATTGCCGTCGCGCTCATCGGGGTGTCGATGCTGTTCGGCCTGATGCGCGGGCTGGTGTTCGAAGTGATTTCGCTGATCGGCTGGGTGGCAGCCTTCATTGCAGCCCAGTGGCTGGCTTCCGGTGTGGCGGCATGGCTGCCGTTCGGCGATCCGCAGGGGGCGTGGCGCTATCCGCTGGCCTTCGTGCTGGTGTTCGTGGCGGTGGTGTTCGGCGTGGGCTTGGTGGCCGCGCTCACGCGCAAGTTGATCACGGTCGTGGGTCTGCGGCCGGTGGACCGGATTTTGGGAGCAGCGTTCGGAGCGGCGCGGGGTGCGGTGGCCCTGCTCGTGCTGGCCGTCGTTGTTCATTTGCTGGTGTTGAGCGACAGTGCCTGGTGGCACGAGTCGCGCAGCGCCATTGTTCTCGATGCGGCATTGCAGGGCCTCAAACCCTCGCTGCCTGAAAAGTTGGCAAGCTACCTGCCCTGAGAGGAATCGTTCATGTGTGGAATCGTCGGCGTTGTCAGCAGCGCACCCGTCAATCAGCTGCTCTATGACGCGCTGCTGCTCCTGCAGCATCGCGGCCAGGATGCCGCTGGCATCGTGACCTTGCTCGAACGCAAGTTCTTCATGCACAAGGCCAAGGGCATGGTCCGCGACGTGTTCCGCACGCGCAACATGCGTGCGCTGCCGGGCAATGTGGGCTTGGGCCAGGTGCGCTACCCGACCGCCGGCAATGCGTACAGCGAGGAAGAGGCCCAGCCCTTCTACGTGAACGCGCCGTTCGGCATCGTGCTCGTGCACAACGGCAACCTGACCAACGCGCATGCGCTGCGTTCGGAACTGTTCTCCACCGACCACCGGCACACCAACACCGAGAGCGACTCCGAAGTGCTGCTCAACGTGCTGGCGCACGAACTGGAGCGCTCTTCGCGCGGCGTGCCGCTGCATCCGGCCGAAGTGTTCGCCGCGGTCAAGAACATGCACAAGCGCCTGCGCGGCTCGTACGCCGTGGTGTCGCTGATTGCCGGCCACGGCCTGCTCGCTTTCCGCGACCCCTACGGCATTCGCCCGCTGTGCATGGGCCGCAGCGCCGACGGCACCGTGATGGTGGCGAGCGAATCGGTCGCGCTGGAAGGTTCGGGCCATGTGTTCGAGCGCAACATCAACCCGGGCGAGGCTGTGTTCATAGACCTCGAAGGCAACGTGCATTCGATGCAGTGCGCCGAAGCGCCGACGCTGAATCCCTGCATCTTCGAATTCGTGTACCTCGCGCGTCCGGACTCGGTGCTCGACGGCATCTCGGTCTACCAGGCGCGCCTGAACCTCGGCGAAACGTTGGCCAAGCGCGTGGTGTCGACCGTGCCGCCGAACCAGATCGACGTGATCATCCCGATTCCGGAGTCGAGCCGGCCGAGCGCCACGCAGCTCGCGCACCTGCTGGGCGTGCCGTACCGCGAAGGCTTCGTGAAGAACCGCTACGTCGGCCGCACTTTCATCATGCCGGGGCAGGGCGTGCGCAAGAAGTCGGTGCGCCAGAAGCTCAACGTGATCGCCAGCGAGTTCAAGGGCCGCAACGTGCTGCTGGTCGACGACTCGATCGTGCGCGGCACCACCAGCCGCGAAATCGTGCAGATGGCGCGCGACGCCGGCGCCCGCAAGGTCTACCTGGCCAGCGCCGCGCCGCCGGTGCGCTACCCCAACGTCTACGGCATCGACATGCCGACCAAGGACGAACTGGTGGCGCACGACCGCACCGTCGACGAAATCCGCGAACTGATCGGCTGCGACGCGCTGATCTACCAGGACGTCGACGCCATGAAGCGCGCCATTGGTTCGCTCAACCCCAAGCTCGACGGCTTCGACGCCTCGTGCTTCGACGGTGTGTACGTGACCGGCGACATCGACACCGACGCCATCTCGCGCATGAACGGCAACCGTCCCCGCGTCGAAGAGACCGAAGAAGATTCTTCGCGTCTCGCGCTCCCCAACCACAGCGAGTGAGAGCCCAAGAAGTGACCGACGAACGAACCCTGCCGCCCGGACTGCATCGCGACACGCTCGCGCTGCGCACCGGGCTGGCGCCGAGCCAGCACGGCGAGCACTCCGAGGCGCTGTTCCTGACGAGCGGCTTCGTGCAGCCCGACGCCGAAACCTCGGCGCGCCGCTTTGCGGGCACCGAAGCGGGCTTCACTTATTCGCGCACGTCCAACCCGACGGTGGCGAGCTTCGAGCAGCGCCTTGCAGCGCTCGAAGGCACCGAGGCCGCCATCGGCGCATCGACGGGCATGGGCGCGATTCTCATGATGTGCATGGGCCTACTGAAGGCCGGCGACCACGTGATCTGCTCGCGCTCGGTGTTCGGCTCCACGCTGAACCTGTTCGGCAAGGAGTTCGCCAAGTTCGGTGTGGAAACCACTTTCGTCTCGCAGACCGACGTGGCGGAATGGCGCGCGGCGCTGAAGCCCAACACCAAGCTGTTGTTTGCCGAGACGCCGACGAATCCGCTGACCGAGGTGTGCGACATCCGGGCGCTCGCCGATCTGGCGCACGGCGCGGGCGCGCTCCTGGCCGTAGACAACTGCTTCTGCACGCCGGCGCTGCAGCGCCCCACCGAACTGGGCGCCGATCTCATCATCCATTCGGGCACCAAGTACCTCGACGGCCAAGGCCGAGTGATGGCTGGCGCGATCTGCGGGCCATCGAAGCTCATCGTCGACGTGTTCGGCCCCGTGGTGCGCACCGCCGGCATGGCGCTGTCGCCGTTCAATGCGTGGGTCGTGCTCAAGGGCATGGAAACGCTGGGCATCCGCATGCAGGCGCAATGTGCGAACGCACTGGCCGTTGCGAAATGGCTCGAAGCGCAGCCGGGCATCGCACGCGTCTATTACCCGGGACTCGCCTCGCATCCGCAGCATGAACTGGCGATGCGCCAGCAGGCGGGGCAGGGCGGGGCGGTCGTGTCCTTCGACGTGGTCGGCAACGACCCCGAGACGGCGCGCGCCAATGCCTTCCACGTGATCAACAGCACGCGCGTGGTCAGCATCGCGACCAACCTCGGCGACACCAAGACCATCATCACGCACCCCGGTACGACCTCGCACGGGCGCCTCACCGAAGTGCAGCGCCAGGCCGCAGGCATCAGCCAGGGGCTGATCCGCCTCGCGGTCGGCCTCGAGTACATCGACGACATCACGGCCGACCTGCAGCGCGGCCTGAGCACCCTGACAACCTGATTGATTCATGACCGGCAAAGTTCGCACCCGCATCGCACCGTCTCCCACCGGCTTTCTTCACCTGGGCACGGCCCGCACTGCGCTCTACTCGTGGGCCTATGCGCGCCACCATGGCGGCGAGTTCGTGCTGCGCATCGAAGACACCGACGTGGCCCGCTCCACGCAGGACTCGACCGACCAGATCCTCGCGTCGATGCACTGGCTCGGCCTCGATTACGACGAAGGCCCGATCTACCAGATGCAGCGCCTGGAGCGGTATCGCGAAGTGATCGCGCAGATGCTCGCGGCCGGCACGGCCTACCACTGCTACTGCACGCCGGCCGAACTCGACGAGATGCGCGAGGCGCAACGCGCACGCGGCGAAAAGACGCTGTACGACCGCCGCTGGCGTCCCGAGCCGGGCAAGGTGCTACCGCCCGTGCCCGAAGGTGTGCCGCCTGTTGTGCGCTTCTGCAATCCGCCCGAAGGCGACGTGACGTGGAACGACCTCGTCAAGGGCGAGATCACCATCAACAACCGCGAGATCGACGACCTCATCATCCTGCGGCCTGACGGTGTGCCCACCTACAACTTCGCGGTGGTGGTCGACGACTGGGACATGAACATCACGCACGTGTTCCGTGGCGACGAGCACATCAACAACACGCCGTGGCAGATCAACATCTTCCGCGCGCTCGGCGCACAGTTGCCCGAGTTCGGCCATGTGCCCGTGATCCTCGGCGACGACGGGCAGAAGCTGTCGAAGCGCCGCGGCGCCGTGAGCGTCACGGCCTATGAAGACAACGGCTACCTGCCCGAAGCGATGCTCAACTACCTCGCGCGCCTTGGCTGGAGCCACGGCGACGACGAGCTCTTCACGCGCGAGCAGATGGTGAGCTGGTTCGACGGTTCGCACCTGTCGAAGAGCCCCGCGCAGTGGGATGCAGCCAAGCTCGCATGGGTCAACGCGCAGTACATCAAGGCGAAGAGCGGCGACGAACTCGCACCGCTTGTTGCAGCACAGTTGCAAAAGCGAGGCATCGCGGCCGACGAGCGTTTGCCTGCGATCTGCGCGCTGTTCAAGGACCGTTGCGACACCACGGTGGCATTGGCCGACTGGGCTGCGGCGTTCTATGCGGACATCAACGTGAGCGATGCCGATCGTGCGCAGCACATCACTGATGCAGTGAAGCCAGCGATCGCAACGCTCGCAGAAAAATTGACGACGGCTGCCTGGGATAAGGCCTCGATCGCAGTTATCATCAAAGAAGTTCTCGCGACACATGCATTGAAAATGCCGGTGTTAGCGATGCCAGTACGAGTGCTTGTGATGGGAACATCGCAGACACCGTCCCTCGATTCAGTGCTCGAAATTTTTTCCCGCGAAAAAGTTATCGAGCGATTGAAAAAGGCCTGAAAAATCGGGCTATAATTCGAGGCTCGACACCCACACGGGGGTATAGCTCAGCTGGGAGAGCGCTTGCATGGCATGCAAGAGGTCATCGGTTCGATCCCGTTTACCTCCACCATCAAAGTGTCGAGAAGGTATGAAGTGCTGATCGCAGCACGTCCAAGGTTTTGACCCTATCGTCTAGAGGCCTAGGACACCACCCTTTCACGGTGGCTACCGGGGTTCGAATCCCCGTAGGGTCGCCAGTTTCACTTCGGTGAAGCAGGCACAAGTGGCAACACTTGGCTCCGTCAAACGAGCGAACGTTGTCTACCAGGAGTGGTAGTTCAGTTGGTTAGAATACCGGCCTGTCACGCCGGGGGTCGCGGGTTCGAGTCCCGTCCACTCCGCCAGTCAGAAGCCCTTGCAGCTCAATGAGTTGCAAGGGCTTTTCACTTTCTGGCCTCCCCACGCAATTACTTCATCTTGCTGCTTCGGGGCGTGTCACGCCTGCGAGGTGCTGCTCGTTCGACAGCAGGAAGTCGATGAAGGCGCGCACGCGCCGAGGCATCGCCCGGCTCGCGGGATAGACCAGTGATGCGAGCTTTGGCGCGGGCTCGAAGTCTCGCAGCAATCTTTCGAGCCGGCCATTGGCGAGGTGCTCGCCCACAACGAACATCGGCAGGTGCGCGATGCCCAATCCGGCCACCGCCATTGCCGCGAGGTGGTGCATGTCGTCCGACCGCACTGCGGCTCGTGGCTCGATCTGCAGCGGGCCTTCCGACGCCTTGAAATTCCACGGATCCTCGCGACCATCTGGCCGCGTGTAGGCCATGCATCGATGCTCAAGAAGCTCTTCGGGCCGTGATGGCCGCGACATCTCTTTGAAACAGGCAGGTGCCGCAACGGTGACGAACTGACCGTATCCAAGCGGCCGTGCCACAAGGCTCGAGTCGGGCAGGGCGCCCACCGCGATCGCGACATCCAGTCCCAGGTCGAAGATGTCTGACAGCCGCATGGTCGACACGATCTCGATGCGCAGCTTCGGATGCCGCGCGAGCAGTGCTGGTAGCAGCGGCGCCACGAGAAACGTTCCGAAGAGCGGCGGCAACCCCATGCGCACCGTGCCGGCCACCGCGCGCGTGCCCGCGCCAGCTTCTTCCGCCGCTTCGGCCAGCAGGTCGAAGGCCCGCGCACAACGCTCGTGAAACGCCATGCCTTCCTCGGTCAGATGCAAGGCCCGCGTCGTGCGCGCCAGCAACTGCACGCCGAGATCGCTTTCGAGCCGGCCAACGGCCTTGCTCACGGCCGATGGCGTCATCGCGTGCAGTGCCGCTGCGGCGGTGAAGCTGCCCGCATCGGCCACGGTCACGAATACGCGCGCATCGGCCTCCGAGATTGGCAACTCGTGAGTCCGGCTCATCAATCTTGTGCCCTCAACCCGCTTTTTCATGAAGCCCCTCGCGGCCACCATTCGTGGCGTGCACATCGATCACGTCAACACAACCCCGTCTGACCACCAACAGGAGCCGATCATGAAACTCTTCTACAGCCCCGGTGCTTCTTCATTGTCCCCGCACATCGTGCTGCGCGAGGCTGGTCTGACCGCGGAGATGGTCCGCGTCGACCTCGAGACCAAGACGCTGCCCGCCACCGGACAGAGCTATCTGCCGATCAACCCCATGGGCAAGGTGCCCGCGCTCGAATTCGACGACGGCGCGGTGCTTACCGAAGGCCTCGCCGTGCTGCAATACCTTGCCGATCTCGTGCCAGCCTCGCGGCTTGCGCCGGCTGCCGGCACCATGGCCCGCTATCGCCTGGCCGAAGCCCTGAGCTTCGTGGCCACCGAACTGCACAAAGGCTTCGCGCCGATGTTCGATCCCGACGTGCCGGCAAGCTACAAGCACAGCCTGATCGCGGACACACGCGCCTTCGATCGCATCGCATCGCTGGTGCAGCCGGGGCCGTACATCCTCGGCGAACACTTCACTGTCGCGGATGCGTACCTCTATCCGATCCTGCGCCTCGGCCGTCATGCGGGACTTGATTTTTCCTCATGGCCGGCGATAGGCCACTACATGGAACTGGTTGCGAAACGCCCCTCCGTGCGCGCCGCGATGCGGGCTGAAGGCCTGGTCGAAGACTGATCGATGAAGGCCTGAAGCGACCGCGTTACATCCGGGCTCTCGCAGTCGAATAAACTCCGCCCCGCTTGCAGCTTGTATTCGTGCTGCGCCGCCATAGGCAACATGGCGAAATCAAACCTAATAGGAACTCAGTTGAACCGCATCGAACTCGTCGAAAAAATCGTCACCGCCCACAACGTCAGCAAGGCAGAAGCTGCGCGCATCCTCGAGACCGTTACCGGCTCGATCGTCGCCGCAGTGAAGAAGGGTGACCCCGTCCAGATCGTCGGCTTCGGCACTTTCAAGCAAGTGGCGCGCGCCGCACGCTCGGGCTTCAACCCCAGCGCGGGCACCAAGATCAAGATCGCCGCACAGAAGGTGCCGAAGTTCGTGCCGGGCGCTGCCTTCAAGGCCGCCGTGGACCCGAAGGCTGCAAAGCGCAAGGCCGACAGCAAGGCAGTGGCTGCCAAGCCCGCAGCAGCGAAGAAGGCCGCAGCACCCGCCAAGAAGGCCGTGGCTGCCAAGAAGAAGTAAGAAGCTGCGACTGCAGAAATAAGAACGGCCCCTCGGGGCCGTTTTTATTTGGTGGTGCATTTATGCGCCGCTTCAGTCGGGTTCGATCACACCTTCGCTCAGATAGCGCTGGTATTCGGCAATGGGAATCGCCGTCGTCTGCGTGCTGCCGCCATCGCCCCAACTCAGCACGGCGCTGTCGGGCGCCAACTGGACCTCTATCGGCCCTTGGGGAATGAGGATCAGGGGGCCGTCGCCGGCCCGGTATTCGACATTTCCTGTGACTTTCGCGTTCGCTGCCATGGTTTCGTTCCTCGGGATGTTGGGGAATGCGGGGGCGGGCCTCAAGCGTATCGGATATGGCGACTCGTGGGGTATCGCGCTGCGGCGATGCGTGTAGGCGAACGTCCATCGGAAGCGCCCGTCACATCGGCGTAACGCGCGGCGTGGCACGCTCGCGCTTCGAATGACGAAGCGTTTCAGAATTCTTGTTGCTGTGTCGGTGGCCTGCCTGGCGATCCTGGCGGCAGCCGTCGCGTGGCGACTGACTGCCGGCAGCGATGCGCAGGCTCGCATGGCGGATGCAGCCCCATCGCTCGAAATCCGCTGGCACGGCGGCGGCATCGTGCTGCAGGGCGCGGTGCAGGACGTCGCCACGCAGCACGCACTGGCGGACGGCGCAGCCGCGCGCCTGGGTGGCGAGAGCGATCAGGTGACCGACTGGCTCGACATCACGCCCGCGGCGCTGCCGGTGGCCGATGCCGCATCGCTCGCCCGACTCATCCTTCTTGGGCAGGAAGGCTGGCACCTGCAGCGGCGGCCGACCGAGGGCTGGCTCGCCGTGCAATCGCTGACCGACGAGCGCAGCGCGCAGGCAAAGGCGCTGCTGCAGGCCGCCTTCGGCCCTGGCGTTGCGATGCGTCTCGTGCTCCTGCCCTGAGCGGGCGATCTCCTTGCGGGCTCAAGGGGCCTTCACGGCACCGTCATGTGCCGTCCCCAGCATCCGCTGCATTCAAAACAGAGGAGAGAGGTTCCCATGCATCCATCGTTCAAGCGCCTTGCCGTTGCCGGCGTGGTGGCCGCCACCCTGACTGCCTGCGGCGGCAGCGACAACTCAAACAATTTCATTCCTTTCGTGCCACCGCCCGCGGCAACCAACCCGCCGCCGGCGTCGCCCGCCGTGCCTGGCACCATGGACGTGAAGCTCATCGCCTTCAACGACCTGCACGGCAACCTCGAGCCGCCGAAGCTGTCGATCAGTGCGCCTGCCAAGGGCGGCGGCACGGTGCCGGTGCCCGCCGGTGGCGCGGCCTACCTGGCCTCGGCCATCGCCTCATTGAAGGCCAAGAACCCGAACAACGCGGTGGTATCGGCCGGCGACATGATCGGCGCCTCGCCGCTGGTCTCGGCACTGTTCCTCGACGAGTCGACCATCGAAGCCGTGAATGCGATGAAGATCGATTTCAACGCGGTCGGCAACCACGAGTTCGACAAGGGCCAGACCGAACTGCTGCGCATGAAGAACGGCGGCTGCGCGAAGAACACCGCGCTCGAACCCTGCCGCGTCAACAAGAGCTTTCCGGGCGCCAACTTCGGCTTTCTCGCGGCCAACACCGTGAAGGGCGACGGCAACACGCTGTTCCCCGCCACCGGCATGAAGACCTTCACGAAGGACGGCGCCACAGTGAAGGTGGCGTTCATCGGCATGACGCTGAAGGGCACGCCGAACATCGTGACGCCTGCCGGCGTCGCGGGCCTGACTTTCAAGGACGAGGCCGATACCGCCAACGCGTTGATCCCGCAGCTGAAGGCACAGGGCGCGGACGCCATCGTCGTCGTCATCCATGAAGGCGGCACCACCACCGTGGGCTACAACGACAAGAGCTGCGCCGGCCTGAGCGGCGACATCCTGCCGATCCTCAACAAGCTCGACACCTCGGTCGACATCGTGATCTCGGGTCACACGCACCGCTCGTACGTGTGCGACTACGGCAAGACCAACCCGGCCAAGCCCTTCCTGCTGACCAGCGCCGGCCAGTACGGCACGCTGCTGACCGACATCAACCTGACCATCGATACCCGCACGCGCAAGGTGACGGCCAAGGCGGCCGACAACGTGATCGTGCAGGGCGAGGCCTACACCAGCGGCACCACCACCGTCGCGCTGACCGACCAGTACCCGACCTTCGACAAGAACCAGGAAGTGGCTGCGCTCATCAACCAGTACCTCACCATCGCCGGACCGCTGGTGCAGCGCGTGGTGGGCTCGCTCACCGCAACGGCCACGCGCACGCAGACCGCGTCGAAGGAAAGCGTGCTGGGCAACCTGATCGCCGACGCACAACTGACAGCGACCAGCCCGGCCGGCAAGGGCGCCGCGCAGATCGCCTTCATGAACCCGGGCGGCGTGCGCGCCGACCTCGCGCCCGCCGGCGACGGCAGCGTGACCTACGGCCAGATCTTCGCCGTGCAGCCTTTCGGCAACAGCCTGGTGGTGAAGACCATGACCGGCGCGCAGATCAAGGCCGTGCTGGAGCAGCAGTTCAACAGCGGCTCCAACACCGTGGCCGCGCCGAAGGTGCTGCTGCCCTCCGCAGGGTTCACCTACAGCTACAGCACTTCGGCGCCAGCTGGCTCGCGCATCAGCAACTTGTCGCTCAACGGAACCGCGATGGCCGACGGCACCAGCTACCGCGTGACGATGAACAGCTTTCTGGCTACCGGCGGCGACAACTTCACCGTCTTCAACCAGGGCACGGACACGCTTGGCGGCGATCAGGGCGTAGACGCCCTGGAGGCCTACATCAAGGCGAACAGCCCGCTGACGCCACCGGCGACGAACCGCATTACGGTTCTGCCCTGAGCGGTTGCTGGCGAAGGGGGCGGGCCGCGTTCAGCTGGCCTGCCTGCCGGGACGACCAACGCGCCAGCCACCAGCAACTGAGCATCGCCTGCAGCACGGCGATGCCCAACAAGAAGCCGAAGCTCGGCCCGAGGGCGTAGAACAGGCCCAGCCCGAGCAGTGCCTGCGCGAGCCAGTTCGCCAGCGCCATGCACCCCATGGGCGCGAGCTTGCGCAACCAGTGCCGCCAGCGGGTCTGCTGGAACAGCAGCACGAAGGCCGCCATGCAGAACAGGCTGAGCGCGATCTGGTGCAGCAGGCGCATCACCCTGACACCCGCGCCGCCGGAGTCCCACAACATCAGCGGCGCGGTCGTGGCCAAGCTCACGACGAGCGCCACCTTCAACAGGCGAACCCAGAGCCGCCGGTGGGCGACAGACTCCTGCAGCATGCGTCGAACGAGCAGGCGTATGGAGTTGGGCTTCTCCCCGGGCCGCACCGCCTGCATCGCGAAGCCCAGGCCGAAGAGCAGGGCGAGCAGCGCGATCGACGTCACGATGAATTCGAGCAGTGAAGAACTGCGCAGATTGAACAGTGGTACGCCGAACAGCGCGAAGCCGCGAAGCGAGTCCAGCAGTTCAAGGCGGCGGGTGCTACCGGCGCCTGGGTGGCGCGACGGCCTTGCGAGGTCGGATGTCATGGGAGTGCGCAAAGTGGGGTCGCTGCGATGCTATGAATCTGCATTGCACGAACATTGCGTTTGGGCCGCCTCCAGGCCGGCCCCGGGCGCACCACCGTTCACCGATGCCGTGACCTTGCGTAGGCCGATGTCTCCAACCGGATTTGGGCCGGTTTTGCAGACTTAGCATGAGCAGATCTGCTGTCGAAGGCAGAGATTTCTTCGCCGACTCATGTTTTTTGCAAAGGATTCCGTCATGAAAACCATGAACTTCCGCATGCTGGCGCTTTCATCCGCCGTGGCGGCGTGCAGCCTGGCCTTTGTCGGGTGCACCACCACGCGACCGCAGGATCAGTCCAGCAGCGCGTCTTCGCGCACTTCCATCGACGCCCAGGTCGATGCCTCGCTGTCCAAGCTGTACGACTCCGTGAGAGGTTCACGCGAGCTGGTCGCCAAGTCGAGCGGCGTGCTGGTGTTTCCTGCCGTGATGGGGGCCAGCTTGGGCGTGGGCGCTGAATACGGCCGGGGCGCCTTGCGCGTGAACGGGCGCACGCAGTCGTACTACAGCACCACCGCCGGGTCGGTGGGCTTCCAGGCGGGTGCGCAATCGAAGGCGGTGATCTATCTGTTCACCACGCAGGCGGCGCTGGACAAGTTCCGCAGCAGCAAGGGCTGGACAGCGGGCGCTGACGCCACTGTGGCGCTCGCGACCATCGGGGCCAACGGCAGCATCGACACCAACACGCTGCGCCAGCCCGTGGTGGGCTTCGTGATGACGAACGTGGGGCTGGAAGCCGGCGTCTCGCTGTCGGGAGCGAAGATCAGCGAAATCCAGCCGTAGCAGGCTGCTGGGCTCAGTGGCCGAGCCGGGCCTGCAGCTCGGCCACTTGTTTGCGCAGGGCCTCATTCTCGGCTGTGAGTTCGGCCACGCGCTGTTCCAGCGCCTGTACCGCATCCGGCCTGACTTGTTGTTGTTCGTCGTCCGAATGCGCTTCGGCGGACTCCTCACGCGGCTTCTTCTTCGATTCGCGCACGCGCTTGGCGGCCTGCTTGAGCTCGTCCTTGCCGGCGTTCGCGGCCGAGACCTGCTCCTCGGCCGGCAGCGTGGCCACGGCAGCTGCGGTGTTGATCGAGATCACGCCCGACTTCACGGCTGCCACCAGTTCCGGCGCGGCCTGTTTCTGGATCTTTTCGATCATCCCGACCTGGCTGCTGCTCAGGCGTGCGGCCTTGGCGATGGCTTCGCGGCTGCTCAACGGCGCGGGTGGCGGCAGGGTGGGGGCTGACGCACTGTCGTCCGGCGAGCCGTCGGCGGGGGGATCGACGTCGAACGGGGCGTCGGACGCCGAGGCTGGCTCAGCAGCGACGCGGCTGCGCTGCTTGTCGACGATGTCCTTCTTCCGCAGCGCCAGCACGCCGCGCAGGAAATCCGAAATGCTACGCCGGCCAAGGTGCTGGTCGATCATCCAGAGGTGCACGTCCTCGATGGTCTTGAAGCGCGTGTTCTGCACCGTCTTGAACGGCAGGTCGTGTTTCTGGCAGATGCCATAGCGGTTGTGGCCGTCCACCAGCACGTCGCCCCATAGCACCAACGCGTCGCGACAACCCTCGGCCAGGATGCTGCGTTCCAGCGCTTCGTGTTCCTCCGGCGTCAGTGGGTCGATATAGGCTTTGAGTTCTTCGTTGACGACGATGTTCATGAGGGGCGGGAAGCGGAACGGGGCAAAGGGGCGGAATTTTAGATGCGCCCGGCCGACGGCTTTCGAGACGTCGTCCGGGTGTCTCTGTTTGGTGCATCCAAACGTCTATAGAGGTAAGGACACAGTCGCAAATTTGCGCTGTCATCCTTTTGTAAATATTAATGATTCTTATTTAAATATGTGGCCGGAGAGCCGCAGCCACGCCAATGCGCCCGACGCGCCCCGTTCCGAATTTCGACGCCTGGCCCCAATCTGGAGTTGCTCAAAAAATGCTGTCACTCACGTCCGAATCTTCTCTGGGAGATGTTTTCGTCGCCAATCGGGCCCAGCTTCTGCACGTGGCCCGCAGGATCGTCCGCACCACGGACCTTGCCGACGATGTCGTGCAGGACGCCTATCTCCGCATTGCCGACGGCGCCTGCGACCGCAAGGTCGACAAGCCCATGGGCTATTGCTGCCAGGTGGTGCGCAATCTCGCACTCGACCATTGCCGCCGCCAGTCCCTCGAAGCCACCTACCGCACCTTCGACGTGGACGTCGAGACGCTCGATGTCCCGGGACCAGCGTCGCCGGACCGCGTGATGCGCGACCGGCAGGCTGTCGGCCTGATCGAGAAAGCGCTGTCGGCGCTGTCCCCGAGGACGCGCGTGGCCTTCCAGCTCTACCGTCTCGAAGGCCTCACGCAGCGCGACATCGCGGCGCAGATGGGCTGCGCGCTCGGGCTCGTGAACCGCCTGATCGCCGAGGCGGACGAGGCTATCGGCGCGATGCGCCACCTGATCAAGGATTGACGCAGAGAAACTCTCGTGCCGCTTCGTGTAAGGTAAAACCGTACACGCATGGCACAAGAGCAAGACGACCTCATCTGGCGCACCGCATGGGACTGGGTGCGGCGCGAGCACGACCGCGAGAATTTCGGCGAAGGTTCGCGTGTCGAAATGGTGACGTGGCTTCTCGCCGACCCCGCCCACCGCAAGGCCTACGACAAGGCCGCCCGCCTCTGGCTGCTCGCGGGTCTGGTGCCTCCCACCATCGACGTCGATGCGTGGAAGAAAAACCAGAACCGGGCAACCCCCGAAGACGCAGCACCCAGCGACGACGACGCCTGATCGTCGCCAGCGCGCCGCCTGGCCGCTCCCCGCACCGGGGTGAACAGATTCGGTCCCGAATCGTCATGTTGATCAGAAGCCCAGCAATCGGCCTCCCACCGGCCCGCTTGCCCGCCTGCTTCCTCAATCAACCGCACAAGGACCGCCCATGTCTACCAGCTGCTTCGATCGCGAAGACGAAACCTTCATCGTCCTGGTCAACCAGGAAGACCAGTACTCCATCTGGCCGCACTGGAAGGCCGTGCCCAGCGGCTGGAAGGCTGTCGACGGGGTAAAGGGCGACAAGAAGACCGCGCTCGATTTCGTCGAGAAGAACTGGACCGACATGCGCCCCAAGTCGCTGCGCGACTGGATGGCCGCGGAAGCTGCCGCAAGCTGATGGCCGGGTCGGCGAGGGTTTCGCTGCTGTGCCTGCCCTGCGCGGGCGCCAGCGCGACGATGTATTTGCGCTGGCGGCATCAGCTGCCGCGCTGGATCGAGCTCGTGCCCGTCGAACTGCCGGGTAGGGGCATGCGCATGGGCGAGCGCTTCGTCGAAACCTACGACGCCCAGGTCGCGCGGATCTGCGCCGAGCAGGCGAACGCGATGCACGGCAGCTTCGCGATCTTCGGGCACAGCATGGGCGCATTGCTGGCCTATGGCGTCGTGCAGCGTCTGCGTGCGCTCGGTCGGCCGTTGCCGCTGGCGCTTTTCGCGTCGGGCAGTTCCGCGCCGTCGCAGCGCGACCCGAGCCGCCTCCCCGACACGCATGACGAAGCCGCGCTGATCGCCGACCTGCGCAAGCAGGGCGGCACCCCCGAAGAAGTCTTCGCCAGCGCCGAGCTGATGCGCATCACCCTCGACACGCTGGGCGCGGACTACCGCGTGTGCCAGAGCTTCGAGTACACGGCCGATGCGCCTCTTCCAATGCCTCTGCATGTCTTCGCGGGCCGACAGGACGACATCGACGCGGCGCGCATCGAGGCCTGGTCGGCGCATGCCGGCGGCGCTTTCACGCTCGACTGGTTCGATGGCGGCCACTTCTTCATCCGTCAGCACGAGGCGGCCTTCCTGGCTGCACTGACGCGCCGTCTGGGGCAGGCCATGGCCGGCAGGCATCAAGGCTCATTGCATGGGCATCGACTTGACGCGGCATGAGTGAACGCTGCCGGCCCGGTGCCGGCTGCGCCCCTACTAATTTTCTGGAGTGAGCGAGATGGCAGACACGGCAGCAACGACGGTGAATCCGGGGCATCACCCGGTGTCCGCAAACTTCGTGGAACACCTGCGGGCATTGGCGCAAAGCCGGCCGGACGACGTCTGGCTCACGGTGGTGGGCGAGGCGGATGGCGCCTACTTTGAGAAGCCGGTCACCTACGCCGTTTTCGAGTCGCGCGTGCGCGCGCTGGCGGCCCGCCTGCAGCAGCAGTTTGCGAAGGGCGAGCGCGCCCTCGTCATGCTGGACAACGACGACCATTACGCGGTGAGCATGCTGGCGTGCTTCTACGCCGGCGTGATCGCGGTGCCGGTGTTCCCGCCCGAATCCATGCGGCCGCAGCATCTCGCGCGGCTGACGGGCATTGCGGAAGACTCGCAGGCGCGCTGCGTGCTGACCTCGGCGGCGATGCGTGCCGCGATGGACGGCGCGGCCGATGCGTTCGCGCAGGCCGAGATGATTGCCGTCGACGAGGTGAGTCCCGCGCTCGCCGATGCATGGATGCCGTTCGCGCCCGCTGTGGACGATGCTGCGTTCCTGCAATACACCTCAGGCTCGACCTCCGCCCCCAAGGGCGTGATCGTGACCCACGGCAACCTCATCGCCAACGAGCGCGCCATTCGCGACGGCATGGGCATCGGGCCGGACGACAAGTTCGTGTCGTGGGCGCCGCTCTATCACGACATGGGCCTCATCGGCGGCCTCATGCAGCCGCTCTACAGCGGCATTCCGCTGGTGCTGACCTCGCCGCGCTACTTTCTCGAAAGCCCGGTGCGCTGGCTCGAACTCATCTCGCGCCATCGTGCCACCCTGAGTGGCGGCCCCGACTTTGCCTATCGCCTCTGCCTCGATCGCGTGAAGGGCGCGCGGCTCGCGGGGCTCGACCTCTCGACATGGCGCGTCGCCTACTCCGGCGCCGAGCCCGTGCGCGCAGACACCGAAACCGAATTCATCGAGCGATTCGCGCCCGCAGGCTTCGGCCCCGACGCCGTGTATGCCTGCTACGGCCTCGCGGAAGCGACCCTGTTCGTCACCGGTGGACAGCGTGGCGCCGGGCTGGTCGCGCGCGCCTTCTCCGCCGATGCACTGGCCAGGGGCGAGGGCGTGGAAAGCGCGCAGGGCACGATGCTGGTCGGCTGCGGCGCCGCGCCAGACGGCCACGACGTGCGCATCACCGACCCCGATTCGCTGGCCGCGCTAGACGCTGGCCGGGTCGGCGAAATCTGGGCCAGCGGCCCGAGCATCTGTGCCGGCTACTGGGGCAAGGAACGCGAAACCAGCGAGACCTTCGCCATGCATGAAGGGCAGCGCTGGCTGCGCACCGGCGATCTCGGCTTCATGCACGGCGGGCAGCTCTATGTGACGGGCCGCATCAAGGACCTGATCATCGTTCGCGGGCACAACATCTACCCGCAAGACATCGAGCGCACAGTCGAGGCCGAGATCGAGGCCGTGCGCAAGGGGCGAGTCGCCGCCTTCGCGGTGTCGGGGCCGGATGGCGAAGGCATCGGCGTGGCCGCAGAGGTTTCGCGCAGCATGCAGAAGCTCGTGCCTCCGCACCTGCTGGTCGATGCACTGGGTGCGGCGGTCAGCGAGGTGTTCGGCGAGGCGCCGTCCGCCGTGGTGCTGCTCAATCCGGGCGCGCTGCCCAAGACTTCGAGCGGCAAGCTCCAGCGGCAGGCGTGCCGCGCGGGGCTTGCGGCGCGCAGCCTCGATGCCTATGCGATCCACGAACACGGCGTCTTCACGCTCGGCGGCAGCGGGTCTTCGATTCCGGCGGAAGCACTGGTGCTCGACGAAATCGGAGAAGCGGTCTCGGCCATCTGGAAGGAAGTGCTCAGGTGGCCCGAAGACCGTGCGTTGGCGCACGACGCGCATTTCTTCACCTCAGGCGGCAATTCACTGGCCGCGGTTCAAGCATGCGCGCGTATCGCCCGGCACTGGAACATCGAATTCGATCTGCGCGACCTCTTCGAGCAGCCCCGGCTGAACGCTTGCGCGGCCATCGTGCGCAGCCGCAAGGACCGTCCGGGCCGCGTGCCCGGCATGGCGGCCATCGAGCCGCTGTCCGCCGAGCGCCGGCTGCAGCCCTTGCCGCTGTCGCACGCACAGGAGCGTCAATGGTTCCTGTGGAAGCTTGCGCCGCAGAGCACGGCGTACCACATGAGCGGCGCGCTGCGCCTGTCGGGCACGCTGGACGCCGCCGCGATGCATGCCGCGTTCGAAGACATCGCCGCGCGCCACGAGTCGTTGCGCACGGTATTCCTGGCAGGCGCTGACGGCACGGCAGAGCAGCTGATCAGCCCGTCGTGGGCACCGCTTCTGAATCTGATCGATCTGCGTCACCTCGCGGCCAGCGAGCGCGAAGCACGTGCCGCAGAAGAAGCGCAGCGCCTGTATGCCGCGCCCTTCGACCTGACGCAGGGGCCGTTGCTGCGCGTGGCGTTGATCCGCCTGTCGGACACCTCGCACCTGCTGGTGGTGGTGATGCATCACATCATTTCCGACAGCGCCTCGATGCAGGTGCTGCTCGATGAACTGGCGGCCGGCTATGCCGCGCGGCTGAAGGGCGATGCCCCGTCGCGCAGCACCGCGCCACGAATCCAGTACGTCGATCATGCGGCGTGGCAGCGCAACTGGCTCGCCGCGGGCGAGGCCGAGCGGCAACTGGCCTGGTGGCGCGCGCAGCTCGGCGAAGAGCATCCTGTGCTGGCGCTGCCGATCGACCGTCCGCGCACGGCGCAGATCGGCTATCGCGCGGCACGCCACAGCGTCGAAGTGCCCGGGGCACTGCTGGCCGGCTTGCGCCAGGCCGCGGCTAGCGAGGGCGCCACGCTGTTCATGGTGCTGCTGGCCGGCTTCCAGGCGCTGCTGCACCGCTACACCGGGCAGGAAGACATCCGCGTCGGCGCGCCGGTGGCAAACCGCAGCCGTGTCGAGGCGGAAAACATCATCGGCTTCTTCGTCAATACGCTGGTGTTGCGCAACCGGATCGGTGGGCGCATGCGGCTGTCGGATGTCGTGGCGCAGGCGAAAGAAGCGGTGCTGGGCGCGCAGACGCATCAGGACCTGCCCTTTGAGCAATTGGTCGAAGCACTGCAGCCGCAGCGCAGCCTGAGCCAGAGCCCGCTGTTCCAGGTGATGTTCAACCATCTTGTCGAGGACTACCGGGCGCTGGCGCAGTTGCCTGGGCTGGAGGTTGCGCACCATGCGCTGCCCGACGGAACGGCGCAATTCGAACTCGTGCTGGAAGCCCGCGAGACACCAGATGGCCGGTTGAGGCTGGGGCTGGTTTACGCGGCGGAGCTGTTCGATCGGGAGACGATCGAGCGGATGGCGGGGCACTACGTGGCGGTGCTGGAGGCATTGGCTGCCGAGCCTGAGCTGGCAGTGGGCGATGTGGCGCTGGTGGGTGCTGCGGAGCGCGCGCAGCTTGTGGCTTGGAGCGAGAACCCGCGCCGCCACGAGGGCGCACAGCCCGTGCATCGCCAGATCGAGGCGCATGCGAAGCACCGCCCGGATGCGCCCGCGTTGGTGTTCGGCGACGAAGCCCTGAGCTATGGCGAACTCAATGCCCGGGCGAATCGCCTTGCCCACCGCCTGATCGGCATGGGCGCAGGCCCCGATGTGCTGGTGGGCATCTGCGTGGAGCGCTCCACAGAAATGATGGTAGGCATCCTTGCCGTGCTCAAGGCAGGCGGCGCCTACGTGCCCCTTGACCCCGAGTACCCCGCAGACCGCCTTTCCTACTTGGTCGAAGACAGCGGCATCGCATTGCTGCTGACCCAGAGCCATCTTCGCAATCTCATACCTAATGCCGACGCATTGCAGGTGCTGGAACTCGACACCCTCGATACAGCGTCCGAGTCCGAGGCCGATCCGCAAGTCAGCCTGCACGGCGAACACCTGGCCTACGTCATCTACACCTCTGGCTCCACAGGCCGCCCCAAGGGTGCAGCCATCCGCCATTGCTCGCTGTTCAGCTGCATGGCCTGGATGCAGGAGTTCTACACCCTCGCAGGTGCAGACACGGTCCTGCACAAGGCCCCCTTCGGCTTCGACGTGTCGGTCTGGGAGATGTTCTGGCCATTGACCTCAGGGGCAAGACTGGTCATTGCCAACCCGGGCGATCACCGCGACCCGGTGCGCCTGGTCGAACTCATCCAGAAGCACCAGATCACGACACTGAACTTCGTGCCCTCGATGCTGCAGGCCTTCCTGGCCTACGAGGGCATCGAAGCAACGACGAAGCTCAAGCACATCATCTGCGGTGGCGAGGCCATGCCGGCAGCCACGCAAAGAGAAGCACTTCAGCGCCTGAGCGGCGCCACGCTGCAGAACCTGTACGGGCCGACGGAGACGACGATCCACGTCACCCAGTGGACGTGCCGGGACGACGGCAGCAGCCAGGTGCCGATTGGCCGGCCGATCAGCGAGACGCAGGCGTATGTGCTGGACGCCAGCCTGAACGAGGTGCCGGCGGGCGTGGCGGGTGAGCTGTACCTGGGGGGCATCAACCTCGCACGGGGCTACCTGAAGCGACCAGCACTGACGGCAGAGCGCTTCATCGCAGCGGCCAACGGAAGCCGCCTGTACCGCACGGGCGATCTGGTGCGCTGGAACAACGAGGGGCAGCTGGAGTACCTGGGGCGCATCGACCACCAGGTGAAGGTGCGGGGGTTCCGTATCGAACTGGGGGAGATCGAGGCGCAGTTGCAGGCGCAGCCGGAAGTACGCGAAGCGGTGGTCGTTGCGAACGAAGGCCCCGCAGGAGCGCGGCTCGTGGGCTACGTCTCGGGCCAAGGCATAGACACAGCCACGCTGCGAGAGCGCCTTGCAGAGGCGCTGCCCGACTACATGGTGCCCAGCGTCATCGTCGTGCTCGATGCCCTGCCGCTGAACGCCAACGGCAAGGTAGACCGCAAGGCGCTGCCCACCCCAGCCATCACCAGCGACAAGCCCTACGAAGCCCCGCAAGGCCCCATCGCCGAAACCATCGCCGCCATCTGGGCCGAAGTGCTGCAGATGGACAAGGTCGGCACTCACGACAACTTCTTCGATCTCGGCGGGCATTCGCTGCTGCTGGTTCGCGTGCACCGCCTGCTCGAAGACAGGCTGCGCACCACCGTCGCGCTGGTCCAGCTTTTCAAGTACCCCACGGTCGGTTCGCTGGCGCAGTGGATGGCGCGCGGCGCCGATGCACCCGCGGCGTTGTCGCCCACGGCCGGCGACGACCGTGCGCTGCGCCAGCGCGCCGCCTTGCTTCAACGTCGCAAATCAGCGGAAAGAGTCAACTGATGAACACCCTCAACGAACAGGCCGCGCAGGCCGATGCAGCCACCGGCATCGAGATCGCCATCGTCGGCATGGCGGGGCGCTTTCCGGGCGCCGAAGATGTCAATGCGTTCTGGCGCAACATCCGCGACGGTGTGGAGTCCATAGCCGGCTTCACCGACGAGCAGCTGCGCGCGCAAGGCATCTCGCAGGAACTGCTCGACGATCCGGCCTACGTGAAGGCGGGCGTCCAGTTCAAGGGCTTCGACCAGTTCGACGCCGGCTTCTTCGGCTACTCGCCGCGCGAAGCCGAGTACCTCGATCCGCAGCAGCGCATCTTCCTGGAGTGCGCATGGGCAGCACTGGAGCATGCCGGCTGCGACGCGCACACCTGGCCGGGCAAGATCGGCGTGTACGCGGGCGAGGGCCCCAACCTGTACCTCATGCGGCACCTGCTGCCCGCGTTCGGCCTGGGCGACGGACGCGGCATTGCCGACCTGCTCGGCCTCATGAGCGGCAACTCCGGCGGTTCGCTGTGCACCCGCGTGGCCTACAAGCTCAACCTGCGCGGCCCGGCAGTGACGGTGCAGACCGCCTGCTCGACCTCGCTGGCCGCGGTGCACACAGCCTGCCAGGCGCTGCTGGGCTACGACTGCGACATGGCGCTGGCCGGCGGCGTGTGGCTCAACCTGCTGCAGGACGGCGGCTACCTCTACCAGGCCGGCGCCATCCTCTCGCCCGACGGCCACTGCCGCGCCTTCGACGAGAAGGCCGCGGGCACGGTAATCGGCAGCGGCGCGGGCCTCGTGGTGCTCAAGCGCCTGGACGACGCGCTGCGCGACGGCGACACCATCCACGCCGTCATCAAGGGCACCGCCGCCAACAACGACGGCGCCGACAAGGTCGGCTTCACCGCGCCCAGCGTGAACGGCCAGGCCGAAGTCATCCGCGCGGCGCAACTGATTGCTGGCGTGACGGCCGAATCCGTCGGCTACATCGAGGCGCACGGCACAGGCACGGTGCTCGGCGACCCGATCGAGCTGGCCGCGTTGACGCAAGCCTTCCAGGCCGATTCAGATCGCACCGGCTACTGCGCCATCGGCTCCGTCAAGACCAACGTCGGCCACCTCGATGCGGCGGCCGGCGTCACCGGCCTCATCAAGACGGTGATGGCGCTCAAGCACAAGACGCTGCCGGCCAGCCTGCACTACGAGCGGCCCAATCCGCAGATCGATTTCGCGGCGAGCCCGTTCTATGTCAATGCCGCCACCAAGGCATGGCCCTCGGGTGCCGCGCCGCGCCGCGCGGGCGTCAGCTCGTTCGGCATCGGCGGCACCAATGTGCATGTGGTGCTCGAAGAGGCGCCGGCCGCGAAGCCGGCCGAAAACCCGTCCAGCTGGCAGGTGCTGCCGCTGTCGGCACAGAACGCCGCCGCGCTGCAGGAGGCGGGCCGGCAGCTCGGCCGCCATCTCGAAGCGTCTGCCGACCAATCGCTTGCCGACATCGCGCACACCTTGCAGAGCGGCCGCCGCCCGCTGCCGCTGCGCGCGGCCATCGTCGCCAACGGCCATGCCATGGCTGCGCAGACGCTGCTGTTGCCCGAGGGCGGCTTCGAGCAGGTGATGCGCGCGCCGGCCACCGCGCCCGAGGTCGCCTTCCTGTTCCCCGGCGGCGGCACGCAGCACGCCAACATGGGCGCGGCGCTGTACCGCGACGACCCGGTGTTCCGCGGCGAGGTCGACCGCTGCTGCGCCTTGCTGAACGACGCGATGGGCATGGACCTGCGCCAGCTGCTTTACCCGGCAGCCGGTGCCGAAGCCGCAGCCGACCAGAAGTTGTCGTGCATCGAATACACGCAGCCGGTGCTGTTCATCGTCGAGTACGCGATGGCACGCACCTGGATGGCGCGCGGCGTGCAACCCGCCGTGATGCTGGGCCACAGCCTTGGTGAATACGTGGCTGCCTGCCTGGCCGGCGTGTTCAGCCTGGAAGACGCGCTGCGCATCGTCACCACGCGCGGTCGCTTGATGCAATCGATGCCCGCCGGTGCCATGACGGCCATCGCGCTGACCGAGGCCGAACTCGCACCGTTCCTCCAGGCCGGCTGCGACATCGCCGCGATCAACGGCCATCAGCTGTGCGTGCTCGCGGGGCCGTTGCTGGCCATCGAAGCGGCAGAAAAGCAACTGCTCGCCGGTGGCCTGATGCCGCGCCGCCTGCACGTTGCCATCGCTTCCCACTCGGCCATGACCGAGTCCATCGTGGCCGAACTGCGGCAGGTGGTTGCCTCGGTGCCGCGCCATGCGCCGCGCATTCCTTTCATCTCCAACGTCACCGGCCAGCCGATCACGGCCGAGCAGGCGGTGGACCCGGCCTACTGGGGTCGCCATCTGCGCAGTACCGTGCGCTTTGCCGACGGACTGGCTGTGTTGCTCGGCGTGGCTGGGCGCGTCGTGCTCGAAGTGGGCCCCGGCGAAACGCTGTCGGGCCTCGCGCGCCAGCATCCGCTGGCCGGGTCGGCCGCGGGCATCTGGGCGAGCCAGGCGCATCCACAGCAGCAGGCCCGCAACGAGCGGCAGCTGGCCAGCGTGACCGGCGCGCTCTGGTGCGCCGGTGTCGAGATCGACTGGGCCGCCTGCCGCGCGAGCCAGCCGCGCCGCCAGGTGCCGTTGCCTACCTATCCGTTCCAGCGCCAGTCGTACTGGATCGAGGCGGGCACATTCGAGGGCGGCGCCCAGGCAGGGCCGGCAGCCGACGCCTTCTACGTGCCCACCTGGAAGCGCACCGAGCCGCTGCTGGCGGTGCACACCCCCGCGCCGGCCGGCACCTGCACGCTGGTGTTCGGCGAAACGCGCAGCCTCACCGACAGCCTGATCCGCCACCTGCACCGTGAGGCCGACGCGCATCCCGTCGTCTGGGTGGAGCAGGGGCCGGGCTTCGTCGAGATCAGCCCGCGCCACTACGCGGTGCGCCCCGGCGAGCGCGCCGACCACGAGCAGGTGCTGCGCAAGGTGCAGGCCGAGCTGGGGCCGGTCTCGAAGATCTATCACCTGTGGAGCGTGGACGACGAGCTTGCAGCGCCTTCGCAGTCGAGCGAGATGCTGGAGCGCGGCTTCTTCAGCCTGCTGGCCCTGGCGCAGGCCCTCGACAGCGCGTCGGCCGGCAGCGAGCGCAAGCTGGCGATCCAGGTCGTTACCAACCAGATGGAAGACGTGAGCGGGCTGGAGCCCCTGTGCCCCGAGAAGGCCACGCTGTTCAGCCTGGCCAAGGTGATCGGGCAGGAGTATCCGCACATCGACAGCCGCGTCGTCGATGTGGTGCTGCCTACAGCCGGCAGCGATGCCGAGGCATGGCTGGTGAAGCAGCTCGCGGCCGACATGCCGGCGCGCCACGACGAGCCGCTGGTGGCGTACCGCGGCCCGCATCGCTGGGTCAAGGCCTACGAGCCGCTGGCGCTGCCGGCGCCGGGCGCGGGGCCGCAGCAGCGGCTGCGCACCCACGGCGTCTACCTGATCACCGGTGGCCTCGGCGGCGTGGGCCTTTCCGTGGCGCGGCACCTTGCCAAGTCGTGGCAGGCGAAGCTGGTGCTTTTCGGGCGCACGCCGTTGCCCGAGCGCAGTACCTGGGAGGCGCTGGCCGCATCGCCGGAGCAGCCAGCGGCATTGCGCCAGAAGCTGCTGCAGCTGCTCGAACTCGAAGCCCTTGGCGGTGAAGTGCTCGCGTTGTCGGCGGACGTGGCCAATGCCGCGCAGATGAAGGCCGCCACCGCGCAGGCCCGGCTGCGCTTCGGCGCCATCCACGGCGTGATCCACGCGGCGGGCCATGCCAGCAGCGGGATGATCGGCCAGCGCACCCGCGCCATGGTCGACGCCGTGTTCGCGCCCAAGCTGCGCGGCACGCAGGCGCTGCTCGAAGCGGTGCGCGAAGACGCACTCGATTTCGTGCTCTTCTGTTCATCCATTTCCAGCATGGCCGGCGGCCTGGGCATGAGCGACTACGCCGCGGCCAACGCGTACCTCGACGCACTGGCCGCGCAGGTGCAGCGCAGTGCGCGCCACGCGGTGTTCTCGGTCAACTGGGACGCTTGGCGCGACCTTGGCATGGCCGCTGGCATGGTGCTGCCCGAAGGCGTCGGCATGGACGGCCCCGAAGGCGCGCTGGCGCTGGAACGAATCGTCAACGGCCCGGCGTTCTCGCAAGTCGTGATCTCCACGACCGACCTGACGCAGCGCCTTGGCGAGCTCGACAGCGGCATGCTCGAGCTGATCGAGTCCGGGCCGCTGGCCCACGCCGCGCGCGCGGGTCGTCGCAACCACCCGCGCCCCGCGCTCGACACGCCCTACGTCGCGCCCGACGGCGACCTCGAGACCGGCCTTGCTGCCGTCTGGCAGGACATGCTGGGCATTACCGCCATCGGCATCCACGACAACCTGTTCGAGCTGGGTGGTGACTCGCTGCTCGCCATCCAGATCCTGGCGCGCGTGCGCAAGGCCTACGAGGTCGAGCTGCACCCGGCCGCCTTCTTCAAGGCGCCAACCATCGCCGACCTGGCCCTGCTGGTCGAGACCCGGCTGATCGAAGAGATAGAGAACAGCGAGAACAGCGACCCGACCGATGCCGCCACACCGGACCGACTGTCCGCCACCGTCTGAAACAAGCACCGTCATGCCCGAAATCCAGGATATCTCCGCACGCCGCGCCAGCCTGAGCGCCGAACAACGCGCCAGGCTGAAAGAAAGACTGCGCGGTGCGAATGTGGCCGGCACGCGAGAGGCCGGGAGCGCCATTCCCCCGCGCCCGCAGAAGGACCGGGCGCCGCTGTCTTTTGCCCAGCGCCGGCAGTGGTTCCTGTGGAAGCTGGACCCGGCCCGCACCGCCTATCACCTGAGCGGCGGCCTGGTGCTCACGGGGCAACTGGACACCGAGGCCCTGCGCGCGAGCATGCAGGCGCTGGTCGACCGCCACGAGTCGCTGCGCACCGTGTTCCGCGAGGAAGGCGACGGCGAGGCGGAGCAGGTCATTCTTGAGACCTTGACGGTTGAACTGCCGTGCATCGACCTGAGCGCGCTCGACACTGAAGCGTGCGAGGCAGCCATCCAGCACGAGGTGCGCAGCATTCGCACCGAGCCTTTCGACCTCACGCGCGGCCCGCTGATGCGCACCGTGCTGCTGAAGACCGGCGCGCAAACGCATCGGCTGCTGGTCGTGATGCATCACATCGTGTCCGACGGCTGGTCCGTGCAGCTCACGCTGGACGAGCTGGCCGCGCAGTACGCCGCGCGCGTGCAGGGGCAGCCGGCAGCGCAGCCCGCACTGACGGTGCAGTACGCCGACTACGCCGTCTGGCAGAACCAGTGGCTCGACGGCGGCGAGGGCGAGCGCCAGCTCGCATGGTGGCGCGATCACCTGGGCACCGAGCAGCCGGTGATCTCGCTGCACACCGATCGCCCGCGCAACGCCGATGGCCGCTACGGCTCGGCGCGCGTCACCATCGCGCTGCCGGCCGACACCGTCGTGCGGCTGCGCCAGCAGGCCCAAGGGCAGGGCGCGACGCTGTTCATGGCGCTGCTCGCGGGCTTCAATGCACTGCTGTTCAGGCACGCGGGGCAGACCGATGCGCGCGTCGGCGTGCCCATTGCCAACCGCAACCGCGCGGAGACGGCGGGCGTCGTCGGCTTCTTCGTCAACACGCAGGTGCTGCGTTCGAAAATCGGCGCGCGCACGACGCTGGCCGAGTTGCTGGTGCAGACGCGTGACACTGCCATCGGCGCGCAGACCCATCAGGACCTGCCGTTCGAGCAGTTGGTCGGTGCGTTGCGGCCCGAACGCAGCCTGAGTGCCAACCCGCTGTTCCAGGTGATGTTCAACCACGTGCGGCGCGACCATCGCTCGCTGGCCGAATGGCCGGGCGTATCGGTTCAGCGGCTGGACTTCGAGGAAGAGGACGCGCAGTTCGAACTGACGCTGCAGACGCTGGAGCTCGAAGACGGTCGGGTCGATGCGACCTTTCTCTACGCTGCGGAGCTGTTCGATCGAGAGACGATCGAGCGGATGGCTGGGCACTACGTGGCGGTGCTGGAGGCATTGGCTGCCGAGCCTGAACTGGCAGTGGGCGATGTGGCGCTGGTAGGGGCGGCGGAGCGCGCGCAGCTTGTGGCGTGGAGCGAGAACCCGCGCCGCCACGAAGGCGCACAGCCCGTGCATCGCCAGATCGAGGCGCATGCGAAGCACCGCCCGGATGCGCCCGCGTTGGTGTTCGGCGACGAAGCCCTGAGCTATGGCGAACTCAATGCCCGGGCGAATCGCCTTGCCCACCGCCTGATCGGCATGGGCGCAGGCCCCGATGTGCTGGTGGGCATCTGCGTGGAGCGCTCCACAGAAATGATGGTAGGCATCCTTGCCGTGCTCAAGGCAGGCGGCGCCTACGTGCCCCTTGACCCCGAGTACCCCGCAGACCGCCTTTCCTACTTGGTCGAAGACAGCGGCATCGCATTGCTGCTGACCCAGAGCCATCTTCGCAATCTCATACCTAATGCCGACGCATTGCAGGTGCTGGAACTCGACACCCTCGATACAGCGTCCGAGTCCGAGGCCGATCCGCAAGTCAGCCTGCACGGCGAACACCTGGCCTACGTCATCTACACCTCTGGCTCCACAGGCCGCCCCAAGGGTGCAGCCATCCGCCATTGCTCGCTGTTCAGCTGCATGGCCTGGATGCAGGAGTTCTACACCCTCGCAGGTGCAGACACGGTCCTGCACAAGGCCCCCTTCGGCTTCGACGTGTCGGTCTGGGAGATGTTCTGGCCATTGACCTCAGGGGCAAGACTGGTCATTGCCAACCCGGGCGATCACCGCGACCCGGTGCGCCTGGTCGAACTCATCCAGAAGCACCAGATCACGACACTGAACTTCGTGCCCTCGATGCTGCAGGCCTTCCTGGCCTACGAGGGCATCGAAGCAACGACGAAGCTCAAGCACATCATCTGCGGTGGCGAGGCCATGCCGGCAGCCACGCAAAGAGAAGCACTTCAGCGCCTGAGCGGCGCCACGCTGCAGAACCTGTACGGGCCGACGGAGACGACGATCCACGTCACCCAGTGGACGTGCCGGGACGACGGCAGCAGCCAGGTGCCGATTGGCCGGCCGATCAGCGAGACGCAGGCGTATGTGCTGGACGCCAGCCTGAACGAGGTGCCGGCGGGCGTGGCGGGTGAGCTGTACCTGGGGGGCATCAACCTCGCACGGGGCTACCTGAAGCGACCAGCACTGACGGCAGAGCGCTTCATCGCAGCGGCCAACGGAAGCCGCCTGTACCGCACGGGCGATCTGGTGCGCTGGAACAACGAGGGGCAGCTGGAGTACCTGGGGCGCATCGACCACCAGGTGAAGGTGCGGGGGTTCCGTATCGAACTGGGGGAGATCGAGGCGCAGTTGCAGGCGCAGCCGGAAGTACGCGAAGCGGTGGTCGTTGCGAACGAAGGCCCCGCAGGAGCGCGGCTCGTGGGCTACGTCTCGGGCCAAGGCATAGACACAGCCACGCTGCGAGAGCGCCTTGCAGAAGCACTGCCCGACTACATGGTGCCCAGCGTTATCGTCATGTTGGAAGCCCTGCCGCTGAACGCCAACGGCAAGGTAGACCGCAAGGCGCTGCCAGCACCGGAGTTCACGAGCGACAGGGCGTATGAGGCGCCGGAGGACGAGGTCGAGCAAGCGCTCGCAACGATCTGGGCCGAAGTGCTCGGCGTCGCCCGCGTGGGCCGCAACGACAACTTCTTCGAACTTGGCGGCGACTCCATCCTCAGCCTCAAGGTAGCGGCGCGCGCCGCCAGGGCCGGCGTGCAACTGAATCCCCGACAGGTTTTCGAACACCAGAGCCTGTCGCGCATCGCCCATGCCATCAGGATCGATCACGCTTCACAGTCACCGGCGATTCCCGTACTGACGACAACGCAGCGCGCCGGCACCCTCGCGCTGTCTCACGCGCAGATGCGCCAGTGGTTCCTGTGGCAGCTCGACTCCGCAAGCACCGCGTATCACATCAGCGGCGCACTGAAGCTGGAAGGCAAGCTCGATGTAGAGGCCGTGCGCGCGAGTTTCAACGCGCTGGTGCAGCGCCACGAGTCCCTGCGCACAGTGTTCCGCGCCGACGCGCAAGGCCTGGCCCGGCAACTCATCCGAGAAGCCGGAGCGCTGGACATCGCCATGGTCGATCTCGCGGCGCTGCATACCGGGCAGGAACGCGAAGCGCGCAGCAGGGAAGAAGCCCTGCGCCTGAGCCACACGCCCTTCGACCTGGGCGAAGGCCCGCTGCTGCGCGTAGGCCTGATCCGCTTGGCGCCCGAGGAGCACATGCTCGTCGTGGTGATGCACCACATCGTGTCCGACGGCTGGTCGATGCAGGTCATCGTCGACGAATTCGTGGCGCAGTACAGCGCACGCGTGCAAGGCTCGGTTGCAGAGTTGCCTCCATTGCCGATCCAGTACGCCGACTACGCCGCATGGCAGCGCGACTGGCTGGAAGCCGGCGAGCGCGACCGCCAGCTGGCGTACTGGACGCAGCACATCGGCACCGAGCAGCCCGTGCTGCAACTGCCCACCGACCACGCAAGAAAGGCCGATGGCCGATACAGCGCCGTGCGGCATGGATTCGAACTGCCGGGCGATCTCGTGCAGCGGCTGCACCGGCGCCTGCAGGGCCAGGGCGCGACGCTGTTCATGGGCTTGCTTGCGGGCTTCCAGGTACTGCTCAGCCGCTACACCGGCGAGCCCGACATTCGCGTGGGCGTGCCGGTTGCCAACCGCCACCGCGCCGAAACCGAAAGCGTGATCGGCTTCTTCGTCAACACGCAGGTGCTGCGCAACATGCTGGACGGCCGCGAGAGCCTGACGCAGGTGCTGATGCGCGCCAGGGAAGCCGCGCTCGGCGCACAGGCCCATCAGGACCTGCCGTTCGAGCAGTTGGTGGAGGCGCTGCAGCCCGAGCGCAGCCTGAGCACCAGTCCGCTGTTCCAGGTCATGTTCAATCACCAGCGCGGCGACCTGAAGGCGCTGCAGAACCTGCCCGGCCTCACGCTGACCGAGTGCGACCTGGGCGCGCAGGCCGCGCAGTTCGAACTGACGCTGGAAACCACTGAAAGCGCCGATGGCAGTGTGCGAGCGAGCCTGCGGTACGCGGCGGAACTGTTCGAGCCTCGAAGCATCGAGCGCATGGCGGGCCACTACCTCGCGGTGCTGTCCGCCCTGGCCGATCACCCCGAACAGCCGGTAGGCGACGTGGCATTGCTCGGCGAAGCCGAGCATGCGCAGCTGGCGGCATGGGGTGCGCGAAAGCGGGCGGCTGAAACGAGTGAGCCGATTCATCGGTTGATCGAGAAGCAGGTTCGGGCGCATCCCGAAGCGTCTGCGCTGTCCTTCGGCGAGCAGACGCTCAGCTACGCCGAGCTCAATGCACAAGCCAACCGCCTCGCACACCGGCTGATCGCCTTGGGCGTGCGGCCCGAGACCAAGGTGGGCATTGCGGTGGATCGCTCCATCGAAATGGTGGTGGGCATCCTGGCGATCCTGAAGGCCGGCGGTGCCTACGTGCCGCTGGATCCGGAATATCCGGCCGACCGGCTGGCCTACATGGTCGGCGACAGTGGCATCGCCCTGCTGCTCACGCAGAGCCATCTGCAGGTGCCCGGCACCGAAGCGCTGCAGGTGTTGACGCTGGACACGCTCGACCTGTCCGAGGAGCCGTCGCACGACCCGCAGGTCGAACTGCACGGTGAGAACCTCGCCTACGTCATCTACACATCGGGCTCCACGGGCCGGCCCAAGGGTGCGCAGCTGTGCCATCGCAACGTGAGCCGCCTGTTGAGCGTCACCGACGCGTGGTTCGGCTTCGGCCCAGAAGACGTGTGGACGATGTTCCATTCCTACGCCTTCGACTTCTCCGTGTGGGAGATCTTTGGCGCCCTGTGCACCGGCGGCAAGCTGGTGGTCGTGCCGTTCTGGGTGAGCCGCTCGCCTGAAGACTTTCTGCAGCTGCTGCGCAAGGAGCGCGTCACGGTGCTCAACCAGACGCCCTCCGCCTTCGGTCAGCTCACCAGCCTGCCCCAGGCCCATGAAGGCGGCCTGGCGCTTCGCACGGTGATCTTCGGCGGCGAGGCGCTGGATCCGCAGCGCCTGCGCGGGTGGATAGAGCACCGCGGCGACGCCAGCCCGCAGCTGATCAACATGTACGGCATCACCGAGACCACGGTGCACGTGACCTGGCGGCGCATCACCGCTGCGGACGTCGGCGAGGCGCACAGTCCGGTGGGCATCGCGATCCCGGACCTGGGGCTTCGGGTGCTCGACGGGCAGCTCAACCCGGTGCCGCTGGGCGTGGCAGGCGAGCTGTACGTCTCGGGTGCCGGGTTGGCGCGCGGTTACCTGAACCGCAAGGGCCTGACGGCAGAAAGATTCATCGCAGCGGAAGACGGAGAGCGGCTGTACCGCACGGGCGACCTGGTGCGCTGGAACGTGGAGAGCCAACTGGAGTACCTGGGCCGCATCGACCACCAGGTGAAGGTGCGGGGCTTCCGCATCGAGCTGGGCGAGATCGAGGCAGGGTTGCTGGCGCAGCCGGAGGTGCGCGAAGCCGTGGTTGTTGCGAACGACGGCCCTGCGGGGACCCGGCTGGTGGGCTATGTGTCGGGGCAGGACATCGACACCGCCGTGCTGCGCGAGCGTCTCGGCGAGGCGCTGCCCGACTACATGGTGCCCGCGGTGCTGGTGGTGCTCGACGCACTGCCGCTGAACGCGAACGGCAAGGTGGACCGCAAGGCGCTGCCGGCGCCGGAGTTCACTGCGTGCAGCGCGTACGAGGCGCCACGGGACGAGACCGAAGAGAAGCTCGCCGCCATCTGGGCGGAGGTGCTGGGTGTCGAGCGCGTGGGGCGCAACGACAACTTCTTCGAGCTTGGCGGGCACTCGCTGCTTTCCGCGCGGCTGGTGGCGCGCCTGCATGCCGCCATGCAAAGCGAACTCACGATCCGCGACGTCTTCCAGTACCCGACCCTGGCCGCCATGGCCGCCCGGATCGCCGAGGCCCTTCGGGACAGCCCCGTGGTCCAGGCCCTTTCAGAAATCGATTCGCTGATCGACAGCATGGAGACCGTTTGATGGAAACCACAGCAACCCGTCGCATCGCCGAGCGCTTCTCCCGGCTGTCGACCGAGCAGCGCCGCGTGGTGTACGAGGGGATCCGTTCCAAGGGCCTGACGCTCGACCAGTTTCCCATCCTCCCGCGCGAAGACGCGGCGCAGGACCGCTGCCATGTCTCCTACGCGCAGCAGCGCCAGTGGTTCCTGTGGCAGCTCGATCCGCAGAGCACGGCCTATCACATCAGCGACGCGCTCAAGCTCACTGGAGCGCTCGATGTGGACGCGGTACGCACGAGCTTCAAGGCATTGGTGGCACGCCATGAATCGTTGCGTACGGTGTTTCGCGCCGATGCCGACGGGCTCGCCGAGCAGGTGATTCGCGAAGACGGCGAACTCGACTTCTCGCTGCTGGACCTCAGCCTGACGGACGCCGACGCCCGCGAAGCCATGGCCCGCGAAGCAGCACACCGCATCGGCAACGCGCCCTTCGACCTGACGCAAGGACCGCTGATGAGGGTGGCGCTGATCCGCCTGGCGCCTGAAGCGCACGTGCTGGTGCTGGTGATGCACCACATCGTCTCGGACGGTGGGTCGCTGCAGATCATCGTGGACGAGTTTGTGGCGCAGTACCGCGCCTGTGTGCAGCACGAAGCGGTGGCGTTGCAGGCAATGCCGATCCAGTACGCCGACTACGCCGTGTGGCAGCGCCACTGGCTGGAGGCCGGCGAGCAGGAGCGCCAGCTCGCCTACTGGAAGGCGCAGCTCGGCGCGACGCAGCCGGTGCTGCAACTGCCGCTCGACCGCGCCCGAAGGCCCGATGCCCGGTATGGCGCGGCCGCCCATCGGGTCGAGTTGCCCGTGTCGCTGGTTCAGGGCCTGCAGAAGCGGGCCCGGAGCCAGGGGGGCACGGTGTTCATGGTGCTGCTGGCCGGCTTCCAGGTGCTGCTCGGTCGCTACAGCGGCCAGCAAGACATTCGCGTGGGCGTGCCGATTGCGAATCGCCACCGTGTGGAGACTGAAGGCGTCGTCGGCTTTTTCGTCAACACGCAGGTGCTGCGCGCCGTGGTCGACAACCGCACCAGCCTGTTGCAGGTGCTGGCGCAGACGCACGAGGCGGCATTGGGCGCGCAGATGCACCAGGACCTGCCGTTCGAGCAATTGGTCGAGGCACTGCAGCCCGAGCGCATTCCGGGAATCCAGCCGCTGTTCCAGGTGCTGTTCAATCATCAGCGCGCGGATTTCTCCGGACTGGAGGGGCTGACGGGGCTTGCGCTGGAGCCCTACGACCTGGGTGCCCAGGCCGCGCAGTTCGAGCTGATGCTGGTCACCGACGAGAGCCCCGACGGCCGGCTGCATGCGAAGTTCAGCTATGCGGCGGAGCTGTTCGATGCCTCGACCATCGAGCGCATGGCCGGCCACTACCTGGCGGTGCTGCAGGCGCTGGCGGACAACCCCGAACAGGCCGTGGGCGAGGTGACGTTGTTGAGCGAAGCCGAACGGGCGCAGCTCGCGGCCTGGGGTGCCAATTCGCAAAGCTTTCCGGATGCGACGCCGGTGCACCGGCTGATCGAAAGGCAGGCTGCGCAGCAGCCCGAAGCGGCAGCGCTGGTGTTCGGCGACGAGATGCTGAGCTACGGCGAACTCAACGCCAGGGCCAACCGCCTCGCGCACCACCTGATCGCGCTGGGCGTCAAGGCGGAAACGAAGGTGGGGATCGCGGTGGAGCGCTCCATGGAAATGGTGGTGGGGCTGCTTGGCATCCTCAAGGCCGGTGGCGCTTATGTTCCGATGGACCCGGAGTACCCCGCGGAGCGGCTGGCCTACATGGCGCAGGACAGCGACGTTGCGTTGCTGCTGACGCAAAGCCATCTGCAGTCGCAGGTGCCGGGCGCCGAGGGATTGCGCTTGCTGGCGCTCGACACCCTCGACCTGGACGCACAGCCCGCAAGCGACCCGCAGGTCGCGCTGCACGGCGAGAACCTCGCCTACGTGATCTACACCTCGGGCTCCACCGGCAGGCCCAAGGGCGCGCAGATGAGCCATCGCAACGTGACGCGGCTGCTCGGCGCCACCGATGCCTGGTTCGGGTTCGGCCGGCAGGACACCTGGACCCTTTTCCATTCCTATGCCTTCGATTTCTCGGTGTGGGAAATCTTCGGCGCGCTGTGCACCGGCGGCAAGCTGGTCATCGTGCCGTTCTGGGTCAGCCGGTCGCCCGAAGACTTCCTGCAACTGCTGCGGGCGCAGCGGGTGACGGTGCTCAACCAGACGCCTTCGGCGTTCGGCCAGTTGATCAGCCTGCCGCAGGCCTACGAGGCTGGCCAGGAACGCCTGGCGCTGCGCGCGGTGATCTTCGGCGGTGAGGCCCTGGACCCGCAGCGGCTGCGCCGGTGGATCGAGCACCATGGAGAGGAAAGCCCGCAGCTGGTCAACATGTACGGGATCACCGAGACGACGGTGCATGTGACCTACCGGCGGATCACGGCGGCAGACCTGGGCCGGCAGCGCAGTCCGGTCGGCCTTGCCATTCCGGACCTCGGGCTGCGGGTGCTCGATGCGCATCTGAACCCGGTGCCGGTCGGCGTGGCCGGCGAGTTGCATGTCTTCGGCGCCGGCCTCGCGCGCGGCTACCTGCACAGGGCTGGCCTGACGTCGGAGCGCTTCGTCGCGGGAGCGGACGGAGAGCGGCTGTACCGCACGGGCGACCTTGTGCGCTGGAACAACGAGGGGCAGCTGGAGTACCTGGGCCGCATCGACCACCAGGTGAAGGTGCGGGGCTTCCGCATCGAGCTGGGAGAGATCGAGGCGCAGTTGCTGGCGCTGTCCGAAGTGCGCGAGGCGGTTGTGGTGGCCGACGAAGGCCCCGCCGGCACGAGGCTGGTGGGCTACGTATCGCCGCATGCCGACCGGGCGATCGACGTTGCGCAGCTGAAGGAGCAACTGGGCCAGGCGCTGCCCGACTACATGGTTCCCGCGGCAATCGTCGTGCTGCAAGGATTGCCGCTCAACACGAACGGCAAGGTAGACCGCAAGGCGCTGCCGGCCGCGGAATTCACGAGCGAGCAGGCGTACGAAGCGCCCGAGGGCGAGGTGGAAGAGAAGCTCGCGTCGATCTGGGCCGAGGTGCTGGGCGTGGCGCGCGTGGGGCGGCAGGACAGCTTCTTCGAACTCGGCGGCCATTCGCTGCTGGCGCTGCGGCTTTTGGAGCGCATGCGCGCCCAGGGCTGGGCGGCACAGGTGCGCACGCTGTTCCAGCAGCCCCGGCTCGGCGCCTTCGCGCAGGCGCTGGCGCAGGAGCCGGTGCGGCGGGAAGTGATTGTTCCGCCCAACGGCATTCCGGCGGATTGCAGGGCGATCCAGCCGGAGATGCTGACGCTTGTGGCGCTGGATGCGCGGCAGATTGCGCGCATCGAGGCGGCGGTGCCGGGCGGGGCGGCCAACGTACAAGACATCTACCCGCTGGTGCCGATGCAGGAGGGGATGCTCTTCCACCACATGCTGCAGACGGAGGGCGACGCGTACATCACGCTGAACCGCCTGAGTTTCGAGAGCCGCGAAAGGCTCGAGCACTTCGTCGCCAGCTTCAACGAAGTGATTGCGCGCCATGACATCCTGCGAACGGCCGTGATGTGGGAAGACCTGCCCGAACCGGTGCAGGTGGTGCATCGCAAGGCGTTGCTCGAGCTCCAGTGGCTGGCAGATGCCGGGCAGGGCGACTTGAGCGCGGCCGCGCGGCTCGATGCGCACGTCGACCCGGCCCGCTACCGCATCGACGTGCGCAAGGCACCGATGCTCAGGGCCATCGCCGCTCACGACACGGACAACGGCCGCTGGCTCCTTCAACTGGCGAACCACCACCTGGTGGTGGACCACACCACGCTGGAGCTGGTCGTCGAGGAAATCGCGCTGATCCAGCAAGGGCGAAAGGCCGAGCTGTCGACGCCTGTGCCGTTCCGGCGCTTCGTCGGGCAGGCCAGGCTGGACGTGAGCCAGGCCGAGCACAAGGCTTTCTTCAGCCGGATGCTCGCCGATGTGGAGGAGCCGACAGCGCCGTTCGGTCTGCTCGACGTGCAGGGCGACGGCACCCGCGTGCGCGAAACCTCGCTCGCGCTGGACGCCCGACTCGCGTTGCAGGTCAGGCGGCAGGCACAGAGACATGGCGTGAGCGCCGCGGCGCTGTTCCACCTGGCCTGGGCGCTGGTGGTGAGCAAGACCACGGGCAGGGACGACGTGGTGTTCGGCACCGTGCTGTTCGGCCGCATGCAGGGCGGCGCGAATGCCGACCGGGCGCTGGGCATGTTCATCAACACGCTGCCCGTGCGCGTTCGGCTGGGAACGCAAGGCGTGCAGGCATGCGTGCGCCAGACGCATGCGGCACTGATCGAGCTGATGCATCACGAATACGCCAGCCTCTCGCTGGCCCAGCGCTGCAGCGGACTGCCGGAGCGGATGCCGCTGTTCACGGCGCTGCTGAACTACCGCTACGGCGCGCAGCAGGGCAAGGCGGCGCAGAAGGGCCCGCTCTGGGAGGGCATGGAGATCCTCGGCAGCAGGGAGCGCACCAACTACCCGATCGAGATGTCGGTGGACGACCTGGGCGAGGGCTTCGGGTTGGTCGCGCAGATTCACGAGGCCGTGGATGCCGGGCGCGTGTGCGACCTGATGGTTGCAGCTGTCGAGGCCGTCGTGCAGGGCCTGTCGCTGCAGCCCGACTGGCCGGTCTGCGAACTCGGGGTGATGTCCGATGGCGAGCAGCGCCAGCTTGCCGCGTGGGGTGAAAACGCTGTGCGGTACACCGAGGATGTGCCGGTGCACCGGCTGATCGAGCGACAGGTCGCGGCACATCGCGACGCGGTGGCGCTGGTCTTCGGCGACGAGATGCTGAGCTACGGCGAACTCAATGCGCGAGCCAACCGCCTCGCGCATCATCTGATCGCCCTGGGCGTGAAGCCGGAGACGAAGGTGGGGATTGCAGTGGAGCGCTCCATCGACATGGTGGTCGGCGTGCTCGCGATCCTGAAGGCCGGCGGTGCGTATGTGCCGCTGGACCCGGAGTACCCGGTAGACCGGCTGGCCTACATGGTGGCTGACAGCGGCATCGCGCTGCTGCTCACACAGAGTCACCTGAGAGCCCTGGTGCCGGGCGCCGAGGCGCTGCAGGTACTGGCACTGGACACGCTGGACACCGGCGGCTGCTCCGATGCAGACCCGCAGATCGCGCTCGGCGGCGAGAACCTGGCCTACGTCATCTACACCTCCGGCTCCACGGGAAAACCGAAGGGCGTGATGGTGCGGCACCTGTCGCTCAGCCACTTCATGCTGAGCATGAAAGACGCACCGGGCATGACGCAGGACGACGTGCTGGTCGCGGTCACCTCCCTGTCGTTCGACATCGCCGCCCTGGAGCTGTATCTGCCGCTGCTCAGCGGTGCGCGCCTCGTGCTGGCATCGAGGGATGTGGTGCGAAGCGGCAGTGCGCTCGGGAAACTGATGGATGACTGCGGCGCCACGGTGCTTCAGTCCACGCCCGCGGGCTGGCGGCTTCTGCGGGCTACCGGATGGAATGGTGGCCAGCTTGCGAACTTCAAGGGCCTGTGCGGTGGAGAAGCGCTGCAGGAAGACCTTGCGGAAGACCTGCGGGCGATCGGTGTCGAGCTCTGGAACATGTACGGCCCCACCGAAACGACCATCTGGTCGACGGCGGCCGAGGTTCGCGGCAGGCCTCGCATCGGCGGACCGATTGCGGCCACAACGCTCCATGTGCTGGACGGATTCCTGAACCCGGCGCCGGTAGGTGTGCCGGGCGAACTGTTCCTGGGCGGCATCGGCCTGGCGCGCGGCTACTTCCAGCGCGCGGGCCTGACGTCCGAGCGCTTCGTTGCGGCGAAAGACGGTCAGCGCTTGTACCGCACGGGCGACCTGGTGCGATGGAACACTGAAGGGCAGCTGGAGTATCTGGGCCGCATCGACCACCAGGTGAAGGTGCGGGGCTTCCGCATCGAACTGGGGGAGATCGAGGCGCAGCTGCTGGCGCAGTCCGAAGTGCGCGAGGCCGTGGTGGTGGCGCGCGAAGGCGCGGGTGGCGCATCCCTGGTCGCCTACATCGCATTGCAGGTGGGGCAGGCGATGGAGGTGGCGATGCTGCGCGACCGGCTCGCGGTGGTGCTGCCCGACTACATGGTGCCGGCCGTCATCGTCGTGCTCGACCGCCTGCCTTTGAACGGAAACGGCAAGGTCGACCGCAAGGCACTGCCGGAGGCGGAGTTCACGAGCGACCGCGCATACGAGGCGCCCGAAGGCGAGGTGGAACAAAAGCTGGCTGCGATCTGGGCCGAGGTGCTGGGCGTTGCACGCGTGGGGCGGCATGACAGCTTCTTCGAGCTCGGCGGGCACTCCCTGCTGGCCGCACAACTCGCGTCGAGGGCACGCGTCGACGGCGGCTTCGAGTTGCCGCTGCGCAAGATATTCGAGCACCCGGTGCTTCGAGACCTTGCGAATGTCGCCCGGCAGGCGAGGCATGGCACCCCGTTGTCCAGCCAGGCACCGGTGCTGCAACCGGTCGAGCGCATGGCCGACATGAAGCTCTCGCCCGCGCAACAGCGCTTGTGGCTGGTGAACCGGCTGTCGGACGGATCGACCGGCAAGCACTCGGCCTACAACATCTCGGCGGCGCTGCGGTTGTCGGGAGCGCTCGATGTCGATCTGGTGCGGGCCACGCTCGATGCCATCGTGCAGCGGCACGAAGTGCTGCGGACCTGCTTCCCCGAGAACGACGACGGCGACCCCGTGGCGCGCATCGCGCCAGAGAGCGAGCTCGTCGTTCCGTTGACGGATATTTCGCACCTGTCGGGCGAGTTCCGGGCGACAGCGATGAACGACGCGCTCGCCGTGCATGCGGGCACCGCGTTCGACCTGACCACTCGCCCGGCCTTTGCGGCGGCCGTGCTGCGCTTGCAGCCCGAGGAGCACGTGCTGCTTCTGTGCGTGCATCACATCGTGTTCGACGGCTGGTCGGAAGCCGTCTTCATCCAGGACTTCATGGCCCTCTATGCGGCGCTGCGGGAGGGGCGTGGCTCACCCCTTGCACCGCTCGCGATCCAGTACGCGGACTACGCCGACTGGCACCACCGCAAGCTCGCGCAGAACCTTGCGCAAGACACCGCGTTCTGGCGCGACTACCTCGATGCTGCTCCCGCCGTTTCCACACTCAAACCCGATCGCACCCGGCCCCCCGTGGCTTCGGTGGCGGGCGACACGGTCGGCATCGACATCGGGCGCGAACTCGCGCAGGCGCTGCAGGGCCTGGCGCGGGAGCAGAAGACCTCGCTCTATGTGTTGCTGCTGTCGGCCTTCCTGCTCGTGCTGCACCGGCAGGCCGCGTCGGACGACCTGGTGGTCGGCACCGACGTTGCAGGGCGCGACCATCCGGCGCTCGAAGACCTGATCGGCTTTTTTGTCAGCGTGGTGCCGTTGCGTTCCCGGCTCTTGCCCGCGCTGCCATTCGCACAGTGGCTCTCGACGGTCAAGGAGAGCACGCTGTCGGCCTTCGAGCACCAGGACGTGCCTTTCGACCAGATCGTCGAGCTGGTCGGCGCGCCCCGCAGCCGCCAGCACAACCCGCTGGTGCAGGTTCTGTTCGTCATGCAGAACACGCCCGAAGAACGCTTCGAGATCCCGGGTGTCGTCATCGAGCCGATCGCGAAACCCGGAACGACATCGAAGTTCGACCTCGCGGTCTTCGTGAGCGAGAACGAGAGCGGCCTGCGGGCCGAGTGGACCTTTGCTTCCAGCCTGTATGTGCGCGAAACCATCGAACGCGCATCCGCCGCGTGGCGCGATCTCCTGCAGCAGGTTGTCGCGGCACCCAACGGCGTGCTGGAGAGTTTCGTCATTCAATCCAACCCGGAAAGAAAAACCATGTCATCTACTTCGCCTGCGCTGGGCAAACTGCAGAAGCTCAAGAAATTCGCGGACAAGGACCGCGACGTCCAGTCGGCACCGCGCTCGCCCGTGCGTACGTCCTTCCTGTCGGACCAACGGGCCTTTCCGCTGGTCATCGAGGCCACGAGCAGCGACATCGACGCGGTGGCATGGGCCCGGGAGCAGCGCGACTACATCGAGGCCAGCCTGCGCAAGCACGGCGGCATCCTGCTGCGCAATTTCGGCCTGCGTACGCCGCAGGAATTCGAGGCTTTTGCAGAAGTGATCGAGCCCGAGCTCTACGGCGGCTACGGCGACCTGCCGAAGAAGGAAGGCGGACGCAACACCTATCGCTCGACGCCGTATCCCGAGCGCCAGATGATCCTGTATCACAACGAGAGCTCGCACCTCGACCGCTGGCCGCGCAAGCAGTGGTTCTTCTGCGAGCTGCCTTCGCCCGTGGGCGGCGCCACGCCCATCGTCGATTGCCGCGAGATGCTGCGCCAGCTGCCGGCCGACATGGTGGCGGAGTTCGAGCGCAAGGAGCTGTTGTACGTGCGCACCTTCGTGCCCCGGTTCGACGTGAGCTGGCAGGACTTCTTCAAGACCGACAGCAAGGCGGAGGTCGAGGCGCGTCTCGCACTGACGGGCACCGCCTGGCGCTGGCTGGACGAGGAAACCCTGCAGACCCGCACCCGTTGCCCGGCGGTGATCACGCACCCCGTCACGGGCGAGCGCGTTTTCTTCAACCAGATCCAGCTGCACCATGTGAGTTGCCTGGAGGCGGACGTGCGCGAAGACTTGCTGGTCATGGCCGGAGGCCTGGATCGCCTGCCGCGGCACGTGACCTATGGCGACGGTACGCCGATCGATGATGAGACCATGGCGATCGTCGGCCGTGCCTACGAGGCCTGCGCCGTGCGCTTCGACTGGCGCCAGGGCGATGTGGTGATGCTCGACAACATGCTCGCGGCACACGCGCGGGACCCGTACGAGGGGCCGCGCAAGATCGTGGTCGCCATGGGCGCGATGTTCGACCGCGCTGCCCAGCAACCCGTTGTGTCCGAGGGTTGAAGCCATGGCTGCCATCCTTGAAACCACGAGTTCCGCTTTGCCGCTCAGCCCGGAGCAGCGGGCCATCTGGGCTCAGCACGGAGAACAGGCCGCGACCGGCGCGCCCAAGCTCGTGCTGCTGGCCGATCTTGACGGCGAGCTCGATGCGGCGCGCCTGCAGGCTGCGGTGCAGTCGGTGGTGCAGGCCCATGTGGCGCTGCGCTCGGCTGTGTTGCAGGTTCCCGGCTTCCGGGGCCTGCGGCAACAGGCACTCGATGCGGCGGTAATGCCGGGCCTGAAAAAAATCGACCTTCGCGGCAATGACGACAGTGCCGCCGCGCTGGCCGACTGGATCGCCGTGTGTACGGAAGAGCCGCTGGATGTCGCGAGCGGCGCGCTGCTGCGCATCGGAGTCGCCCGGCTCGGCGAAACACGACACAAGCTCCTGCTGGTTGCCAGCGTGTTCGCTGCGGACAAGGGCAGCCTGCAGGGCTTGCTGGATCAGATTGCCACGGCCTACCTGACGGGGCAGGTCGTCGATGCGGACGAGGTCTTCCAGTACGCGCAGTTCGTCGAATGGCGCCAGGAGCTCGACAGCGACGACGAAGCGGCCGACGGGCGTGGCTACTGGCATGCCTACATCGACCGCGCCGACATGTTGCAGGCGCCGCGCCTGAACACCCGGGCGGACGGGGAGCGCGAAGGCACATCGACTCGCATCAGCCTCGACCTTCCTCTTGACGCGGCGCTCGCCGCCCGCATGCAGGAAGTGGCCGGGCAGCTTGGGTGCGGCACCGACTTGCTGCTGCAGGCCGTTTGGTGGCTGCTCGTGGCCCGGCTGACGGGCCACCGGCCATTCGTTGCCGGCTGGCAGAACGATTGCCGGCGCAACTACGAAGTGATGCAGGCAGCGGTGGGCGTTTTCGAGAAGATCCTGCCCGTGGTCGTGGATGTCGCGCCTGAAGAGCGCTTGTCCGACTGGATCGGGCGCCTGGGCAAAACAGTCGAGGCGCATACCGAGGCGCAGGAGTACTGGGCAATCGATGCGCCGCCGATCTCCGCGCACCTCGACGTGGGCTTCGGTTTCGACGAGGCGCCTGTGCGGTCGCACGGCGCCGTGTCATGGCGTGTGGACACCGCGCCCGGGCCGCAGCCTTGTTTTGAGCTGGCCCTGCAGGTCGGCCAGGCCGGGCAGGCGTTCACGCTGTCCGTGCATGCGGACGCATCGCGCTATTCACCGCAGGCCGTGGAGCGGTTGCTGTGGCAGTACGGCACGTTGCTCGAAGATGCCGTGGCGCAGCCTCGCGCGACGGTTGGCAGCCTCGCGCTGGTCGGTTCGCGCGAGCGCGAATTGCTGTTGCTCGCAGCCCGTGGCGAGGAGGTGGACTTCGGAACCCTCACGCTGGCCGAGCAGGTCGCCGGCTGGGCTCGGACGACGCCGGACGCGCCCGCGCTGGAGGCAGGCGATGTGCTTCTGAGCTACCGCGAATTCGATGCGCGAATCAACCGGATGGCGCACTGGCTGCAGGCCAAGGGCGCCACGGCCGGAGCGCTGGTGGCGCTCAACCTTCCGCGGTCGGTCGACTTGCTGGTAGCGATGTTCGCGAGTTGGCGCATCGGGGCGGGCTACCTGCCGCTGGACCCCGAATGGCCCGCTGCACGCCGCCAGGCCGTGCTGGAAGACGCCGTGCCGTCGCTCGTGCTCCATGCCACCGGGTCGGCTTCGCCCGGCGATGCACCGTGGCGGCAGGTATCGCTCGGTGACATGGACCGGGGCGGCTTTGCCGACAGCGCACCGGCACACCAGCCTGCGATGCGTGACCTGGCCTATGTGCTCTACACCTCGGGTTCGACGGGAACGCCCAAGGGCGTGGTGATCGAGCAAGGGCAATTGCTCAACTACGTGGCGGCGGTGTCGTCGGCCATGGACCTGGGCCGCTGCCGTCGCTGGGCGCTCACCAGCTCGGTCGTCGCGGACCTGGGCAACACGGCGCTCTTCGGTGCGTTCCACAACGGCGCCTGCCTCGTCGTGGCGGGCCCCGGCGACGTGAAGGATGCGCGCGCTTTCGCGGGCTTCATGCGCGAGCGCCGGATCGATGCACTCAAGATGGTGCCCTCCCACCTGGAGGCCTTGCTCGAGGACGATGCACCGAAGCTGCCCGACACGCTGGTGCTGGGCGGTGAGGCCGCACCGCGCTCGCTCATCGAGCGCATCGCGCGGCTCGCACCGCAGACCGTGGTCTACAACCACTACGGCCCCACGGAAACGACGGTGGGTGTGATGGTGCATCGTGTGCCGGCAGAAGGCGCCTCGTCTTCGGTGCTGCCGCTGTCGCGCGTGCTGGCGAACAACCGCATCCATGTACTGGATGAGTCCCTGCGCGTGGTGCCGAGCGGTGCGCTGGGGGCGGTGTATGTCGGCGGTGCGCAGCTGTGCCGCGGCTATCTGAACCGGGAAGTGGAAGGCGCTTTCGTGGCCGATCCATTCCAGCCCGGGCAAAAGCTCTACCGCACGGGCGACCTGGCCTGCGTGCTGCCCGAGGGCGGCATCCGCCTGGCAGGGCGGGCTGACGACCAGGTCAAGATCCGGGGTTTTCGTGTCGAACCGGCCGAGGTGGAGGCGGTGTTGCTGTCGCAGCCCGGCGTACGGCAGGCCGTGGTGCTGGCGTTGCCGGCCGGCGGAGGCGACACCGAACTCCGGGCCTTCGTCGTGGCAGACGAGTTGCTCGCATCGGAGGCCGACCGTTCGGCGCTGACCGGGCGGCTGGGCACGCTGCTGCCCGCGCACATGGTGCCCGCACGCTGCAGCTTCGTTGCGGAGTTCGCGCGGCTGCCGAACGGAAAAATCGATCGCCAGTCGTTGCTGTCCGCAGCAAAGGTCGATGACCGGAAGCCGGTGGCAACGGCCCCGCGCGACGCACTCGAATCGGTGCTGGCGCAGTGCATGGCCAGCCTCGTTCAGCGCGACGTCATCGGCGTGGAAGACGACTTCTTCGAACTGGGCGGGCACTCGCTGCTCGTGATCAAGCTGGTGGCGCGCATCCGCAAGCTGCTGCGACTCGATATCGCGCCGGGGCTGGTGTTCGACCATCCCACCGTCGCCACGCTGGCGGCGGCGCTTCGCGCGCTGGAGGAGCAGGACGTCGAGCGAATGGAACTGCTGGCGCACACGCACGAGCAAGCTCGCCTCAAGGACTCGGGATCAGTTTGATATGCAGGATGGAACAGTGATGAACATCACCGATGCGGCGCAGCGGATTTCGGCAGCAGACGAGTGGGCGGAGGAAGACGACGAAATCCGCCGTCGAGTGTCGAACGGCGACGAGGTGCCGTTGTCCCATGCGCAGGAGCAGCTCTGGTTCCTGCAGCGCCTGGAGCCGGGGCTGACGGCCTACAACCTGCCGAGGATGCTCCGCCTGCAGGGCCCGCTGGATGCGGATGCGCTCGAGCGGGCGTTCCAGGCCGTGATCGATCGCCACGGCATCCTGCGCACCCGCTTCTTCGAGAAAGACGGCGTGCCCATGCAGCAGATGGTGCGGGACGTGACGTTCGTGCTGGAGCGGTTCGACCTGTCCCTGGAGTCCGGGGCCGTGCGGCAGGCGCGTGTCGATGCGCTGACGAGCGAGATGGCCCTGCACGTGTTCGACCTGGGCGCCGCGCCCGCACTGGTGGCGAGGTTGATCCGGCTGTCGGACGAAGAGCATGTGCTGACGGTCTGTCTGCATCACATCGTGTCGGATGCCTGGTCCAACCCCATCCTCGCGGCAGACCTCGCTTCAGCCTACCGCCTGGCATTGGCCGCGGGCGCGGCCGTGCGGTTGCCGGCCTTGCCGGTCCAGTACGCCGACTACGCACTGTGGCAGCGGGAACGCCTGCAGGGCGAGGCCCTGGCGACGCAGCTGAACTACTGGAACACCCATCTGGGTGCCGACGTGCCGCCGCTGGAACTGCCGCTGGACGGGGTTCGTTCCTCGCGGCAGACCTTCGACGGTGCCGTGCATCGCTTCGAGCTGGAGCCTGCACTGGCCGTGGCGTTGCAGAAGTTCTGCCGCACGGAAAAGTGCACGCCCTTCGTGGTCCTGCTCGCGACGTGGCAGATGCTGCTGGGCTGGTACAGCGGCCAGAACGACTTTGCCGTCGGCGTGGCCAATGCCGGTCGCCATCGCGACGAGGTGCGCGATCTGGTGGGTTTTTTCATCACGACCCAGGTGTTCCGGGCGCGGCTCGAGCCGCGCGCCACGCTGCTCGAAATCTGCCGACGGGTGCGGCGCGATTCGTTGTCCGCGCTGGAGCATGCGGATCTTCCCCTCAAGGCGCTGCTGGCCAGCCGCAACGTGAAGCGCGACGCATCGCGCAATCCGTTGTTCCAGGTGATGTTCGGCGTGCAGATGGGCGACAGCGCTGCCGGCCTCGCGTTCGGCGACGCGCGCACGGAGGAGATCGGTACCCGCAATGCGAGCGCCAAGTTCGACCTGTCACTGGATTTCTTCATCGAACCGACGCGGGCGCACGCGCAGATCGAATACAACACGGGCCTTTTCGGCGAGGCGACGGTGGCGCGACTGGCAGGCTGGTACGTGCGCCTGCTCGAGGCATTGACGGTCGATCCGGGGCAGGCCTTTTCGGGTGTCGATCTTTGCAGCGCGGCGGAGCGCGCGCAACTCGCGGCGTGGGGTGTGAACACGCAGCGCCATGAAAACGCGACACCGGTGCATCGGCTGATCGAAGGGCAAGCGCAACGAACCCCGGATGCGCCGGCCTTGAGCTTCGGCGAAGAGACGCTGAGCTACGCGCAGCTCAATGCGAGGGCGAACCGTCTCGCACATCATCTGATCGGCCTTGGCGTAAGGCCCGAGGCGAAGGTGGGCATCGCGGTGGAGCGCTCCATCGAGATGGTGGTGGGGATCCTGGCGATCCTGAAGGCAGGCGGTGCGTACGTGCCGCTGGACCCGGACTACCCGGCGGACCGGCTGGCCTACATGGTGGCCGACAGCGGCATCGGGCTGGTGTTGACGCAGAGCCATCTCACCGTGCCGGGCACCGAGGCCGTGCAGGTGCTGTCGTTCGACATGCTGGACGTTCGCGCCGAATCCGAGACAAATCCGCAGATTGCGTTGAGCGGCGAGAATCTCGCCTACGTCATCTACACCTCCGGCTCCACCGGAAAGCCGAAGGGCGCCGCCAACCGTCATGGCGCCTTGTACAACCGCCTTGCCTGGATGCAGCAAGCCTATGCACTCGGTGCGGACGACACCGTGCTGCAGAAGACTCCCTTCAGCTTCGACGTGTCGGTGTGGGAGTTTCTCTGGCCCTTGATGTTCGGCGCTCGCCTGGCGGTTGCCCTTCCGGGCGACCACCGCGACCCGGCACGTTTGCGAACTTTGATCGGGCAGCACCGGGTCACGATCCTGCACTTCGTGCCCTCGATGCTGCAGGCCTTCCTGGCCCACGAGGGCATCGAGGCCTGTACCAGTCTGCGGCGCATTGTGTGCAGTGGCGAGGCCCTGTCGGCCGAAGCACAGAACGAAGTGTTCAGGCGGCTGCCGCAGGCGGTGCTCTGCAACCTCTATGGCCCGACCGAGGCCGCGATCGACGTGACGCACTGGACCTGCCGGGATGACGGGCGGAGCCAGGTGCCGATCGGACGACCCATCAGCGACACCCAGGCGCATGTGCTGGATGCGGAGCTCAACCAGGTAGCTGCAGGAGCGGCTGGAGAGTTGTACCTGGGCGGGGTCAACCTTGCGCGCGGCTATCTCAACAGGGCGGCCCTTACCGCAGAGCGCTTTATTGCGACGGAAGATGGCGCCCGGCTGTACCGCACGGGCGACCTCGTTCGCTGGAATGCGGAGGGCCAACTGGAGTACCTGGGCCGCATCGATCACCAGGTGAAGGTGCGGGGCTTCCGCATCGAGCTGGGCGAGATCGAGGCGCAACTCCTGGCGCAGCCCGAAGTGCGCGAAGCGGTGGTGGTGGCACGAGATGCCGCAAGCGGAGCCCGACTGGTGGGCTACGTCTCCGCCCACGCCGGGCAGGCCATCGAGACAGCCGTGTTGCGTGAACGTCTTGCCGCGGCGCTGCCTGACTACATGGTGCCGGCGGCGCTGGTGGTGCTGGATACATTGCCGCTGAACGCCAATGGCAAGGTCGACCGCAAGGCGTTGCCGGCGCCGGAGTTCGGAGAGGCCCGGGCAGGCGAAGAGCCACAGGGGTTGGTGGAGGGCGCACTGGCAGCGATCTGGGGGCAGGTGCTGGGCGTGCCGCACGTGGGGCGCCACGACAACTTCTTCGAGCTCGGTGGCGATTCCCTTGTCGCGCTCAGGCTGCTGGCCAGGATCAACAAGTCGCGTGCGCTGGGCGTGAAGATCTCCCTGCAGGACCTGCTTCAGAAGCAGACGATCGCCAGGCTGGTTGCACAGCTGGATATCGGGGCGACTCCGCAGCCTGTCCAGTTGCTGAACGCGTATGCCGGGCCGGCAGAAGCGATGCCGCTCTTCTGCGTGCCGCCCGGGCTGCGCCATCCGGTCGACTATCGGCCGATGGCGCACCACCTGGAAGACTCGCGTGCCGTCTACGGCCTGAGCTACACGGACGACATCACCGGGCTGGAGTCGATCGGGCAGATGGCCCGGTACTACGTCGATCTCATCCGCAAGACGCGGCCGCAGGGTGCCGTTGGCATCGTCGGCTGGTCACTGGGGGCGGTTGTTGCAGTGCATGTCGCCAGCCTGCTGGAGCAGGAGGGCGTGGAGGTCGCCTTCCTCGGCATGGTCGACAGTTTCCTGCTGGACGAGAGCTTCGATCCGGACGGCTGGTATCAGGACTTCCGCGATTTCGTTCTGGACACCGCGAACGGCAGCATGGGCCGCGAAGCCGTCGACGCGATGCTCGACAGGTTCGAACCGATCCGCTCAGCATCGGACGAGACCGTGCGCGACGCTGTCGAAGAAATCGTGGCCGCGGCCGGCATGAGCATGAAGACGGCCGACATCGTCCAGGGGATCATTGCAACCAGGCGCATGAACGCGATCACGGAAAAGATCGCCGCGTTCCCGCGCCTGAACGTGGCGCCGCATTTCTGGTGGAAGAAGGGGAGAGCGGCTGCGGAAAAGGCCGCGCTCCTGTCGCAGTTCGACGGCGAAGCGCGTGCTTCAGTCGAAGTGGATGCCGACCATCAGGGCATCGTGCGCCACGCTGCGATGTTGAGTCATCTGCATGCGGCCATGTGCGATGCGCAGGACAGGGAGACAGCAGGCGCGCGCTGATGGATGGCCTCGCCCCCCGCATTCACGCGGGGGGCGAGGCTGATCGATCAGAACTTGTACCGGGCGGTCAGGGTCGCCGCGCGCAGGGTGCCCTGGTAGCACTCGCCGTGGTAGCAGATCGAGTTGTACTTCTTGTTCGCCAGGTTGGAGACGTTGAGCGCGAAGCGCCACGGGCCGGTTTCGTAGTGCACGGCCGCATCGACGAGCGTCACGCCGCGTTCGAACGTGGTGTTGTACTCGTCGTTCTGGCGTTTGCCGATGTAGCGCACGCCGCCGCCGAAGCCCAGGCCGTTGCCCAGGGTGTAGTCGAGCCACACCGAGGCGGACTGCTTGGGCACGAGCGGCGGGATCTTGCCGACTTCGTCCGGATCGGCGCTGGCGAGCACCTTCATGTCCAGCCAGGTGTAGGCAGCAGCGATGTTCAGGCCCGGTGCGAGCTCGCCCTTGGCCTCCAGCTCGATGCCGCGTGAGCGCTGCTTGCCGATCTGGCGCCCCTCGGAGGTTGCCGGGTCGTAGGTGACCACGTTGGTCTTGCGCAGGTCGAAGGCCGCGGCGGTGAACAGGGTGCGCGTGCCTTCGGGCTGGAACTTGACGCCGACCTCGACCTGCTTGCCGCGGCTGGGATCGAAGGGCTGGTTGTTCGCGTCGACGCCGCTGTTGGGCAGGAAGGACGTGGTGTAGCTCATGTAGGGCGCCCAGCCGTTGCCGAGCAGGTAGCTAAGGCCTGCCCGGCCGCTGAACGCACTGTCCGATTTCCGGGTGAAGGTCTCGCTCAGGTAGTTGCTGGTGCTCTGGCGTACCTGATCCTGGCGGCCGCCGACGGTGAAGACCCATTTGTCGCCGAACTTGATCTGGTCCTGGGCGTAGATGCCGATCTGGCGCGTCGACTGCGACAGATCGGTCACCGGGATGGTGGGCGTTGCCACGGCTTGGCCGTAGACGGGTGCGAGCACGTCGAGGTCTGGTGCCGCGCCGCGGAAACGCCGCTGCTTGCCGTTCTGGTCGGTGTAGTCGAAACCGAGCAGCACCGTGTGCTGGACGGAGCCGTACTGCAGCTTGCCCTGCACGTTGGTGTCGAGCGTTGCCAGGTTCACGGGGTCGTTCCAGCTTCTGGCAACGCGGGAGAGCGTGCGCTGGTCATCGCCGAGCGAGCCGGCCCAGACCGCTCGCCTGTTCAAGTCGATCCTGCTGTAGCGGAAGTTCTGGCGGAGGGTCCAGGTGTCGTTCAGGGCCGTTTCGAAGCGGTAGCCGATGGCGGCCTGTTTCTGCTTGAGCTGGCCGAAGCTGTAGTCGCCCACCTTCACGGGGTAGAGAACGTAGTCCTGGGTGAGGTAGTACGGGTCTTCAGACGTGTTGTTCTTGAGGTACTCCGCAAAGACGGTCAACGAGGTCGTTGCATTGGGCTGCCAGCGCACGGAAGGCGCGATGTAGGTGCGCGTGTGGTTCAGCTTGTGACCGTCGGGGTATCTGTCCTGGTCGTTGCTGTCGAGGCCTACGCCAACCAGGCGATAGCTCAGATCGGTGTTGTTGCCGATCTTGTCGCCGAGGTCCAACGCCAGTTGCTTGCGTTGGTAGCTGCCGTACTGGAGTTCGATTTCGCGGCTCTTCTCCCCGGTCGGCTCCTTGCTCACGCGGTTGACGATGCCGCCTGCGTCGCCCTGGCCGAACACCATCGACGACGGGCCGCGCAATACCTCCACGCGCTCCAGCCCATACGGTTCGCTCAGGTAGTAGGTGGGGCCGAACGCCGGCTGGGCGAGCCCGTCCCGATAGACGCCGTTGGCGGAAGTGCTGAAGCCCCGCAGCAGGATGTATTCCCAGCCACGGTTGTCGGGGCCGTACGTGTTCGTCGTGACGCCAGGCGTGTAGCGAATGGCCTCCATGACGTCCTGCGCGCCGCGCGCCTCCATTTCATTGCGGCCGATGATGGAGATCGACTGCGGCACTTCGAGCACCGGCGTGTCGGTCTTGGTGGCCGTGCTGCTGCGGCGGGCCACGTAGCCGGTGACCGGGCCGGTGGGCGATTCGTCGGCGTTGGCCACCACCTGCACCGCGGGCAGAGTGCCCTGGGAGCTGGCAAGGTCGGCGGTGCGGCGGATCGTGAAGCTGCCGTTGGCGGCGCGCGTCGCCTCGAGCGAGGTGCCGGCGAGCATCTGGCCCAGGGCCTGATCGACCGTGAGCTTGCCTTGCACGGCGCGCGAGTTCTTGCCCGCGACCACCTCGCCGGCAGCAAACACCTGCACGCTGGTCTGGCGCGAGAGCTCGTTGAGCGCTGCACCGAGTGCCTGCGACGGCACTTTCACGTCGAACACCTGCGCCACGGCCTGGCCGGAAGCCTGCGCTTGCGCTGAAGCCAGCGGGGCCCAGACGGTGAGAACGGAACCGAACGCCGCGGCAAGCGCGGCATTCAGCAGATGTTGACGAGGCAGGGGACGCATAAAAGAACAACTCCAGTTTTTGAATTACGACGCATTCACATTCAGGTGCGGATGCCGGCCCAACTTCCGGTCTCTGGCGCATCTATGAGTAAGACGTTCGAACTCATCAAACAGAGACACTCTCCCTGCACAAATCTTTAGTACGCCGGGTGCGGCGCCGGAATTTCAGTTCTGGACGGCCTCGGGTTCCGGCCGGAGGTGCACTGCCGCGCCGGCCGGCGTGGCCAGCAGGGCGCTGCCGATTTCGCCGGTTCTGACCGAGGTGACGGACAGCAGGGTGTCGCTCAGGCCATGCGAATCCTCGCAGGCGCCTTGCAGGTAGATGGCCGGATGGAAGTCGGGCGTGGCCAGGACGCGGTAGTGCCGGTCGACCTCGTAGCTGCCGAGATAGCCCGCCAGCGGCGCGAGCAGAGCCTTGTGGTGCTCCCGGACATAGCCGGTGGCGAGCACCACGGCGTCGTAGCGCAGGGCGTGCTCGCGCAGGGCGTTCTGGTCCCACAGCGTGAGGTGCACGCCCTGGTCGTCGGCCATGACGTTGCGGATGTCGTGCCGGCGCAGGAAGCGCAGGCGGTTGCCGCCGGTCACCCGCTGTTGGTAGAAGGCCTTGTAGATCTGCTGGATCAGCTCCAGGTCGGCCACCGCATAGTTGGTATGCCAGAACTCGTCGAGCAGCGCGGCGCGTTCCTCGTCGGAGCGGCTGAAGGTGTAGTCGGTGAACTCGGCGTTGAAGATCTCGTTCACGAAGGGGCTGTCGTCGGCCGGGCGGATCGAGCGCGAGCGCGTGACGAGGTCGACCTGCGGCGCGCCGGGCCGGCCCTGCAGGTCCATGAAGATCTCGGCCGCGCTTTGCCCCGCGCCCACCACGGCGATGCGGCGGGCGTCCGGCAGCTGTGCGATGTCCTGCAGGTAGCTGCTCGAATGGAAGACGCGCGGGTCGTTCCGGAGCGTGCGAAAGCCGTCGGGGATGTTCGCCATGCCGCCGATGCTGACCACGAGGTTGCGCGCGAGCCGCTCGACCAGCTTGCCCGCATGGTTGCGCGAGCGCACGCGCAGCAGGGCCACCTCGCCGCCCTTTTCTTCGGGCAGCACCTCGAACACCTCTTCGCCGTAGGCGCAGGCGTCTTCGAACTGCTCGGCGGCCCACGAGAGGTAGTCGTTGAACTCGTGGCGGCTGGGGAAGAAGCTCTTCAGGTTGGCGAAGTCGGTCAACCGGCCTTTTTCGTGCAGGTAGTTGATGAAGGTGAAGCGGCTGGTCGGGTTGCGCAGCGTCGCCAGGTCCTTCAGGAAGGAGATCTGCATGTGCGCGTGGTCCAGCAGCATGTGCGGGTGCCAGGCGAAGCTCAGCTGCTTCTCGATGAACAGCGCGTCGAGCGGCCGGCCGGCATGGCGTTTTTCGTCGAGGGCGATGGCCAGGGCGATGTTGGACGGGCCGAACCCGATACCGACCAGATCATGGACGTGTGGCATTGAAATCAACTCCTGTGGTGGAGGGCGGCGCGCCGCATGCGGCAGCCCACCCTGGGCCGTGTGTAAGAAGACGCTCGGCGGCGCGGGATGTTCACGCTTCCACGGTCTCGGCCATCAGGGCCAGGCCCTGGTGGAGCGCGGGAAAGAGGCTGCGGTTGAAGTTGTTCCAGCGCAGCTCGAGGATGGTGTCCGCGGGGTCGATGTCGGTGCCCAGCACGTCGAAGATGACTTCGCCCGAATCGATGCCGGTGTCCACGTAGTGGAAGGAGGCGCCGGTCTTCAGCACCGGCTCGATCGCGACCGTCTCGCGCGTGCGCCAGTCGACCACCCGCTGGCCCTTGGCGCCGTACAGCGCGTCGAGCGTGGCCCAGGCGCCGCGGCGCTCGAACGGCGACTCCAGGCGCGTGATGCCCGGATGGATGTTCACGATCCGGCGGAAGAAGGGACTTTCGGGGCGCGCCAGCTGGTCGAGGATCACCAGCAGGCCGTCGAGCACGACAAGGTCAGCCTCCAGCGCGGTGAGCCGCTCGAGCAGGCGCTGCTCGAACTCCTTCTTTCCGGCTGCGCGCTCGGCGGCCGCGTCCAGCGGCAGCCGCCGGTAGGTCGACGGTACGTTGTGGAAGATGTCGTTGGCCCGGCGGCCCTGCACCTGCAGGTCGCCCGGGTAGATCCATTGGCGGGCCGGATCGAAGCCGAAGCCGTAGTCCTGCAGCGCCTGGCGGTCGCGCGGCGAGCCCTCGTCGTCGTCGAAGAGCACGGCCTCCAGCGAGTAGGCATCGCCCAGCGGCGTGCGCTCGAGTGCCTCGGCCAGGTACTCCAGCGGGGACTTCATGTAGCGCTGCCCGCCCTTGTAGTCGATGTACTGGCCGGCCTTGTCGGCCGCCGCATTCCTCAGGGACATGATGTAGACGAGTTTTGCCTTGGACATGGATATGCGCTCGATGGATGGGTGGATGGAAGAAGTGATGACGTGATGACGTGATGGCGTTGTCAGCGGTGCGCCGGCGACAGCGGGCAAGCGCCGCAGTAGCCTTCGCGTGGCAACAGATGGAAGAGGCAGCACTGGCGGTGCAGCTTCACGGTCCGCTCGCGACCCTCGAGGCGCACGCGGATTTCGCGTTGCCGGCCGGGCAGGGGGTTGCTCCATGCCGGCCAGGCGGGGTTGTGCAGCAATTGCTGCCTGTCGCCGGCGATCGGCGGCGACCCGCCGGTCAACGCAAGCGCCTGGTCGAGCACCGGTTCGAGGTTGCGCGCCGCGTTGCCCCAGAGGATCTTGGCGGCGATGCCCGTCAGGCGGCACAGCGCAGAGAACAGCGGCTCCAGGTGCTGCCGCAGCAGCGCCGAGTAGCGTTCTTCGGTGGTCGCGCCGCGTTGCGGCTGGCCCAGTTCGCGGATGTGGAAACTCAGTGGGTGGGCGTGCGGGCCGAGGCGCACCCAGACCTGCTCGGCGGCAACGGGAAATCCATGCTGCAGCACGCTGGCCGCGGCCGCGACCGGCGGCAGCAGCATGCCGAGGTAGTCCAGGCTCCAGGCCGAAGCCACCGCGCGCAGGTCCTTGCCCTCGACCCCCAGGTGCGACGCATGCAGACGCAGCACACGGCCCAGCAGTTCGGGCGAGTGCACAAGGTCGGCAACGCGCAGCGCGCCCGCGGGCGGCTGCGGCGCGCACTGCAGCGCCTCGCCGTGCGGCGCCAGGTTGCCCTGGAACAGGGGTTCCAGCATGGCGATCATGGCGTCGTCGCGAAAGAGGGGGCGCCAGCGGTGCAGCGGTTTGCAGGGGGCATGAAGCTAGGACGGATGGGCCGCGCAGGTGTTCATGCCGCGCGGCGTGAACATTTGCGCGGGCCACCCGTCAAGTGGGGTACAGGCGGTCCGTTGCCGCCCGCAGCCCTGTAGCCCAGTCGGCGCGGCAGGGGTGCATCCATCCGTTTCGCGTCCGGCGGCAGGGCTTGCCCATGCCGCCGGACCCCAGTCGCCCAAGGGCGGAAAGAGTTCTTGCATGACAACTGCCCCCGCTCCCGACGGCGAGTTCGCACGCCTGCTCAAGCCGTTCCTGCCGTGGATCCTGCTGTCGGCGGTCATGGGCATCGGCGCGGGCGCGGCCACGGTCGCGCTGCTGAGCACCATCAACCAGGTGCTCAACCGGCAGGGCGGCCTGTCCGGCGGCCTGCTGCTGACGTTCATCGGGCTGTGCGCGGTGGCGCTGTTCGGGCGCATGGTGTCCGATGTCTCGACCAACTTCGTCGGCCAGCGGGTGGTCGCGCAGGTCCGCAAGAGCCTGGCGCAGAAGATCCTTTCGGCGCCCATCGATGCGCTGGAGCGCTACCGCACCCACAGGCTGATGCCGGTGCTGTCGCAGGACGTGGACATGGTCAGCGACGTGGCATTCGCGCTGTCCGCGACGCTGATCGCCTGCGTCACGGCGCTCGGCTGCCTGGCCTACCTGGCCTACCTGTCGCTGCCGCTGTTCGGTGTGCTGCTGGTGGCGCTGGCGATCGGCGCGACGGTGCAGGCCATGGCGCAGTTCCGCGGGGTGAGCGGTTTCTGGAAGGCGCGCGAACATGAAGACCAGCTGCACAAGGCCTACCGCGCGATCAGCGAGGGCGCCAAGGAGCTGCGCATGCACCGCGTGCGCCGCCAGCGCATGTTCGGCGGCCAGATCGAGCGCATCGTCGACAACATCCGCACGGTCAACGGGCGCGCGATCAACACCTTCGTCATTGCCGCCGCATTCGGTTCGGGCCTGTTCTTCCTGCTGATCGCGCTGATCCTGGGCTGGGCCTCGTTCCGACCGACCGAGCCCGCGGTGCTCAGCGGCTTCGTGCTGGTGCTGCTGTTCCTCAAGGGGCCGATGGACCAGATCGCCGGTGCCTTGCCTGCCGTGGGGCGCGCGCGAGTCGCATTCCGGCGCATTGCCGACCTGTCGGCGCGCTTCGCCACGCCGGAGCCGCACCTGCACGTCGGCCATGCCGGCAGCGAGCTGAAGTTCGAGCACGAGATCGCACTGCGCGGCGTGCGTTATGCCTTCGATGCGCCCGAGGGCGGCGAGGCCTTCGCGCTCGGGCCGATCGACCTGCGGCTTCGCCGCGGCGAGATGGTGTTCGTGGTGGGCGACAACGGCTCCGGCAAGACCACGCTGATCAAGCTGCTGCTCGGCCTGTACGCGCCGCACGAAGGCGAGGTGGCAATCGACGGCACCCCGGTGGGCCCCGAGCGCCGCGACGACTACCGCCAGCTCTTCACCACGGTGTTTTCCGACTTCTACCTGTTCGAGGACCTCGCAGCCGGCCCGGACGAAGAGCAGGGCGAGGCCAGCATGCAGGTGCTGCCGCAGCGCGCCTTGCCCTACCTGGAGCGCCTGGAAATCGCACACAAGGTGAGCCTGAAGAACGGTGCGTTCACCACCACGGACCTGTCGACCGGCCAGCGCAAGCGACTGGCGCTGGTGCACGCCTACCTCGAGGGGCGCCCGGTGCTGGTGTTCGACGAATGGGCCGCCGACCAGGACCCGACCTTCCGCCACCTGTTCTATACCGAGCTGTTGCCCGAGCTGCGTGCCAAGGGGCACCTGCTGGTGGTGATCTCGCACGACGACCGCTACTTCCACCTGGCCGACCGCATCATCACCATGAGCGCCGGCCGCATCGCGGACGACCGGCCCCGCGCCCACCTGGAGAGTCTTGCTGCATGACCGACGGCCCGCAAACCAACGATACGCAGCGGCCGGTGTTCATGTCGCAACTGCGGGCGGCGCGAATCCGGCCGTCCGTGGTCCGGCTGTGCGTGCTCCAGACGCTGGCGGACGCGGGCAGCGAATGGCAGCGCGGTGAAGAAGTCTTTCGCCGCATGCTGCTGCGCGGCACCTCGGCCAGCCTGACCACGGTCTACCGCATCCTCAAGGAGTTCGAACATTCGGGGCTTGTCGAGCGCGAATGGGCGCGCAGCCGCGGTGGTGCGCTGGCGGTGTTCCGCTACGCCGCGCCCGGTGCGGATGCCGACGCCTTGAGCGTGCGCATGCGCTGCAACGGATGCGGCACGTTCACCGAGGTGCAGGACCGCGAGCTTCACGAGGCGCTGGTGCGCGTGGCCCAGAGCAAGGGCCTGCCGCTCGCGGGCACCTTCGACGTGCAGATCCATGGCTCCTGTTCGTCCTGCGAGCACCGGTCCACGGGGGAATCGTCGAGCGAGCACCAGTCGTCGCGCGAGCACGGCAGGATGCTGCCGCTCGTGGGCTTCAGGGCTCGCCCGCGCGCGCAGCGCCTTGCCGCTTGACGAGGAGCCGGCGTGAGTGATGTGCGTCAAGGCGCCTGGCGCCGCCGTGCGGTCGCCGCGGTGCTCGTGTCTCTTTGCGCGGCGGCCGGCGCGGGGTTGCTCTGGGGAAGGGGCGAGCCGATGGACGTCGACTCCGTGCCAGTGGCGCGCGGCACCATCGAGTCCAGCGTCTCGGCACTCGGGGTGCTGCAGCCGCGGCACTACGTGGACGTGGGCGCGCAGGTCTCCGGGCAGATCCTTCGGCTGCACGTGCAGCCGGGCGACGTCGTAAAGCGGGGGCAGTTGCTGGTGGAGATCGATCCCAGCGTGCAGCGGGCCACGGTCGATGCGGGCCGTGCCTCGCTGGCGGGGCTGCGCGCGCAGCGCGACGACCAGCAGGCCCAGCACGTGCTGGCGCAGCAGCAGCATGCGAGACAACGCCAGATGGCTGCCGACGGCGCCACGCGGGACGAGGACGTGCAGGCCGCGCAAGCCGCGCTGGCGTCGGCCGGTGCGCGCGTGAGACAGCTCGAGGCGCAGATCGCACAGACCCAGGCGACGCTGAAGGCCGACGAGGCCCGCCTCGGCTACACCAGCATCTACGCGCCGATGGCCGGCACCGTCGTGTCGGTGGAGGCGCGCGAGGGCCAGACGCTGAACGCGACCTACCAGACGCCCAATGTGCTGCGCATCGCAGACCTGTCTTCGATGACGGTGTGGTCGGAGGTTTCCGAGGCCGACGTGCGGCGCATCAAGACCGGCATGCCGGTCTACTTCACCACGCTCGGCGAGAGCCAGCGCCGTTGGCAGGGACACGTGCGGCAGCTGCTGCCCGCGCCGCCGGCGCCCGAGAGCAAGACGGGCAGCGACAGCAGCGCCAAGCCTTCCGCCGCGGCGAGCAAGGTGGTGGTCTACACGGCGCTGTTCGATGTCGACAACGCCGACGGCGAGCTCATGCCGCAGATGACGGCCAAGGTCGCCTTCGTCGAGTACGCTGAAAAAGACGCGCTTTCGGTGCCGCTCGCCGCGCTGGTGCCGGTGACCGGCAGCAGCGACCGCTTCACGGCGCGCGTGCTTCGCCCCGATGGCAAGGTCGAGGTCCGGCAACTGCGCGTCGGCGTACGCAACCGGCTCGCTGCGCAGGTGCTGGAAGGCGCGCAGGCCGGGGACCGCATCGTCATCGCCGCCAGGGCTCCGAAGCCATGACGACCGCGGCGCATGCGCCGGGCGATGCACAGCGGCCGCTGATCGAGCTGCAGGGCATTCGCAAGTCGTACGGCGGGCGCGGTGGCCGGGGCGGCAAGGAAGCAGGGGCGGGCAGCCCGGCAACGACCGTGCTGCATGGCATCTCGCTGCGCCTGTACGCGGGCGAGTTCGTGGCCGTCGTCGGTGCTTCGGGCTCGGGCAAGTCCACGCTGATGCACATCCTGGGTTGCCTCGATCGGCCGAGCGCCGGGCGCTACCTGTTCGACGGCCAGGACGTGGCCAGCTTCGATGCCGACGCGCTCGCCTGGCTGCGCCGCGAGGCCTTCGGTTTCGTGTTCCAGGGCTACCACCTGGTGCCCAGCGAGTCGGCGCGCGAGAACACGGAAATTCCCGCGCTCTATGCCGGCATGCCGGAGGCCGAGCGGCGTGCGCGCGCCACCGCACTGCTCGAACGGCTGGACATGGGCGCGCGGCTCGACCATCGCCCGCACCAGCTGTCGGGCGGGCAGCAGCAGCGCGTGGCCATCGCGCGTGCGCTGATGAACGGCGGGCGCATCATCCTGGCCGACGAGCCCACCGGTGCGCTCGACAGCAAGAGCGGCGCCGAAGTGATGGCGCTGCTGCACGAACTGGCGGATGCGGGCCACACCATCATCCTCATCACGCACGACCGCTCGGTGGCCGCGCAGGCGCGGCGGATCATCGAGATCCGGGACGGGCGCATCGTGGCGGACTCGGGTGAGCACACCAGCGAAGGCGCGGCGGCAATCGCTGCAGCGCCGGCTCCGGTCTTCAGTCGCCCATCGGTCACTGGCGGCGCCTCGCTGCCTGCCGACATTCGCGAGGCGACGCGGGCCGCATGGCGGGTGATGTGGAGCAACCGGTTTCGCACCGGGCTCACGCTGCTGGGCATCGTGATCGGCGTGGCCTCGGTCATCGTGATGCTGGCGGTCGGCGGCGGCTCGCAGCGCAAGGTGATGGCGCAGTTCGAGACCTTCGGCACCCGCACCATGTTCGTTTCCGTGCAGCTCGCCAGCCTGCGCAACCCGAGCGCGCCGCTCACGCTGGACGACGCGCTGGCCGTTCGCGCGCTGCCCAATGTCGAAGGCGTCGCGCCCTACATCGAGGACAGGGTGGTCGTGCGCCGCGGCAACATAGACCACCTCACCGAGGGCGGCGGTGCCACAGTCGATTTCTCGCGAGTGCTCGGCTGGGGCGTGAGTCGGGGAGTGATGTTCGACGCCGAGGACGAACGGCGCATCGCCAAGGTCGCGGTGATCGGCGAAACGGTGCGCCAGCGCCTGTTCGCCGACGGGCAGGACCCCGTCGGACAGGACATCCTGGTGGACAAGGTGCCGTTCCAGGTCGTCGGCGTGCTGGCGTCGAAGGGCGCCACCAACGGCGAGGACCAGGACGACCGGGTGGTTGTGCCGCTGTCTTCCGCGGCCACGCGCGTCTACGGCCATCCCCACCCGACGTGGCTTGCAGTGCAGGTGCGCGACATCGACAAGGCGCAGGAAACGGCCACCGCCATCGAGGCGCAGCTCGAACGCCAGCAGGCCGGGCGCCACGTGCTGATATGGAACCGCGTCGAGGCGCTGCGCGTGCAGACCGAAACCGCGCGCGCCATGACGCTGATGCTGGGGCTGATCGCCATCGTGTCGCTGATCGTGGGCGGCATCGGCGTGATGAACGTGATGCTCATGACGGTGCGCGAGCGCACGCGCGAAATCGGCATCCGCGTGGCGACGGGCGCGCGCCAGCGGGACATCCTGCGGCAGTTCATGACCGAGGCGGTGCTGGTGACGTCGGTGGGCGGCACCGTGGGCGTTGTTGCCGGGCTGGGCATCGTCGTGGGGCTGATGCTGGCCGGCGTGCCGGTGCTGTTTTCGCTGGCGGCGAGCGTGGGCGCCTTCGGCTGCGCGGTGCTGACGGGCGTGATCTTCGGGTTCATGCCGGCGCGCAACGCTGCGCGGCTGGACCCCGTGGTGGCGCTGGCGGGGGAATGACGGTGTTGCTGCGAATGCGTTCCGGATGCGGCTGGTGGGCGGCTTTGTTGTGCGCGGCGCTGTTGTCGGGCTGCGCGCTGCATGGCGATCGCGCCGAGCGCGCGGTGGAGCTTCCCTCTGCATGGCGTCATGCGCAGGCTCGCGTCGACACGGGGCCGGTCGATGCGCAGTGGTGGCGCAGTTTCGGCAGCACGGAACTCGACGCGCTGATTGCGCGTGCGCAATCGCAAAGCAACGATCTCGCGGCCGCTGTCGCCCGGGTGCGGCAGGCCGACGCGCGGGCGCGCATCGCTGGCGCGGCGCTGCGGCCACAGGTGACGGGCACTCTCGGCGTCAGTCGCGAGGGCCGCCTGGGCGGCAATGCAACGGTTGCCGGCAGCACTTATGCGGTGGGTTTTGCCGCCAGCTATGAACTCGACCTGTGGGGCCGGGACGCCGCGCTGCGCGACGAAGCGCTGCAGGGCTTGCGCGCAAGCGCCTTCGACCGCGACACGGTGCGGCTCACCGTGACAGCCGATGTCGCCGCCACCTGGCTGCTGGCGCTGGCCCTGCGCGAACGCGCCGAAATTGCCGCGCGCAACCTCGACAACGCGCGCCGCGTGCTGGCGCTGGTGGAGTCCCGCAGCCGCGCCGGCGCGGTGTCGCCGCTGGATCTTGCACAGCAGCGCGGTCTGGTGGCCGCGCAGCAACGTGCGCTCGCAGCGCTGCATCAGCAGGCGGGCGACGCCGAGACCGCGCTGGCGTTGCTGCTGGGCACTGCGGCGCCGGCGTTCGAACTGCGGGGGCCGCGGCTCGATGCGCTTCAGGTTCCCGTCGTTGGCGCGGGCGCGCCTTCTGCATTGCTGGTGCGGCGCCCGGACATCGCACGCGCGGAGGCGCATCTGGCTGCGGCCGATGCCAACGTGCTGGCGGCGCGCGCCGCACTGCTGCCGACCGTCTCCCTGAGCGCCACGGTAGGCACCGGAGATAGCCGCTTCGGCAGGCTCTTCGACAACCCGCTCTATAGCCTGGCTGCCGGGCTGGCAGCGCCGGTTTTCGACGGTGGGCGACTGGCGGGCGGCCAGCACCTGGCCGAGGCGAGGCGCGAAGAATTGCTGGCCGCCTACCGGGGCGCGATCGTCGGTGCGTTCGCGGACGCGGAGACTGCGCTGAACGGCGTGTCGGCCATCGATGCGCAGGCAACGGCGCAAGGCGCCGAACTGGCCGAGGCGCGCCGCGCGGCAGATCTGTCGGAGGCCCGCTACCGTGCGGGCGCCGAGACACTGCTGACCTTGCTCGACGCGCAGCGCACCCTCTACACCGCGCAGGACCTGGCGGTCCAGTTGCGCATGGCGCGCTTGCAGGCACGGGTCTCGCTCTACCGTGCAATGGGCGGCGGATGGCGGCAGGCCCGGTGCGCGGATGCCGCACCCGCCGCAGTCGAAGGACATACCGAATGCGTTTGACGCTCGTGGCCCTGCATCGCCGGGCCGGCCTCCTTGAACATTCGGGGCCGCGGATCGTCTTTTTCTCTAGACGCCTGCGCGCCGGCATTTTCCGGTGCGCATCGGCCTCGACGGTCATCCCCCTGAATCAACAACACAGCGCCTGGAGTAGCAGTGGCCCCGCAAAACCATCCGGAGGCACCGTCCGCCGAGGAGACCGCATGGCGTCTCTACATGGACCTCCGAGAGAATCCATGCCGCACGGGCGCGTTGAAGCTGACGCACTGGCTGCGGGAAGACCAGGCGCATCCGCCCGCATTCGACCGCGCCCTGCGCCTCTGGGCATTGGCGGGCGCCGCCCTGGTCGTCAGCCGCCGCAGGAATTTTCATCCGCCCACGGGCGGGCTCGAATGAGGCGCGCCGGGTTGGCCGCGCACTGCCTCGTGCCCGATGAATGCGTCCGCACCGCGGCGTCGCTTTTCGCTTGCATGCACGCCTCGCCGACTTTGCAGAACACGGAGGAACTGGCCCGGTGGCTCGGGAAAGACCCACGGCACCTGCGCGCGCTCGACATCGCGCTGGCGGAGTGGGGCCTGGTGCAGTCCGGCCACCCCGTGGGGAATGTGCGCGGCGCCTGACGCGGCGAAGGACTCAGCGCGTTCGCAGGGTCACGCTGCCGTCCGGCTGCGGTTCGGCGGCCAGAGGCAGGATCGTCGGCAGGGCGGCCACGAGGCCGTCGGAATCGTTGGTGCGGAAACGGCCCGACAGCCGCATCGCGTCGACGCGCGAACTCGTGCTGACGATGGGCCGTGCGCGATAGCTGTTGACCGCGGCCAGAGCGTCGCCGAGTGGTGTGTTCTCGAAGACGAGCCAGCCATTGCGCCACGCGGACAGGGCTGCCGTGTCGGTTTGCCGCACTGCGGCGGCACGGCCGTCGTCGATTTCAAGCAGCTCGCCCATGCGCAGGTCGATCACTTCCGTCTCTGCGCCGGTGGACCCGTCGCGCGGCGGCATGTGCACGCGCACATGGCCATGCTCCACGCCCACGGTGATCGGGCCGCCACGGTCGCGCACGGTGAACGCGGTGCCGACTACTTCGATGGTGGCGCCGCGCGTGCGTACCCTGAAAGGGCGGTCTGCATCGCGCGCCACCTCGAAGCGCACTTCGCCGTGCGCCATGTCGACGGTGCGGTGCTGGCGATAGAGCGCCACGTCGATCGCGCTCTGCGGTGCCAGGTCGAGTTGGCTGCCGGGCGCGCCGCTGCGGCCGTCGGTCAGCGTCACCTTCAGCATCTGCGCGGTACGGGTTTCGTAGGCTGCGCGGAACACGGGTTGCTGCCAGTACCACTGCACGCCCCGGCCCGCGACCAGGCCGGTGCCCAGCAAGGCGGCGACCGAAAGCAGCATCTTGCGGCGCTGCTGCCGGTGCGTCGATGCGGCGGCAGTGGCGGCCGCGTTGGCCATCAGCGCGGCGTCGGGTTCGTCGAAGTGCGCGCGCAAGTCGTTCGCCATGCCGCCGAGTGCGTCCCAACGCTCGCGAGCCTCCTGCACGGCCGCTGCATGTTCCGCCGATTTGCCGCGCCACTGGTTGAGCAACGCGCGGGCGCGGCCCGCGGCCTCGCCGGGTGCGATCTCTCCTTCGACGATCAGCGCGAGCGCGCGCTCGATCAGCCGTTCGCGCGGAGGAGCGCTTGCCGCCATGCTGCCGCCGTTCACGAGAAGTCTTCGGCCAGCGCCGCGTCGAAGCCCGGCCGGCTCAGCACGACCTGCGGTTCGATCAGCTCCGAGCGCAACTCGGCAAACACGCGCGAGCAATCGATGGTGGCACGCAGCAGGTGCTTGGCCACGGCCATCTCGGTGATGTTCAGCCGCTGCGCAATTTCAGCGCGCGTGTGGCCGTAGGCGCGGAACAACAGGAATACCTCGCGCCGGCGCGGCGGCAGTTGTTCCATGGTTTCGACCACCCGCGCCAGCACCCGTTGCTGGGCCACGACGTATTCGCTGGACTGGGCCGTCTGGTGCGTGCCGATGCCCGCATGCGTGCTGACCCATTCCTGCGCGACCTTGCGCCGGCGTGCATCGTCGACGCACAGGTTGCGCGCCACGCGAAACAGCAGGGCGCGGGGCGATTCGATGGAATAGGCGGCGTCCTGCAGATCGGGCAGTGCATCGCCACGATTGCCGCCGCGCGTCTTGAGCGACGCCGCATAGACCCGCTCGAAGCTGGACTGCGCGATGTCGGCCGCGTAGTGCGGATCTCTCAGGTCGCGAGTGAGCTGCCGGCGCAAGTCCGCATAGTGAGCTACCAGTTCCTGAACGAGGTCGCGCATCCGGCCGCCTTCTCGCAAGCATCGACGATGGACCCCGGGGTCGTTCGCCAGAACGCACCGACGGATTCGCCTCGACTTCCACGTGGGAAGAGGCGAGCTGGCCGCAGAAGCATTTGGTTTTGAAAATCCCCGGGAGGGGTGAATAAGAACTATTCTTATTGGAGTGTATCACTGAATTGTTAGCCGAAGACATGACTGTGGCGCGTCGCGGATGAGCCGCCTTTGCCACTTTTGCCACCGGCTGTCGAAACTAACTTGTCAGATTCTCGCGGCGTTGCCGCATCCACTCACTGTCCAGAGAGTTCCTTCTTATGTCTTCTTCCCGTTTCGCGGCGCCTTCGCCTGATGCCCCCCAACCCGGGCTGATCGAACGCACGTTCACCCGCCTGTTCCTGCGTCCGGTGCGTGTCATTGCGGCCACCAGCCTGTCGACGCACTTCCGGTTCATCGACCTCGAAGGCGCGGCTTTCGAAGGCCATCGCTGGTCGCCTGGCCAGAAGCTCCAGATCAAGGCCGGCGGCACATTCGAGGCGCGCACCTACACCCCCGCGTCCTTGGATGTGGCGCGCGGCGTCATGCGCATCGTGGCGTTTGCGCACGGCGAGGGGCCGGGCAGCGAATGGGTGCGCCGCACCCGGCCCGGCGACGAACAGCAGGTGTTCGGGCCGCGCCGCTCGCTGGAACTCGAGCCGCTGCCGGCGTCGACGATCCTCTTCGGCGACGAGACCTCCTTCGGCCTCGCGGCGTCGCTGTGCGGCAGGGATGCGCCCGGGCAGGGCGTTCGCGCCGTGTTCGAGGTGAACGCCGTCGCCGAATCGCGTCAGGTGCTGGATGCGCTGGGCATCCAGCCGCTCGCGCTGATGGAGCGCCGCGCCGACGATTCGCACCTCGGCGAGGTGCTGGCCGCGATGGTGCCGCCCATGGACGGCAGCACGCACTATGTGCTGACCGGCAAGGCCGCGTCGATCCAGCAGGTGAGTCGGGCGCTCAAGGCGCAGGGTGTCGAGGCGCGGCGCATCAAGGCCAAGGCGTACTGGGCACCGGGGAAGACCGGGCTCGACTGAACGCAGTCCGCGAGCGGGCCAGGCTAGACCCGGATCACGCGGCCCGGGTTGAGGATGTTCTTCGGATCGAGCCCGCGCTTGATCGCCCGCATCATCTCCAGCGCCACAGGCGACTTGTGCTTTTCCAGCTTGTCGACCTTGAGCGAGCCCACGCCATGCTCGGCCGAGAACGAGCCGCCGAACTTCTCGACCGCGTCGTACACCAGCGTGTTGATGCGCTCTTCTTCGTTCTTCAGGAACGCCTTGGTGTCGATGTTCTCCGGCGCCTGCACGTTGTAGTGCAGGTTGCCGTCGCCCAGGTGGCCGAAATTCACCAGCCGCACGCCGGCGATCTCGCGTGCCAGCAGCGCATCGGTTTCTTGCACGAAGGCCGGGATGCGCGACACCGGAATCGAGATGTCGTGCTTGATGTTCAGGCCTTCCTCGGCCTGCGCGAGCGGAATGCTTTCGCGGATGTGCCACAGCTGGTGCGCCTGCGTGAGGTTCTCGGCCACCACCGCGTCGGTGACGCAGCCGTCTTCGAAGGCGGTTTCGAGCAGCGCCTCGAAGCGTGCGCGCGCGTGGTCTTCGGATTCGCTGTCGGAGTTTTCCAGCAGTACGCAGTACGGCACGGCCTCATCCTTGATGAAGGGCACGCGCAGCTGCGGCATGTGCTTGTCGACCAGGCTCAGTGCAAACTTGCCCATCACTTCGAAGCCCGTGAGGCCCGAGCCCAGGTGCTTGTGCGCAAGGCCCAGCAGCGTGACCGCATGGTCGAGCGAGGGCACCGCGGCCCATGCCGTGAGCTGCGCGGCCGGCAGCGGGTAGAGCTTCATGGTCGCGGCGGTGATGATGCCGAGCGTGCCTTCGCTGCCGATGACGAGGTCGCGCAGGTCGTAGCCGGTGTTGTCCTTGCGCAGGCCGCTGGTGCCTTCCCAGATCTCGCCCTGCGGCGTGACCACTTCGAGGCCCAGGCACAGCTCGCGCGTATTGCCGTAGCGAACCACCTGCGTGCCGCCCGCGTTGGTCGCGAGGTTGCCGCCGATGGTGCAGCTGCCTTCGGCAGCGAGGCTCAGCGGGAAGAGGAAGCCGGCCTTCTCGGCGGTCTCCTGCAGCGTTTGAAGAATGCAGCCGGCCTCGACAGTCATCGTGAGGTTGGCGCCATCGATGGTGCGGATCGCGTTCAGGCGCTGCAGGCTCAGCACCACCTGCGTGCCGCTCTCGTCCGGAATGGAGCCGACCGCGAGGCCAGTGTTGCCGCCCTGCGGAATGATGGCGGTGCCGGCGGCCGCACAGGCCTTCACCACGTCGGCCACCTGCTGCGTGGTGCCGGGCCGCACCACGGCCAGCGATTTGCCGCGCGCGCGCTTGCGCCAGTCCTGCTCGTAGGCAGTGAGGTCGCCCTCGTTCAGCACGTTCGCCGCGCCGACGATGGCGCGCAGTTGATCGATCAGGAAAGAAGAAGCAGCAGTGGTCATTGGGCGGAAGCCTCCAGTTGGCGGGCAGCGTTCTTGGCGTGGCGCAGGCGCAGCCGCACATGCCATGCGCAGGCCGCGAAGAGCACGAGGCACAGCAGCACCTCGACGAGCGCGAGCACCTGGCCCACGCCGTTGGTGTCGCTCCAGGCGCGCACCACGCCCTCGGTGAAATAGAGCCAGATCATCAGGCTGACCCAGCGGTAGGTGTACATGCGGTTCTTCCACAGACCCGCGAGCGGAATGACGAGCGGCAGCACCTTCAGCGCCAGCAGCGAGCCACCCGGGCGCAGCGGCGCCAGCCACAGTTCCCAGGCCAGGCCCAGCACGATGAGGCCGACGAGGCTGCCCACGGCGGCCCAGCGGGTCGCGCGAACGGAAGAGGGCGGGAGCGGAGTGTCGGACACGTTGGGCAGCGAAGGGAAGAGAGCGCCCGGCAGGCGGCCAGCGGCGACAAAAAGAGCGGATGGCATGATAGCCGCCATGAATCGCAGGCAACTCTGGAGGGATCTTTCGCGCTTCCCGTGGCGCAACACCGCAGCGGTGCTGGGCGAGCGTTTTCGCGAAGACCGGCTCGGCCTCACAGCCAGCAGCCTGACCTTCACCACCACCATCGCGATGGTGCCGTTCTTCACGGTGGCGCTGGCACTGTTCACCGTGTTCCCGATGTTCGCCAAGATGCAGGGCCGCCTGCAGCGCTGGCTCATCGAGAGCCTGATTCCCGACAACATCGCACGGCAGGTGCTGGGCTACCTGAACCAGTTCGCGAGCAAGGCCAGCGGGCTGGGCATCGCAGGCCTGATCGTGCTGCTGATCACTGCCATCGCGCTGATCCTCACCATCGACAAGACGCTCAACAACATCTGGCGCGTGCGCTCGCCGCGGCCGTTCGCGCAGCGGGTGCTCATCTACTGGGCGGCCATCACGCTGGGGCCGATCATCCTTGCGGTGAGCCTGTCGACCACTTCGTACGTGGTCTCGGCCACCAGCGACGTAGTGGGGCGCGGCATGGTCAAGCTGTTCTTCGACACCTTCGAGTTCGCGCTGCTCGCGGTCGGCATGGCGTCGCTCTACCACTACGTGCCCAACACCAATGTGCGGTGGTCGCATGCATGGGCCGGCGGCATCTTCGTGGCGGCCGCCATCGAAATCGCCAAGCGCGTGCTGGCCTACTACCTGAGCCTAGTGCCGACCTATTCGGTGCTGTACGGCGCCTTTGCCACGGTGCCGATCCTGCTGGTGTGGATCTACGTGGCCTGGGTGATCGTGCTGCTCGGCGCGGTCATCGCGGCCTATTTGCCCAGCCTGCTCACGGGCGTGGCACGGCGCGGCGGCACCGCGGGCTGGCCCCTGCAGCTGGCAATGGAAGCGCTTCAGCACCTGGCCCGCGCGCAGGCCACGCCGGCCAAGGGCATGGGCGCGACTGAACTGGTCACGCGCATGCGGGTCGATGCGCTGCAACTGGCGCCGGTGCTCGAAACACTGGTGGCGCTCGACTGGATCGCGCCGCTCGCGGAAGAGCCCGCCAACGAAGACCCGCGCTACGTGCTGCTCGCGGACCCTTCGACGCCCATCGAGCCGCTGCTGAAAGAACTGCTGATGCCGCAGGCCGAGCCGCTCGAAGACCTCTGGCAGAAGGGTCCGCTGCGCTCGCTGCGCCTGGGCGACGTGCTCCTGATCTAGATCTTCACCCGACCGAGCCAGATGTCGCGGTACATCGCCCAGTCGCCCATGAAGGAGTAAAGCGGCCGCTTGAACGAGGCCGGCTTGTTCTTCTCGAACCCGAAGTGCCCGATCCAGGCAAAGCCGTAGCCCGCCACCAGTCCGGCCAGCAGCCACAGCGGGTTGAGCGTGACCACCAGCGCCACCAGGCACAGCAGCGAAATGGTCGAGCCCGCGAAGTGCAGCCGCCTGCAGGTGAGGTTGGCGTGCTCGGTCAGGTAGAAGGGATAGAACTGCGCAAAGCTCTTGAATTGACGCGGATCGACGGCAGATCCTGGGGCAGTCGTGGTGTTCATCGTGCGAGTCTCCTGTGCCCCTGAAACCCGGTGGTCCCGGCGGATGAGGGCTTTGTCCATAATAGCCACGACCTTCCGGCCGCACCACCCCGGCCTTCCGATCACACTACCGACGCATCAGCCTTGAGCGCCCTTCCAAGCACCCCCGAATCCGTCGAGCCGGCCAGCAACGATGCGCCGTGGGTCGTGTGCCTTTGCGCCGAATGGTGCGGCACCTGCCGCGACTACCGGCCGCTGCTCGAAGAGGTGGCGCGCGCGCACCCGCAGTTCCGCTTTGCCTGGGTCGACATCGAGGACCACGCAGACATCGCCGACGCCTTCGACGTAGAGACCTTCCCGACCCTGCTGGTTGCGGGCGCCGACGGCACGCGCTTTCTGGGCCCGCTGCTGCCGCATGCCGAGACGCTGTCGCGCATGCTCTCCGCGCTGCAGCCGCCGAAGCCTTCGAGCCTTGACGTCGACCTGCTGCTCGCCGTGCTCAACAAGAAACCGGCCGTCTTCACGGTCTGACCGGAAGCCCCGTCATGAAAATCCTGATCTTCGGCGCCACCGGCATGGTGGGGCAGGGTGTGCTGCGCGAGTGCCTTCTGGCGCCCGACGTCGAGAGCGTCGTCGCGGTCGGCCGCAATGCCACGGGGCAGCAGCATCCCAAGCTGCGCGACCTGGTCCACAAGGACATGTACGACTACAGCGCCATCGAGCCGCAACTGCAGGGCTTCGACGCCTGCTTCTTCTGCCTCGGCGTGTCGTCGGTCGGCATGAAGGAGCCCGAGTACAAGCGCATCACCTACGACCTGACGCTGGCCGCCGCCACCGTGCTCGCGCGGCTCAACCCGGCCATGACTTTCACCTACGTGACGGGTGCCGGCACCGACAGCAGCGAGCGCGGCAGCAGCATGTGGGCGCGCGTGAAGGGCGCGACCGAAAACGCCTTGCTGCGCCTGCCGTTCAAGGCGGCCTACATGTTCCGCCCCGGCATGATCCAGCCGCTGCATGGCATTCGCTCGAAGACGCCGCTCTATGACGCTGCGATCGTCGTGCTCAGGCCCGTGCTCGGGCTGGCCCACAGCCTGTGGCCGAACAAGGTGACGACCACCGAGAAGATCGGCCGCGCCATGCTGGCCGTGGCGCGCAACGGCGCGCCGAAGGTGCTGCTCGATCCGGCGGACATCAACGCGCTGGGCTGAAGAGCTTCTTCAGGCCGCAGCGGCCCGCGCGCGCCCCAGCTTGCGCCGGCCCGCGCTGGCGATCGCGCTCACCAGGTGCCGCACGAAGTCCTGCGCCAACGGCGGCAGCGTGCGGCCTTCGAGCGCCAGCACCTGCAACTGCCGCTGCTGCAGCGGCGCCTCCGCAAAAGGCCGCGCCACCACCGTGCCCGCGTCGACCAGGTGCATCACCGTGAGAAGGCCCGACAGCATCACGTCGGGTGTGCGCAGCAAGGGCAGCAGCACTGAAGAGAAATTGCTCACGAACAGCGCGTGGTACTGCAGCCCCTGCAGGCTGCAGGCCTGGTCGAACAGCTGGCGCGCGGTCACGCCTCGGTCGCCCACGGCCAGCGGGTAGCGCACCGCATCGGCCACCGACACCACGCGCTGGCGCGCAAGCGGATGGTCGGGGCGCAGCACCGCGTACACCGGCGCGGTGGCCGTGTGCTCGATCTTCAAGCCCGGCTCGGGCGCAACCACGTACTTGAGCGCGATGTCGGTCTCGCCGCGCGCCAGCAGCGCGCTCACGCCGTCGGGCGAGCCCACGTGCAGTTCGAGCTGGCAGCCCGGATTCGCCGTCTCGAAGCTGCGCATCACCAGCGGCATGAAATGCCCCGCGAAGCCCTCGGTGCAGGCCATGCGAATGCGCCGCGCGCGTTGCCCGCCAAGATCGCGTACCTGCTCGACCACCTGCTCGATGTCGAGCTGCGCATTGCGCAGGTGCGCGGCCAGCCGTTCGCCGGCGGCGGTGAGCGCCATGCCGCGCGCATGCCGCTCGAACAGCGGCGTGCCCAGGCTGTCTTCGAGCTTGGCGATCTGCCGGCTCACCGCCGAAGACGCCACGAACAGCCGCGCCGCCGCCTGGTTGACCGAGCCGCTGCGCGCCACTTCGAGGAAGTGGCGCATCGGGATGCTGAGAAGCGGGAGAGTCATGACGCCAGGGTGTTGCCTTCAAGGCAATGGTAGCTTGCCAAAACGATGCTGGAAGCATCGGCCTTCAGGCCTTGTACTTGCTGCACCCGATGGACAGACAGACAAGGAAGCCCTTCATGCAACGCACAGACAGCCTGGCCGCTGCCGCCGCCTACTTCGACGGGGGCGGCTTCTTCGCCGACCTCCAGCGCCGCATCGCCTTTCGCACCGAGAGCGACACCGGCGCCGCAACGCCCGCGCTGGAGGCCTACCTGCGCGAAGAATTGATGCCGCCGCTCGCGGCGCTCGGCTTCGCCTGCGAGGTGGTCGCCAACCCGGTGCCCGGCGGCGGGCCGTTCCTCATCGCGCGCCGCATCGAAGACCCGGCCCTGCCCACGGTGATGACCTACGGCCACGGCGACGTGGTCAGCGGGCAGGACGCGCACTGGGAAGAGGGCCTTGCCCCGTGGGCGCTGACCGTGCGCGGCGAGCGCTGGTACGGGCGCGGCACCGCCGACAACAAGGGCCAGCACAGCATCAACCTCGGCGGGCTTGCTGCCGTGCTCGAGGCGCGCGGCGGGCGCCTGGGCTACAACATGACGTGGCTCGTCGAGATGGGCGAGGAGGCCGCCTCGCCCGGCCTGCACGCGGTGTGCGCGCAGGAACGCGACAAGCTGCGCGCCGACGTTTTCATCGCCAGCGACGGCCCGCGCGTGAGCGCCGCGCGGCCCACGCTGTTCCTCGGTTCGCGCGGCGCGGTCAACTTCAGCCTGCGGCTGCGCGCCCGGCCGCGCGGCTACCACTCGGGCAACTGGGGCGGTGTGCTGGTCAATCCGGGCACAGTGATCAGCCATGCGGTGGCCTCGCTGGTGGATGCGCGCGGCCGCATCCTCGTCGAAGCGTTGCGCCCGCCGCCGGTCACGCAGGCCGTGCGCGATGCGCTGGCCGACATCGCCATCGGCGGTGGCGCGGACGACCCCGCGGTCGACGAGGGCTGGGGCGAGCCCGGCCTGAGCCCGGCCGAACGGCTGGTGGCGTGGAACACCATCGAAGTGCTGGCGCTCGGCGCGGGTTCGGCGCAGCGTCCCGTCAACGCGATTCCGTCTGAAGCCGTGGCGCATTGCCAGCTGCGCTTCGTGGTCGGCACGCCGTGGCAAGACCTGGAGAAGATCGTGCGCGCGCACCTGGATACGCACGGCTTCGGCCAGGTCGAGGTGCAGATCACGCTGACCGGCGCGGCGACGCGGCTCGATGTCGAGAACCCGTGGGTGGGCTGGGCGCGCCACTCCATCGCGCAAAGCAGCGGGCAGCGCGTCGACCTGCTGCCCAACCTGGCGGGCTCGCTGCCCAACGACGTGTTCGCCGACCTGCTCGGGCTGCCCACGCTGTGGGTGCCGCATTCGTACCCGGCCTGCGCGCAGCACGCGCCCAACGAGCACCTGCTCGCGCCGCTGGCGCGCGAGGGCCTGCAGATCATGGCCGGCCTGTACTGGGACCTGGGCGAGCCGGGGCTCGCGCCGTGGGCCGCCGGGCAACTGCCGCCATCCGTTTCTTCCCTTTCCTGACACGCACCATGAACCTCGTCATTTCCCGTCGCGCCTTCGGCCTGCTGCTTTCCGCTTCCGCCGTCCTGGGCGCCCAGGCACCCGCCTTCGCGCAGAGCGCATGGCCTGATCGGCCGGTCAGGCTGGTCGTGCCCTTTCCACCGGGCGGCGGCACCGACATCGTGGCGCGGGCAATGGGGCAGACGCTGTCGGAGCACCTCGGCCAGCCCATCGTGGTCGACAACAAGCCCGGCGCCTCCACCATCATCGGCACCGATGCGGTCGCCAAGGCCGCGCCTGACGGCTACACGCTGCTGCTCTCGGGCTCTACCAGCTACAGCGTGAACCCGGCCCTGCGCGCCAAGCTGCCGTACGACCCGGTGCGCGACCTGGCGCCCATCGCCATCGTGGCGCGCACGCCGCTGGTGCTGGTGGTGGGCAAGGGCACGCCGTGGCACTCGATGCCCGAGCTCATCGCCGCGGCCAAGGCCAAGCCGAAGAGCATCCGCTACGCCACCTTCGGCTCGGGTTCGGGCCCGCACCTGGCCGGCGAACTGCTCGCGCTGGCCGCCGGCATCCAGCTTCAGGACATTCCGTACAAGGGCAGCAGCCAGAGTTCGATGGCGGTGATCGGCGGCGAGATCGAGATCGGCATCGACACCGTGGCCGCCGTGGCGCCACATGTGCGCTCGGGCAAGCTGCGCGCGCTCGGCATCGTGGGCGCAACCCGCTCCAGCATGCTGCCCGAAGTGCGCACGCTGGCCGAGCAGGGGCTGCCCGACGCCACCTTCGATGCCTGGTATGGCTTTGCCGCGCCAGCCCGAACCCCGGCGCCGGTGATCGAGAAGCTCGCCCGCGCGGTCACCGCGACCATGGGCAACCCTGCGCTGCAGGCGCAACTGCGAGCGCAGGGCATGGAGCCGGTGGCGATTGGCGCGGCGGCGTTCCGTACGCAGATGGAAGGCGAGATCTCGCGCTACCGTGCCCTGGCGCACCGCGCGGGGATCGCGGCGGAATAAGGGCGTGCCTGCTCAGGCAGCCGCGAAGTCGCGCAGCGCGAACAGCACCTCGTCGGGCGCCTCGCTCATCAGCGAGTGGCCGGCATGCACCGTCACCACCTTGGCGTTGCGCGCCTTGCCCACCAGCGCCTTGGTGGCGCGCGGCGGCGTCATCTGGTCGGCGTCGCCGAGCAGGAACAGCACCGGGCACTGCACTCTCTCCATCGCGGCCTCGCCGTTGGCGTAGTCGTTGCAGGCCTTGAAGCCGATGTGGAACACGTTCGCACCGCGGTTGCTCGCGAGCACGCGGCGCATCAGCGCGCGCGAGCTGCCGTAGAGCCAGGTGCCCGGCCCGAGCGAGGAGGGCGGCGGCGCCAGCAGCGAGTGCGAGAAGGTGTTGACCATGGCGATGGCGCGCTGCGGGTCGCTCACCGAGCTTTCGAGCAGCGCGGGCGAAACCACCATCGGGTAGGCCGTGCCGACCATCGCGAGGTGCGTGATGCGGTCGGGTGCGCGCGAAGCCGTTTCGAGTGCGATCAGCGAACCGAAGCTGTGGCCGACCAATGCGGCCTTCTGCACGCCGGCTGCGTCGAGCAGCGCAATGACGAACTGCGCCGCGTCTTCCACGCTGGCGGGTGGCGGGCCTTCGCTCTTGCAATGGCCGGGCAGGTCGACCGCGAGCACGTTCCAGCCGTGGTTGGCGAACCAGCGGCTTTGCAGGATCCACACGCTGTGGTCGTTGAGCACGCCGTGGATGAACACCACGGTGGGTTTGGCCGCATCGAAGGGCTTGCCGCCGGTGTAGCAGTAGGTGGTGTGGCCGTTGACGGTGTAGTTCATGTCAGGCGCCCGCCTTTTCCGCGGCCTTCAGGGCACGCTTCAGGTCGTCGATCAGGTCGGCCGGGTCTTCGAGCCCGATCGACAGGCGAATCGTGCCTTGCGAGATGCCCGCACCCGCCAGCGCCTCGTCGGTCATGCGGAAGTGCGTGGTGCTCGCGGGGTGGATCACCAGGCTGCGGCAGTCGCCCACGTTGGCCAGGTGGCTGAAGAGCTTCAGCGCCTCGATGAAAGCCTTGCCCTGCGCGCGGCTGCCCTTGATGTCGAAGCTGAACACCGCGCCCGCGCCGCGCGCGCCATGGCGCAGCAGCTTCTGCGCGAGCACGTGGCTCGGGTGCGATTCGATCAGCGGATGTCCCACGCGCGACACGAACGGGTGGGTGGACAGGAACTCGACCACCTTCTGCGTGTTGTCGATGTGCCGCTCCATGCGCAGCGGCAGCGTCTCGATGCCCTGCAGGATCAGCCAGGCCGTGTGCGGGCTCATCGAGGCGCCGAAGTCGCGCAGGCCCTCGCGGCGGGCGCGCAGCAGGAAGGCGCCGACAGTGCTTTCCTCGCTGAACACCATGTTGTGGAAGCCGTCGTAGGCCTGGGTCAGCTCGGCGAATTTGCCGGACTTTTCCCAGTCGAAGCTGCCGCCGTCGACCACCACGCCACCGATGACGGTGCCGTGGCCCGACAGGAACTTGGTGGCCGAGTGATAGACCAGGTCGGCGCCCCAGTCGAAGGGCTTGATCAGGTAGGGCGAGGTGAGGGTCGAGTCGACCAGCAGCGGCACGCCGGCCTCGTGGGCGATGTCGCTCACGGCCGGAATGTCGAGCACGTCGAGCCCGGGGTTGCCCACGGTCTCGCCGAAGAACAGCTTGGTCTCGGGGCGTACCGCGGCGCGCCAGCCGTCGAGGTCGCCGGGCTTCACGAAGGTGGTGTCGATGCCGAAGCGCCGCATCGTGTAGTGCAGCAGGTTCTGCGAGCCGCCGTACAGGGCTGTGCTGGCCACGATGTGCGAGCCAGCGCCCATCAGCGTGGCCACCGACAGGTGCAGCGCCGCCTGCCCGCTGGCGGTGGCGATGGCGCCGATGCCGCCTTCGAGCGCAGACACGCGCTGCTCCAGCACGGCGTTGGTCGGGTTGCTGATACGCGAGTACACGTGGCCCGCGCGCTCCAGGTTGAACAGGGCCGCCGCGTGATCGCTCGACTCGAAGACGAAGGAGGTGGTCAGGTGGATCGGCACCGCCCGTGCGCCGGTGGCGGGGTCGGGCGCGGCGCCGGCGTGCAGCGCGAGGGTGTCGAAACCGGGGTCGGAATAACCGGGCATGAGGGCCTTTCTGGGTCTGAGCAGTTGTCTCCTGGCAATGCCCCGTTACGTATGCAATTCATGCGTCCGCGACATGGGCGCTCAGGTCGGCGTCGATTGTGGGCTATATTCAAAAACGGCACGCCCGCCTAGATAGCCGAGATTGAGTCCGAGAGGAGCACACGATGAAAGTCAGCGACATCCTTCGCGTCAAGGGCAATACGCTCTTCACCATCACGCCAGACGACCTGCTGGCAGAAGCCGCCAACACCATGGCGGAAAAGGACATCGGTTCGCTGGTGGTCATGGAGCACGGCGACCTGGTCGGCATGCTCACCTTCCGGGAAGTCATCGTGGCCATCGTCGGCAACGGCGGCCAGGTCGGCACCACGCTGGTCCGCAAGGCCATGGACGACGCCCCCGTCACCTGCACGCTGGAAACCGACCTTGACGAAATCCGCCGCATCATGCTGGAGCGCCACGCGCGCTACATGCCCGTGATGGACAAGCGCATGCTGATGGGCGTGATCAGCTTCTACGACGTGGCCAAGGCCGTGGTGGACAGCCAGAACTTCGAGAACAAGATGCTCAAGGCCTACATCCGCGACTGGCCGGCGGAAGACGAAAAGGCCGGTTGATCCCGGCCAGCCCGTTCAGGGCAGCCGCGCGATCTGCGCGCGCAGCAGCGTGTAGAAGCCTTCGGTGTCGGCCTCGCTGATCCACAGCGTATTGGGCGTGCGGCGGTTGTAGCCGCGAAAGTCGACCACCGTCGCGCCGGTCGTGAACTCGCCCTTGGTTTCCACATCGACGCTCACCTTCGCGCCCTTGAAGAGTTCGGGCTTCAGCAGATACGCGATCACGCACGGGTCGTAGATCGGCCCGGCCGCCACGCCCCGGCGGCGCTGGCCGTACGCCATCATCGAATCGAAGATTTCCGCCACCACCTTGCCGGCGTTGTTGCCCATGGTGCGGAAGGGCACGATGCGCTCGGGCGTCAGCAGCACGCGGCGCGCCGCGTCGTGCGACATGGCCGTGACCGGCACGCCGCTGCGGAACACGATCGATGCGGCCTCGGGGTCGGCGTACACGTTGAAGGTGGCGGCGGGCGTGATGTTGCCGCCCACGCCCCAGGAGCCGTCCATCACCACGATCTCGGCAATGGCGGGCTTGATGTCGGGTGCCGAGTTGAGCGCTGCCGCGAAGTTGGTCAGCGGCCCCAGGCCCACGAGCGTGATGCTTTTCGGCGCTGCGGCGCGCAGCGTGTCGATGAGGTACTGCACCGCGTGCGTGGGCATCAGCGGGCCGCGTGGCTCGTGCAGCGTCGGGCCTTCCATGCCGGTCTTGCCGTGCACGTCATCGGCGAAGATGGGTTCGCGCACCAGCGGGCGCGGGTAGCCGGCGTAGACCGGAATCTCGGGCCGGCCTGCCCAGTCGCGCACGATGCGCGCGTTCTTCTCTGTCACCGTCAGCGGCAGGTTGCCCACGCTCACCGTCAGCGCCTTGATGTCGAGCCGGTCGGTCGCGGCCATGGCCATCAGCAGGGCGATGGCGTCGTCCTGGCCGGGGTCGGTGTCGATGATGACCTGGCGCTTGCCTGCCACGGGCGGCAGCTGCGTGGCGGGCGTGCCGGCGAGCGCCTGTGCCAGTTCGGCGGGGCTGGGGCTCTGCGCGAAGGCCATGCCTGCAAGGCCGGCGGCGGACACGCCCAGCAGGGTGCGGCGGGACAGCATGGGCGTCGTCTTCACGCGCTCACTCCTTGATGTTGGCCGTCTGCACGATCTTCTGGTTGCGCGCGTACTCCGTCTGCACGAACTTCGCGAAGCTCTCCGGCGTGCCGCTGCCCGGCAGCGCGCCTTGCTCCATCAGCTTGCCGCGCACGCCTTCTTCCTGCAGCACCGCGTTGAGCTCGTGGTTGATCTGCGCGACCACGGCCGGCGGCGTTTTCGCAGGCGCGAAGATGCCGGTCCAGCTCACCATGTCGAAGCCCTTGAGGCCGGGCATCTCGTCGAAGGTAGGCACGTTGGGCAGCGCGGCCAGCCGCTTGCTGCTGGTGATGCCGAGCGCCTTCAGCCGCTTTCCGTTCACGTGCGGAATGGCGCTGGTGCTCACCAGCATCGCCAGGTCGACCTGGTCGCCGATCACGTCGGTGGCAATCTGCGCGCCGCCGCGGTAGGGCACGTGCGTGACGAAGATGCCGCTGCGTTCCTTCAGCAGTTCCATGGCCAGTTGCAGCACCGTGCCCACGCCCGAGGTCGCGTAGTTGTATTTGCCGGGCTTGGCCTTCGCGAGCTTCACGAAGTCGGAAAAAGTCTGGGCCTCGAGGCCGGGGCGCGCCACCAGCACCATCGGCGCAGTGTTGAGCAGGCCGACCGGCGCCAGGTCTTTCAGCGGATCGAAGCGGAAGGCCGTGGGGTTGACCAGCTTGCCGATGGCAATGGCGCTGTCGGGCCCCACCACCAGCGTGTAGCCGTCGGGCGTGGCATTCACCGCCTTGGCTACGCCGATGGCGCCGCCCGCGCCGCTCACGTTCTCGATGACGACCGATTGCTTGAGCCGCTCGCCAAGGCGCTGTGCGACGAGGCGCGCGTTGACGTCCACGCTGCCGCCGGCTGTGTAGGGAACGATCAGCGTGATGGGCTTGGCAGCGGGCCATGCCTGCGCGAGGGCCGCGGTGGGAAGCGCGGCGCAGAGTGCAGCGGCGAGAAGCAGGCGGCGGGGTGTGTTCATGGCGTGGGTCATTCGAGGGTGGTGGGGGCGGGTTCGGTATCGAGGCGGGCGCGCAGCGTGTCGAATTCATCGCTCCACTGCGTGCGCCATGCGTGGCGCTGCGTGTCGTCGATCCACGCACCGTCCAGGCCGTTGTGCATGAAGCTGCGCAGGTCATCCAGGCCGAAGCCGAAGTCGCGCACCATCATCAGCCAGGCCTGCGTGGGCGTGACCTTGTGCAGCGTTGGGTCGTCGGTGTTGGGGTGGATGCGCAGGCCCAGGCCGGGCATGCGGCGGATCGGATGGTCGATGGCCCATCGCTCGGGCGGCAGCGTGCGCAGGTAGTACGAGTTGGTCGGCACCACCGTGAAGATCACGCCGCGATCAGCACATTCGCGCGCGAAGTCGGGCTGGTCGACCACCGTGTAGCCGTGGTCGATGCGGTCGACCTGCAGCACGTCGAGCGCAGTGCGCACGTTGGTCCAGGGCATGCCGAACTCGCCCGCGTGCGCGGTGGTCTTCAGGCCCGCCTTCTTCGCATCGGCGTAGGCCTGCGTGAACAGTTCGGGCGGACGGTCGACCTCGCGGTAGTCGATGCCGATGCCGATCACCTCCTCGCAGCGACGCGCCTTGACCCACTCGACCATCTCCACGGCCGCCTCAGGCCTGGCTTCGCGGTCGATGGCGGCGATGAGGCGGCCGGCGATGCCGAATTCCTGTTGCGCGTCCTGGATCGCGCGGACGATGGCGCCTTGCGCGAGCGGGTAGGCAATGCCCGATTCGTGCACCGTGCCGGTCGGGTTCCAGAAGAACTCTGCGTAGCGCACGTTGTGCGAGGCCGCGTCCTGCAGGTATTCGAGCGTGAGCTGATAAAGGTCGCCGGCGCTGCGCACCAGCTGGGCGTCGAGCGCGCGCAGCACCCGCAGCACGCCGACCGGCTTTTCGCCGCGCGTGTAGAAGCCCTCGATCTCGTCGGCCGCCAGCGGCGAGCCGGCGCGCAGGTTGAGCTGCTTGAAGGTTTCGTGGCGCACCGTGCCGAACAGGTGGCAATGCAGCTCGGCCTTGGGCATGGCGCGGAGCATCGATTCCAGCGTGAGAGGCGCGTGGGGAGCAGGCGTGGGGCTGGTCATGCTGACCAGTCTAGTAACGGCGCTCTCATAAAGAAAATTTTGAATTTCTATAATTTGATTCACTGAATCAATAACCGGGAGTGCTCATGGCCGCTTTGCCCCTGCGTGCGCTCACGTTGCGCCAGCTGCAGTTCTTCTCGGTGCTGGTGGAAGAAGGCCAGTTCGGCCGTGCCGCGCGCCGGCTCGCCATCACGCAGCCGGCCTTGAGCAACGCCATCAAGCAGATGGAGAAGCTGCTCGGCGCCGAACTGCTCACGCGCTCCACCCATCGACTGGAGCTCACGCCCGTGGGCGCCGAGGTGCTGGCGCGCACCGACTTCCTGGTCAACACCTTCGAGGTGGCGCTGCGCGACATCGAAAGCACGGTGCAGCGCGGCCGCGCCTTCGTGCGCATCGGCGTGATTCCCTCGGCCAGTGCGCGCGTGGCGGCGGCTGCCAGCGAGTTTTTGCAGAGTGGGCAGCGCGAGGTGGAGCTGGCCTGGCGCGATGCCCCCTCGAACACGCTGCTGGCCGAACTGCGCAGCGGGCAGATCGACATGGCGGTGGCCGCCATCACCGAGCCGCCGGGCGGGCTGACCTGCATCGACCTGTTCCGCGACCCGCTGGTGCTGGTGGTGCGGCGCGACCACGCGCTGGCAGCGGCCGGAGATGCCCAGTGGGAGGCCATCGGCAAGGAGCGACTGGTGCTGTTCGAACGCGGCAGCATGCCTGCGCTGGGCAACCCGGCGCGCGCGCAGTTCGCGCAGGGCCCGGAACCGTACCGTGTGAGCTATTCCGAGACGCTCTATGCGCTGGTGCGCAGCGGGCAGGCGCTGGGCCTGATGCCGCGCCTGTACACCTCGTCGCTGCGCGACCCCGAACTGGTGGTGGTGCCGCTGCTGAAGCCGCGCGTCGAGCGCCGAGTGGTGCTGGCCTACCTGCCGGGGCCGATGCGCAACGTGGTGGCGCAAGAGCTGATCGCGTTCCTGCGCGAGCGCCTGCCGCAGGCCGGCGAAGCGACGGTGCGGCGCGTGAGCGGCAAGGGCGTGCGCGCGCGGCGCCAGGCCTAGCCGTTCAATTCAGCCGCGGCGTGGATCGTCTCGCGCACGCGCGGATAGATCTGCGCATTCCACTTGCTGCCGCTGAACACTCCGTAGTGCCCCACGCCGGCTTGCAGGTGGTGCGTCTTGAGGTACGGCCGGATGCCTGTGCAGAGGTCTTGCGCCGCCACCGTCTGGCCCACGGCGCAGATGTCGTCGCGCTCGCCTTCCACCGTCAGCAATGCGGTGCGGCGGATGGCGGCGGGGTTCACGGTGCGGTCGCCCACGGTGAGCACGCCTCGTGGCAGGTCATACGTCTGGAAGACTCGTTCGACGGTCTCCAGGTAAAACTCGGCCGGCAGGTCGTTCACGGCCAGGTACTCGTCGTAGAAGGTGCCGATGGTGCGGGCCTTCTCGATGTCGCCTTCGACCAGGTGGCTGTACATGTCCTCGAACTGCTTCTTGTGCCGCTCGGGGTTCATGCTCATGAAGGCCGAGAGCTGCAGGAAGCCCGGGTACACGCGCCGCATCATGCCCGCATGCGGCCAAGGCACATGGCTGATGAGGTTGCGCCTGAACCACTCGATGGGCTTGCTGGTGGCCAGCGTGTTCACGCCGGTCGGGTTGATGCGGCAATCGACCGGGCCGGCCATCAGCGTGAGGCTGCGCGGCGTGGCGGGGTTGTCGTCTTCGGCCATCAGCGCGGTGGCGGCCAGCGCGGCCACGCAGGGCTGGCAGACCGCGACCATGTGCACGCCCGGCCCCACGGCCTCCAGGAAGCTGATGAGCTGCAGCGTGTAGTCGTCCAGGCCGAAGCCGCCGTGCCACAGCGGCAAGTCGCGCGCGTTGTGCCAGTCGGTCAGGTACACGTCGTGGTCGCGCAGCAGGGTGCGCACGGTTTCGCGCAGCAGCGTGGCGAAATGGCCCGACAGTGGTGCGGCCAGCAGCACCGGCGGGTGCACCGCATCGGTGTCCTTGCGGAAATGCAGCAGGGTGCCGAAGGGCGAAACGAGGGTCGTCTCCTCGTGTACGGCCACTTCCGCGCCGTCGACCATGACGCTGTGTATGCCGTAGTCGGGCCGCGTGTGGGTCAGCCGCATGCGCGAGAACACCTCGAACTGGGCGGCCATGCGCCGCAATATGGTGCGCTCCGTGCCGTCTTTCCACAGGGCCTTGCTCATGTACTGCGCCGCGAGCCGCGCCGGAGAGAGCAGGTCGGCTTGGTTCTGGTAGGCCCGGTACAGCATGAATACCTCGCAGGCAAGTTGCGGGCCAACCGCATGGCATGGCGCTTGCACGCAACAGCACAACGCCCAAGGAGCTTCACGATGGCCAAACCCGTTCTCACCATCAGCAGCAAGAACTACGGCGCGTGGGCGCTGCGCGGCTGGCTGATGTGCAGGCTGGCCGGGCTGGACTTCAGCGAGAAGGTCATTCCGCCCGACGATCCGGCCATGAAGGCCGAGATGCTGCTGCTGTCTTCGTCGATGCTGGTGCCCTCGCTGCAGCACGGCAGCGTGAAGGTGTGGGACACGCTGGCCATCGGCGAATACCTCAACGAGATCAAGCCCAAGGCCGGCCTGCTGCCGGACGACGTGGCGGCCCGCGCCCATTGCCGCGCCATCTGCGGCGAGATGCACTCGGGCTTCGGCTCGATGCGCGGCGCGTTGCCGATGAACATCAAGGCCCATTTCAAGAACTTCAAGGTGTGGTCTCGCGCGCAGGCCGACATCGATCGCATCGTCGCCATCTGGCGCGAATGCCTCAAGGCGTACGGCGGCCCCTTCCTGTTCGGCAAGCAGCCGGGCATGGCCGACGCGATGTACGCGCCGGTGGTCACGCGCTTCCTGAGCTACGACGTGGCGCTAGACAACGTGTGCGCGGCCTACTGCAAGCGCGTGATGGAACTGCCGGCCATGAAGGAATGGGTGACGGCCGCGAAGCAGGAGCCCGAGGAGATCGACGAGCTCGACGCAGAGTTCTGAGCAGCGCGCTTCATGAACTCGCCGGGGGCGGCTCGAAGCCGGCCTGCGCCAGCTTGCGCTCGATGTTCTGCGCGGCCTGCTGCAGGTCGGCCAGGTGGGCCGAGACGATCTCGCGCTCGCTCTTCACCGCCGGCAGCCAGGCGCAGCTGAGGCAGCCCACCACCAGTTCGCCCTGTCGTAAGGGCACCGAGATCGCGCCGAAGCGGTCGGGCGAATCCATGCTGGTCGAGGTCGGGTCGCGCGCCACGTAGCCGAGGTCGCGCGCGTGCGCCACCATGCGCCGGATGTTCTCGGGCCGCCGCGCGCTGCGGTCGAAGTCGTTGGGCGAACGCGCCAGCGCCGCGAGGATTTCGCGTCGCTCGTGTTCCGGGCAGAACGAGAGATAGCAGCGCCCCAGTGAAGACAGCAGCATCGGCGGACGAAAGCCTAGTGCACGGTAGTTGACGGCCAGGCCGTTGCGCGGCCGGTCGGTGTCGAGGATGAGCATGGCCGTGCCGTCACGCACGCCCAGGTCGATGGGCCACGGCACCACCCGCTGCAGCGTGGCGCGCGCGGGCGCCGCCAGCGCTGACAGGCGCGTGCGCCATGCCATTGCAGGCCCCGACTGCCCGGTGGCCGACGTGGGCACGTAGCGCCTGTCGTGCTCGCTGCGCTCGGCCCAGCCCGCCTGCTGCAGTGTCTTGAGGATGCGCAGCAGCGTGGCCTTCGACAGGCCGGTCTGGCGGTGCAGCTCCTGCAGCGTGACGGCCGACGAGCGCTGGATGGCCAGCATCACGTCGAGCCCGCGGCGCAGCGCGTCGATGGCTTTCACGCTCTGCGCGCCCGTGGTGTCCGACATGCCGGCCTCCGGAAAAAAGTTCACTGAGTGAAACTATATCTTCTGGCTTCGAGGCCCCGTTCCTACAGTGCGGACGACACCAACGTCGTCCCACCGAGAAGGAAAAGAGCATGATGTTTCACCCGCGAAACGCGGTCCGTGCCGCTGCAGCAGCCGTTCTTTCGCTATGCGCCGCCACCGCGGCCATGGCGCAGGCCTGGCCCTCCAAGCCGATCACCATCGTCGTGGCCTACCCGGCCGGCGGCGACACCGACGCCATCGCGCGCACCTATGCCGAGAAGCTGTCGCAGCGCATCGGCCAGCCGGTGCTGGTCGACAACCGGCCCGGCGCGAGCGGGATGATCGGCAACGTCTGGGTCGCCAAGGCGCCGGCCGACGGCTACACGCTGCTCTTCACGCCCAGCACCTTTCCCATTGCGCAGCACGTGCTGAAGACCGGCCCCGGCGTGGCGCACGACGTGGTGAAAGACTTCACGCCCATCGTGAAGACCGGAAACATCCCGCTGCTGCTGGTGACCGCGCCGTCGACCGGCATCCAGAGCGTGGCGCAGCTCGTTGCCGGCGCGAAGGCCGGCAAGACCACGACCTACGGAACGCCCGGTGCCGGTTCGCCGATGCACATTGCGGGCGAACTGCTCAACAAGGACGCGGGCATCGCGGCCACGCACGCGCCGTACCGCGGCGTGGCGCCGGTGGTCAACGATGCATTGGGCGGCCATGTCAGCGTGGGCTGGATCACGCCCGGCGCCGTGGCGGGCCACATCGCCGCGGGCAAGCTGATTCCGCTCGCCGTCGCGGAACGCCAGCGAACGAAGCTGATGCCCAACGTGCCCACCTTCATCGAGCTGGGCTTCAAGGACGTGGACGTGAGTGCCTGGATGGGGTTGCTCGGCCCGAAGGCGATGCCGGCAGAAGTCGTGCAGGCGCTCAACAAACACTTCAACGAGATCCTGAAGATGCCCGACGTGCAGGCAAAGATGGCCGCGCTCGGCATCGAGCCCATGGGCGGCGCGCCCTCCGTGCTGGCGCAGCAGATTGCAGACGACGACCAGCGCTTCGGCAAGCTGGTGCGCGAGTTCGGCATCCGCGCCGATTGAAGAAGAAGGAGACGATGCATGCTGAGCGAAGAAAAGAACCGCCTGCTGACCGAAGTGGGCCCCGGCAAGCCGATGGGCGACTACCTGCGCCGCTACTGGCACCCGATTGCCGGTGCGAGCGAGTTCGGCGACAAGGCCGTGAAGCCGCTGCGCATCCTCGGCGAGGACCTGGTGCTCTACAAGGATCTGAGCGGCAACTACGGCCTGGTCGACCGCCGCTGTCCGCACCGCAACGCCGACATGTCGTACGGCTACGTCGAGCAGTGCGGCCTGCGCTGCAGCTACCACGGCTGGCAGTACGACCAGAGCGGCCAATGCGTGCACCAGCCCTTCGAGGAAACGCTGGACCCCGGCGCGCGCATGCGCAAGAACACGAAGATCAAGGCCTATCCGGTGCAGGAGAAGGCCGGCCTGCTATGGGCCTACATGGGCCCGCAGCCCGCGCCGCTCTTGCCCGACTGGGAGCTGTTCAACTGCAGGAACGGTTTTGCGCAGGCGGTGTTCGCGGAGATTCCGTGCAACTGGTTCCAGTGCCAGGAAAACTCCATCGACCCGGTGCACTTCGAGTGGACCCACAACAACTGGACCACGCGCCTGCAGGGCGAAGAAGGGCCGTACGTGCCCACGCACCTGAAGCTGGCCTTCGAGGAGTTCGAGCACGGCTTCGTCTACAAGCGCCTGCGCGGCGGCGAGCGTGAAGACAGCGTGATGTGGACCACCGGGCGCGTCACGCTGTGGCCGAACGGCTTCTTCCTCGGCCATCACTTCGAGTGGCGCGTGCCCATCGACGACCATCACACGCTCAGCGTGCTGTGGGTGCTGAGCCGCGTGCCGAGCGAGCAGGAGCCCTATGTGCAGGAGCGCATTCCTTCGTGGTACGGGCCCATCAAGGACCCGGCGACGGGGCGGTGGATTACCAGTCATGTGGCCAACCAAGACTTCGTGGTGTGGGTCGGGCAGGGCGCCATCACCGACCGCACGCGCGAGAAGCTGGGCCAGAGCGACAAGGGCATCGTGATGATGCGCCGCCGCTTCTTCGAGGAGATCGAGGCAATGCAGGCCGACCCGGCGCACGAGCCCAAGGGGCTGATCCGCGATCCCAAGAAGAACCGCGATGTATTCCTGCCGTCAGCGTGCCGCGACGAGATGCTGAACGGCTTGCCGCGTGCCGAACTGGCCGCGCATCCGCTGCTGGGGCCGTATCTGAAGGATTTCTTCGGCCAGGCCGGGCAGCCTGAGGACGTGCGCGCGGCCTATGAGAAGGCCATTGGCCAGAAGGTCGAGGGCGCGACCTTCTTCAAGGTGCACGGCGCCGGGGTCGAAGAAAAGACCTAGTGGCGGAACATCCGCAGGTCGAGCGCGCTTTCTTCGCCCAGCCACATGGCATGGGCTGTGTGGTCGGCAAAGTCGTCGCCCGTCACGCCGTGCACGAACACGTCGAGGCCGTTGCGGTTGGCGTCGAGCCAGCCGATGACCTGGTCGAACTCGGCGGCGTCGAAGGCGAGCTGGCAGCTCCAGTGCGGATGCGGCCCCACCAGCCGCTCGTGCACGCGGCCGACCACCACCATCAGCTCGTGGCCCGCGCGCTCGCAGAGGGCGCGCGCCTGCGCCACCGTGTCGGGCGCGAAATAGACGTGGGCGTGGTACTGGGCGTAGAGGTTTTCAGGGCGGCGTGGCATGGTGCGCTCATTGTGGCCCTAACCGCGGGCCCAGGTGAAAACGCCCGCTGTAGCGGAACACGTCGCCGAACCAGCGGTGGCGCAGCAGCATCTTCATGGTGAAGTGGTCGGCATCGGCGGGGTCGGGCCGCTCCTCGACATAGGCAGTGCCGAGAAAGAGGCCGAGCGGCAGCGGAATGCGCAGCCCCGCGATGCGCCAGATGTAGCCCATGTCGCGGAACACCACCGCGCCGTCTTCTGCGCTCACCGCCAGGCGCATGCCGATGCCGAAGCGCACGTATTCGATCACCTCGCTGCCTTGCTTCGCATCGTGTTCCATGTGCGAGCGGAAATGGAAAGGCGGCTTTCCCGGAAAGTGAAAGATACGGTCCCAGTAGAGATTGGCGTCGTCGGGGTGGCAGCGGTAGTGCACCTCGATCGGCACATTCGTGCCCTGGTGCGGAACGAGCGCGCCGAACAGCCGGCCGAAGGGCATCAGCAGCGCGGCCCAGGGGGCGTGCCAGACCTCGTTCATCGTGCCGCGCACGCACACGTAGTCGCCGGAGAACGGCGTCATCGTGTAGTGGCGGCGGATGACGTCGCCGAGCCGGTCCCACGCGGGGCCGAGCGCCTGCTGGAAGACGGGTTGCATCGTCATCCTGCTGCCGCCGTTGCCGTGGCTTCGCTGCGCGCCTTGTAGAAGCGCAGGATGTTCTCCGAGGCGTCATTGAGCAGCATCTGCATGACCCGGTCCGCATACCAGTTGAAGCGCGTGCTCAGGCGCCACGACACTTCTACGCGCAGCTCGGTGCCGCCCTCACGCGGGGTCAGCGTGTAGGTGGCGTCGCGCAGGTCGAAATACTGGCCGCCGATCATCACGTGGTCGTCGAGCGCACCGGCGGGGAAGGAGTCGGGCGAGAAGCGAAAGCGCCACTTCAGCAGGCGGTTGGGTTGCCACTCGGTGACGATTTCTTCGAAGTGCACGTTCTTCTGCCACTGCACCTGGCGCACGCGGCCCTCGGGCGTGTCGACGGTCACCCCAGACACCGGCATCGGCACGCCGATGCGGTAGGCCCATGCGTCGCCGACTTCGGCGGGGCGGATGTCGCGCGCGGCATTGAGCTCGTGCCACACGCGCTCGGCCGGCGCGGCAATGAAGAGCGTGCGCGAGGTGTTCGAGAACTGGTCCGGGTTGGGCAGTTGCGGCTCGATGCCGCCGAGCAGCAGCGGCATCAGGGCGAAGCTGTACAGCGCGGGCTTGGGCCAGTTGGTGATGCGGCACACGATGCCCATTGCGAGCCCGCCGACGCTGCCCATCACCGCGAACAGCGGAATGATGACGATGGCGCAGATGATGCCTTCGATGAACACCGCCAGCGTGCCGGTGACGAACAGCGCCGTCGCCACCCAGGGCGCCCAGAGGTAGTAGCCCCAGCTGCGCCGCTCGATGCGCTCGGCCAGGTACACCGTGACCGCGCCGCACACGGCGGGCACGAAGTACACGAACGACCCGAGCATCGGGGAGAAGCGCTGGCCAGGCCCGCCGCTGAAGACGACACGCAGCACCAGCGCGACGAGCGCGCCCGCCAGGATCGGCCAGAACCATGCGAAGGGCATGCGGCGCCGGGGCTCGGCCTGCTCCATGGGGTCGAGTTCGGAGAGCCTGCTTTCTTCGTTGTCGTTGCTCATGTGGAAACCTCTTCTCCTCGTTGTGCTTGTGTTGTTCGTTCTGTCAGTCGGCGCGGCGCTTCGCCGTAACCATGCAGTAGTCGAAGTCGCGCCAGAACATGCCCAGCGCGAGCGCGCAGTAGCTGGCCACGATGTGCTTGCGCCGCCACGGGCTGAGCTTGCCGCGCGCCTTCCAGAGCTCGGCCAGCGTGAAGCGGGTGGCCAGCACCGGGATGTGCAGCGCGCTGGGCGCCACGCGCCAGCGCAGCGACTTCACCTCGATGTCGTCGAAGCCGTGCTCGCCCAGCGCGGCGACGAAGTCTTCGCGCACGGCCAGCGTGGGCACGGCCCAGCTGTCGGCCCACAGGCGGTGCAGCCAGTTGGCCAGGCGGCCGGGCCGGGGCCGCAGCAGAAAGCCGTCGACAACCGCGAGGCGCGCACCGGGCTTCAGCAGCCGTGCGGCTTCGCGGATGAAGTCGGCCTTGGCGGTGCCGTCGGCATAGCAGGCGCTTTCGACAGCCCACGCGCCATCTGCCTGTGAGGCGGGCAGGCCGGTGCGCGTGTAGTCGGCTTCGAGGTGCGCCATGCGGTCGGCCACGCCAGCAGCGGCGTCGAGCTTCGCGGCGATGCGGTTCTGCACGGCGACGTTGGTCACGGTGATGGCGTAGAGCGACGGATCGTCGCCGACCAGCGTGCGCGCGGTGGCGCCGGCGCCGCAACCCATGTCGATCACGCAGCGGCGGTGCGCGGTGCCGGGCTGTGCGTCGCCGAGCTGCAGCGCACGGCCGACCGCGCGGTTCATCTCCACCAGCATGCCTTCGCGCCGCAGCGGGTTCAGGCCCGCGCGCCAGAAGCCGAAGTGCATGTTGTAGCTGGGGCTCCAGGCGCTGTAGTCGATCGCTACTTCGGTGAAGTAGTCCTGCGTGTCCTCGGTCGTGATGGGCGCGCTGGCGTGGCTTGCCGGGGTGCGCAGGGGCGTTTCGTGCGGCACGCGGAAGTCGGGCTGGAAGACGGTGGGCATGGCGATTCCCTCGGTGGTTGCTTGTTCGTTGGTTCTCAGAGGCGGCAGTTGCCGTCGTCGCAGGAAGGCGCGACGCGCCCGGCCAGCCTTGCGGCCAGCCAGCGCGGAATGCGGTAGCGGTTGCGCGCCAGCAGTGCATAGGCGCGGTCGGCCAGCGGCGCGACGATCGGCAGGTCGAGCAGGAAGCTGCCGCTCGACAAGCCGACCGCTGTGCGGCAGATGCGGATCGCGGGCACGCCGATGAACACCCGGCCTTCGGCGTCCGACACATGGATGGCCGCCATCAGCGCGTCGCGCGGAGCAGGGCCGCTGCTGAATGCTACTGGCGAGCAGTCGACCAGTTGCAGCCGCCCCCCCGCATCGCGCGCCTTGAGGCTGCCCATTTCGGCCGAGCAGATCGCGCAGCTTGCGTCGAAGTAGATCGTGAGCGGGTAGGCAGGAAGGGCGGTGTGGCTCATGTTGTTTTTGGTTCTCGATATTTCTGTCAAAACAGAAATTGAAGGGCAAAAAAAGGGGGCTCAGATCATCGGCAGGCTGGCATGGTGCGCGTCCGGGTCTTCGTCCTTGCCGCCCTTGCCGCCCTTGCCGGTCGCAGCGGTATCGCCGCGCACGAACCTCTGCACGCTCGCGCCCAGCGTCATCACCTTGTCGAGCGTGCCGGGCGACAGCCGCAGCATTTCGTCGGCCCAGGTGGCGAGCTTGTCCATGAGTTCCATGGTGGAGCGGATGCGGTCCTGTGCATCGGCCGGTTCTTTCTGGAAGTCGGGGCTGGAGACCAGCTCGCGCAGCACGCGGACGGTGGGGTCGAATTCGCGTTCCTTGCGTTCGCGCACGACGGTGCGGAACAGCTCCCACACGTCGACGCTGGTCTCGAAATAGTCGCGCCGGTCGCCCAGCGTGTGGGTTACGCGCACGAGATTCCAGGCCTGCAGCTCCTTCAGGCTGTTGCTGATGTTGGAGCGGGCGACGCCGAGCGTGTCGCACAGCTCCTCGGCGTTCATCGGCTTGCCGTGTGCGAAGAGCAGGGCGTGGATCTGCGAGACGGTGCGGTTGACGCCCCACATGGAGCCCATTTCGCCCCAGTGCAGGACGAACTTGCGTTGAATGTCGGTGAGTTCCATGGCGTCGAGTTTAGGATTTATGAAATTTCTGTCAATAGAGAAATTGAAAAACTGGCGACAACAGTGAATCAGTGGAATACTGTATGAATAAACAGTAAATCCAGCCTCGAAGGAGTTGCCATGCCAGCTGCCCGGATCCCCATTCATGCCATCAAGGGCCGCGGCGCGGCCACGCATATCGCGCATCGTTTCTCGAAGGACGAGCGCAACGCCTTCGACGACGGCTGGGGCACGCTCGAAGAAGGCGTGGCCGAGGCCGATGAGCTCCAGCCCATTGCCACCGAGGTGCGCTTCGAGGACGTGAAGTCGGTGCTCAACGGGAACGACTCGCCCGACATCTACTTCGACCGATCGCTCAATCCGTACCGCGGTTGCGAACATGGCTGCATCTACTGCTTCGCCCGGCCCACGCACAGCTACCTGAATCTCTCGCCCGGACTCGACTTCGAGACCAAGCTCATCGCCAAGCGCAACATCGTCGAGGTGCTGCGCACCGAGCTCGGGCGCAAGAGTTACAAACCCAGCTACATCGCCGTCGGCACCGCCACCGACTGCTACCAGCCCATCGAGCGCGATCTTCGGCTCACGCGTTCGATCATCGAGTTGTTGCAGGAAACGCGGCATCCGTTCGCGCTGGTGACCAAGTCGAGCGCCATCGAGCGCGACCTCGACCTGATCGCGCCCATGGCGGCCGACCACCTGGTGGCCGTATACGTGACCGTGACCACGCTCGACGGCGAACTCGCCCGCAAGCTGGAGCCGCGCGCCGCCGCGCCGCATCGCCGGCTGCGCACCATCCGCACGCTGACCGATGCCGGCGTGCCGGTCGGCGTGAGCGTGGCGCCGCAGATTCCCTTCGTCACCGAAGACATGGAGCAGGTGCTCGAAGCCGCGTGGGAGGCCGGCGCGCGCAGCGCCTTCTACACGGTGGTGCGGCTGCCGTGGGAGGTGGCGCCGCTCTTCAAGGAATGGCTGATGCTGCACTACCCGCAGCGCGCCGACCGCATCATGGCGCGCATCCACGAGATGCGCGGCGGCAAGGACTACGACGCCGACTTCGCCACGCGCATGAAGGGCTCGGGCCTGTGGGCCGACCTGATCCACCAGCGCTTCGAGAAGGCCACGAACCGTCTCGGCTACAACCGCGAGCGCATTCCGCTGGATGTCACCGCGTTCCGGCCGCCTGGGGCTGCGGGGCAGGGCAACTTGTTCTAGCCGTACTCAGGCGCGCACTCGGGCCATCGATGGCGCGTGCCGCCCGAGCGGCGGTCGGCTTTTTCGGGGACCACGCCCAGCGCGCTCAGTTCCCTGCCGCGCAATTCGAGCCGGTGCAGGCACTCGAGAAAGATGTCGAGGTGCTCCGCGTCGATGCCGTCGAGAAGATCCATGTTGAGGCGGGCGACCCGCGGAAACAGCGCGTCGCAGAGCTCGCGGCCGGTGGAGCTCAGGCGCACGTGCACTTCGCGGCCGTCCTGCGCATCCTGGCGCCGCTCCACCAGTTTCTTCTCGCTGAGGCTGCGCAGGCCGCGCGAAGTGCGCACACGGTCCAGCTGCAGGCGCTCGGCAAATGCGGAGGAGGTGATCTCGCCGATCTGCGCGAGCATGCCGATCATTCCCCACTCGCGATGCGTGATGCCGAAGCCGCCCTCGACCAGGCGGGTTGCCATGCCGCTGCAGGCACGAACCGCGCGCGACAGCCGGTACAGGAGCAGGTCGTCCAGGGAGCGCGGATCGCGCAAGGCATCTGCATTGGGAAAAGCTTGCATGCGAGTCGGAAATGAAGAACTGTGGCCAAGCCGCTTTGGCGGCAAGTGATTGATTAGATTAACTATTGACTGCCTGTTTATAACAAAGCAACAAAGGATAAATAGTGCCGGAGTAAGTATTGATATGCAGGTTTTTTTGAACACTCGTCAAGGTCAATTGGTCAGCTTCTGCTCAGTGTCGATGTAATCGTGCCTGTGCCGAATGGCACCGTGTGATTGCATTTCAGTTATCGATCGATAGCAATTGAGAAATTGAAAAATCCGAACGCTGCGAGCGAATTGTATTTCCGCCATTCACAGAAAGAATATCCGTGCTCGACCTGAACGAAGTCGCAATGTTCGTGCAAGTTGCGCGCCTCGGCAGCTTTGCCGAGGCCGCGCGGCAGCTGCGCATGCCATCGGCAACGGTGAGCCGGCGCATCCAGCAGCTCGAGGCGCGCCTGGGCACCCGGCTGATGCAGCGCTCCACCCGCAAGCTGACGCTGACGAGCGCGGGCCAGACCTTTCATGAGCGATGCGGCCCGGCGGTCGAGGAACTGATCGAAGCCGGTCAATCGCACGTCGCGGATAGCCAGGAGCCGAGCGGCGTGATCCGGGTGGCCGCCTCGGCCAGCTTCTTCGAATACTTCGAAATGGAATGGGTGTCGGCCTTTCTCGCTGCGCACCCCCTGGTGCAAATCGACTTTGTTCTCAGCGATATCACGGCCGACCTCATTGCCGACCGCATCGACGTCGCGTTTCGCATCGGATCCCTGCCGGACTCCAGCTACGTTGCCCGCAGGATCTTTGCAAGCTACGGGGGGCTTCTTGCCAGTCCTGCCTATCTGGCGGCGCATGGTGCGCCCGCCGATCTGGAGGAATTGAGCAGGCACGCGTGCGTGACACAGCCGCCAGAGACCGGAAATCTCGCCATCTGGCGCCTCCAGGGTCCTGACGACGCGGAGGAAGAAGTGCGGGTGAGAGGGGCCTTCACCAGCAACATGCAAGTGGCGCTGCGCGAGGCCGCTTGCGCCGGGCTTGGCATCGTCGCGCTGCCGTCGATCCTGACGGCGGCGGAGGTGGCCGCCGGCCGGCTGGTGCCAGTGCTGCCGCAATACATGCGGGCGGGCCGCGGCTTGAGCGTCGTCTACCCCAGCCGCCAGCAGCGGCCGCTGGCAGTCTCGGCGTTCGTCGACATGGCCGTGGAAAAGCTCAGCCTGCAGGAGTGGACACCGTCGTCCCCCGCATTAATTGACATCTCGTAATTCATTGGTGAATCGCATTTCGCGATTCGCCCAATTGCGGGCGCCGGGTGAGCCATATTGGGTGTGGATGCCCCAATTCGGTGCGTATTGCATTGGCTGCCATCAGGATTGCCTCGAAAACTGAGCGGCTGAATTTCATTCCGGGTGCTAGCGGAGAGTACCAAAGTTCGTAAACAATTGTCACAAGCGATCTCTCGATAGAGAGGCGTATTGCTGATCCATTTCCGCTCCGTTGGGAGCGTATCTCGGGATCGCCTCGAATTGGACGAGTCTTTCGGTGCAGGCCAATTCATTCGTCTTCGTCGTTCCTCCGATCTGGAGATGAACGGATTTTCTTTGTTGCAAGGATGGACAGCGGATGCACACACGGTCTTTGAGCGCAGCGAAACAACCGGGATTCGAACGACTCGGGCATCGCGTCACGTGGCCATGCTGAGGCTCGGCGTCTACAAGTTGCCGGTCGCCGAGGTCGTGGTGATCCAGACGATCGTCCGGCTGTATGCGAGCGACGCTGCCTTTCCGTGGCAGCTGGTCAACGCGCCGCCGTACGACGCGCTGCTCGTCGATGCCGCCGCCGTGGAGCACGAATATCCCACGGTGGTCGGCATGGCCGCGGCCGTGCTCAGGCTCACGCGCATGAATTCGGGTGGACAGCCCAACGCGCTGGAGCGGCCGATACGTGCCGACAAGCTGCAGCGCTGGCTCAAGAGCACCGAGCAGGCACTGCGCGAGTCGCGACCCGCGGGGCCGACGCTGGACGAGCAGACCGCCCTGGAGGTCGAGGTTTCCGATGCGGTCCGCTTCATGCTGCGTCGCTGGCCACCGGCCACGCTGTTGCGCAACGACCTCGACAACATCCGCATGGCGAGCCTGCTGGCGCGGCGCGCGCTGAATGCGAGTGAGCTGGCCGAGATCAGCCAGCTTCCATTCACCCAGTGCGCCGCGTTCCTGCAGGCGCTGCGAACGGCCGGCGTGCTGGAGCTGCATGTCGAGCAGGCCCTGCCGCCGTCGTTCGCACCGCAATCCGACAGGCCGATCCGCAGCGACTTCGCGCGAAGTCTCCTCGATGGCATTCGCCGCCGGCTGGGCCTGCGAGCGTCATGAAGGAATACAAGATCCTTCTCACGGGCACTGTGGGCGCGGGCAAGACGACCGCGATCGGATGCGTGAGCGAAACCTCGCCGGTCATGACCGAGGTGCCGAACTCCGATGCGGCCATCGACAAGGAGCGCACCACCGTGGGCCTCGACTTCGGCCAGCTAACGCTGGACAACGGGGACCGCGTTCGCCTGTTCGGCACGCCCGGGCAGGCCCGCTTCGAATTTCTCTGGAAGATCCTCGTCAGGAACGCGCTGGGCGTGATCGTCCTGATGGACAACTCCCGGCCCGACCCGCTGGGCGACCTGTCCATGTACATGCAAGGCTTCGCCGAAGCCCTGCGGACCCTGCCTTGCGTGATCGGCGTGGGACGGATGCACCGCCACCCTGTGCCGACCCTCGACGACTACGCGCAACGACTCGAGTCAACGGGCCGGGTGTTTCCGATTCTCGATGTGGACGTGCGAAGCAGGGCCGATGTGATCCTGCTGATCGACACGCTGCTGATGCAACTTGAAGCCGACATGCAGGGAGAGACAGAGTGAGTGTTCGACATGGCTTGTCCAGGACGGCAACCGCGCACGCGCAACGCGAGGTGCAGAAACTGGTCGACGAACTGAACGGCGTGACGGCTGCCGTGGTGGCTACCGTGGACGGTTTCGACGTGGCGTCCACAACCATCGGCGATGCCGATCCTGCCCGCATGGCTGCCATGGCCAGCTCCATCGTGGCGATCAGCGGCGTTGTCGCCGAAGAGGCACGCCTCGGCCGCCATCAGAGCGTGATGGTCCTGACGGATTCGGGCTTTGCGGTTTTCCATAGCGTGCACCGGCGCGACGGCGAACTCGTCATCAGCGTGCTCGCCCGCGACAGCGCGGTTCCGGCACTGGTGGCCTACAAAGCCGCCCAACTCGCCAAGACCCTGGCCGAGGCATGACAGCAGATTTCCACAACAACCTTTTCAACCATCCGACAGGAGAACAACTTGGCATCCATCAAACAAACGCTCGACGACATCCTCACCATCGACGGCGCCATGTGCGCCGCCGTTGTCGACTCGGGCAGCGGCATGATCCTCGGCGCCGTGGGTTCGGGCGTGGACATGGAGATTGCCGCCGCCGGCAACACGGAAGTCGTGCGCGCCAAGCTCAAGACCATGCAGGCTCTGGGCCTGAGCGACGTGATCGAGGACATCCTGATCACCCTGGGCAAGCAGTACCACATCATCCGCCCCTCGGCATCGAAGGAGGGTGTCTTTCTCTACGTCGTGCTCGACAAGCAGCGCGCCAACCTCGCGCTGGCCCGCCGCAAGACGCAGGACGTGGACAAGCTGATGGACTTTTGAGATCAGCGGAAAGGCAGAAAGAATCTCCGTGCTCGACCTGAACGAAGTCGCAATGTTTGTGCAAGTGGCGCGTCTCGGCAGCTTCGCGGAAGCCGCGCGGCAGCTGCGCGTGCCGTCGGCGACAGTGAGCCGGCGCATCCGGCAACTCGAGGCGCACCTGGGCACCCGGCTGTTGCAGCGCTCCACCCGCAAACTGGCGCTGACCAATGCCGGCCAATCTTTCCAGGAACGATGCGGCCCGGCGGTCGAAGCGTTGATAGGCGCCGGGCGGCTGCAGGTCGAGGGCGGCCAGGAACCGAGCGGCCTCGTACGCGTGGCCGCGCCGGCCAGTTTTTTCGATTTTTTCGAGATGGAATGGGTTGCCGATTTCCTGGCCGCGCATCCACGGGTGCGACTGGACTTCGTTCTCGACGATGTCGTGGCCGACCTCATCGGCGATCGCATCGACGTCGCCTTTCGCGGCGGGCCCCTGCAGGACTCGAGCTTCGTGGCCCGCAAGATCTTCGCAAGCTACGGCGGCCTTCTTGCCAGTCCCGCCTACCTGGCGGCGCGGGGCACACCCGGCAGCCTGCAGGAGCTGCTCGAACACGACTGCGTGACGCAGCCACCGGACAGCGGCAATCTCTCGACCTGGCGCTTGCAAGGCCCCGACGGCATGGAAGAAGACGTGCGGGTGAGGGGGCGCTTCATCAGCAACGTGCAGGGCGTGCTGCTCAAGGCTGCGTGTGCAGGGCTGGGCATTGCCGCGCTGCCGTCGATCCTGACGGCGTCCGACGTGGCGGCCGGCCGGCTGGTGCCGGTGCTGCCGCAGTACATGCGGGCAGGGCGCGGCCTGAGCGTCATCTACGCCAGCCGGCAGTACGTTCCGCAGGCGGTGTCCACGTTCGTCGATATGGCGATGGAGAAGCTCAGCCAGCAGGATTGGGCGCCCGCAGCCAGGCTGGCTGCCTAGCGTCGCCGCCTGCGCCCGTCGCGTTCAACCCGCCTTGGCGGAACGATCTGCGACGGCGGTGGGGCAGGACGAGGGCGTTGCACCGGTCGCGTCGGCACCGCACCAGTCGCCGCCCAGCGCCTTCACCAGGAACACCGAGGTCAGCAGCCGCTGCCCCTGCAATTGCGCGGCCTGGCGCTCGACCGTCAGCAGCGACTGCTGCGCGGTGATCACGTCGAGATACGTCGAGGCGCCGCCTTCATAACGGCTGGTCGCCATGTCGAGCACGCGCCGCGCCGCCGTCACGGCCGACTGCGCCTGCGTGGTCGCGCTGTCGAGTGCCGACAAGCCGGTGATGCCGTCTTCCACTTCCTGCATCGCCGTCAGCACGGTGCGGCGGTAGTTGCCCACGGTGGCGTCGTAGCCGGCCTTGGCGAAGTCGACGTTGGCACGCACGCGCCCGCCGTCGAACAGCATCTGCGTGGCCGATACTCCCACCGACCACAGCAGGCTGGGCCCGTTGAACAGCGACTCGATCAGGCGGCTGTCCACGCCCACGGTCGGCGAGATGATGAAGCTCGGATAGAAGGCCGCGGTGGCCACGCCGATCTGCGCATTGGCCGCGGCCATCGCGCGCTCGGCCGAGGCCACGTCGGGCCGGCGCTGCAGGATTTCCGAAGGCACGCCCAGCGGTACCGCGGGCGGCTTGATCTCGCGCAGGTCCACCGGCAGAGCGAAGTTCGGCGCGGGCGTGCCGGTGAGCGTGGCCAGCGCGTGCTCGTACTGCGAGCGCTGCTTCTTCAGCACGTCGACCTGCGTCAGCGTGGTTTCGAGCAGCGCCTGCTGCTGCGCCACGTCGAGGCCCGACACCGCGCCCAGGTCGTGACGCGCCGTGACCAGCTCCAGCGCCCGGCGTTGCAGCCCGATGGAGCGCGAGAGCACGTCGAGCTCGATGTCGGTCGAGCGCAGGTTGAAGTAGTTGCTGGCCACGTCGGCGCTCAGCAGCAGGCGCGTGTTGGCCAGGTCGGCAGCCGATTGCTCGGCGGAGGCCGAGGCGCCCTCGACGGTGCGCTGCACGCGGCCCGCGAGGTCGAGCTCGTAGCTGGCGTTCAGCGAGACGGTGAAGTCGTTCTGCACCGTGGACGCGTTGGCGGTCGCGTAGTTCGTCAGCGGCCGGTTGGCGGAAATCTTCAGGCGCGAGGCGCGCGTGCCGAGGCCCAGCTGCGGATATTGGCTGGCCGCGTTGGACGCCAGCGCGGCCCGCGCCTGCGCCAGCCGCGCGTTGGCGATGACCAGCGTCGGGCTGCCGGCCAGGGCCTGCGCCTGCAATGTGTCGAGCGTGGCGTCGTCGAAGCGCTTCCACCAAGGGCCCTTGTCGGCGCTGTCGCTGGGCGTGCTCATGCGCCAGGGCTCTTCGAGCTTCCAGCTGACGGGCAGGGGCGTGTCGGGCGTCTTGTAGTCGGGGCCGACCGCGCAGCCCGCGACGAGCGCGAGCACCGCAGCAGCCACTGCAACGGCTGGCGATCGCAATGTCACGCCGGTTCCTTCTTCGGCATGACGGGCGGGGCAGCCTTTGCGGCGGCCGGCGGCGCTTCGGGCGCGACGGCCACGATGTCGCCTTCGGCCAGCGAGTCCGAAGGGTTCAGCACCATGCGGTCTGTGCCTTCGAGCCCATCGATCACTTCGACGTTTTCGCCGTAGTTGCGCCCCAGCGTCACGGCGCGCAGGCCCACGCGGCCCTTCGCATCGACCACCGCGATGCGCGTGCCCTCGGCGCGGAACAGCAGCGCGTTCGACGGCACGGTGAGCGTGCGGCTCGCGGCCAGCGGCAGCGACACCTGCACGTAGGCACCCGGCAGCAGCGCGCCGTCCTTGTTGGGCAACGACACCTCGACCTGCATCATCCGCGTGGTCGTGTCGATGGAGCCTGCGGTGCGCGCCACCTGGCCCTTGAAGCTCTGGCCGCGCAGTTCGGCCTGCGTGACGACCACCGGCTGGCCTGCCTTCACGAGCTGCGCGTAGGCCTGCGGCACGTTGATGTACACGCGCAGCGGGTCGGTCTGCGCGAGCAGGAAAAGGGCGCGCCCGGCACCGCCGCCCGCGCCCGCGTCGATCAGGTCGCCCACGTCGACGTTGCGCCGCGTGATCACGCCCGCGAACGGCGCCACCACGCGCTTGAAGCCTTCGGTCTGCTTGAGCCGCTGCACGTTGGCATCGGCCGCCGCCACGTTCGAGGTGGCCTGCGCCACGGCGCTGCGGCGCTCGTCCAGGTCTTGCTGCGAAACCACGTCTTTCTTGCGCAGCGCTTCCCAGCGGTCGGCGGTGCTGCGTGCCAGCTCCAGCCCCGAGGCGGCCTGCGCGCGCGCGGCCACGGCCTGTGAGAGCTGTTGGTCGATTTCGGGCGTCTCGATCTCGGCGAGCAGCTCGCCCTTTTCGACGCGGCTACCGATGTCCTTGGTCCAGCGCTTGAGGTAGCCGCTGGCGCGCGCCGAAATGGGCGACTGCACGAAGCCCTGCAGCGTGCCCGGCAGCGCCAGCGTCTGGCCGGTGGTGGGCGTGCGGGGCAGGGCGGTCTGCACGTACTGCCTGGCGCGCTCGCTGGTGCCCGCTTCGAGCGCGCGAGCGTTGGCGATGCGCACGAACACGGTGCGCGCCGCACCGAGCGCCAGCAGCACCAGCACGATCAGCACCAGCCAGCGCGTGCGCCGCACGATCTGCCGGCGGCGCAGCAGTTCACCCTCGCCCTCTTCAACGGCGATGGGGTGGATGGCCAATGCCGAATGGCGTTGCTCCGTCATGAAATCAGTTCTCCTGGGGCGTTGCGCCCGCTGGCGGTTGATGCGGCTGCGAGGCTTCACGTGCCGCCCGGCGGTGCGCAAGCCGACTGTGCACCCCCGCGAACACGGCGGGTACGAAAAACAATGTCGACACCGTGGCAAAGATCAGGCCACCGATCACCGCGCGGCCCAGCGGCGCGTTCTGCTCTGCGCCTTCGCCCAGGCCCAGTGCCATCGGGATCATGCCGATGATCATTGCCAGCGCCGTCATCAGCACTGGCCGGATACGGGTGGCGCCGGCTTCCAGTGCGGCCGACAGCGGCGGAATGCCCGCCTGCAGCCGCTCGCGCGCGAACGACACCAGAAGAATCGAGTTGGCCGTGGCCACGCCCATGGTCATGATCGCGCCGGTCAGCGCCGGCACGCTCAGCGTGGTGCCGGTGATGAACAGCATCCACGCAATGCCCGCCAGCGCGGCCGGCAGGGCGGTGATGATGATGGCCGCGTCCAGCCATGACTGGAAGGTGACCACGATCAGCAGGTACACCAGCACGATCGCCATCGCGAGGCCGACGCCCAGGCCTATGAACGACGACTGCATGGTCTGCACCTGCCCGCGGATCTCGACCCGGCTGCCGCGCGAGAGTTTGGGCCGCATCTCGTCGACCAGCTTCTGCACCTTCGACGCCACGCTGGCGAGGTCGGTGCCCTGCACGCTCACGTACACGTCGATCACCGGCGCGATGTTGTAGCGCGACATCACCGCCGGCTGGCGGTCGGCCTGCGTGCTCACGAGGTTGCCCAGCAGCTGCTGCGCGCCGGTTCCCCCCGTTGCTGCGCCTGCACCCGCACCAACCGGAATGTTCAGCAGCGAGTCGAGCGAGTCGACGGTGTACTGCGGCGTCTGCACCGCGATGCTGTAGACCACGCCGTTCACCGGGTTCAGCCAGAAGGCGGGTGCCGTCTGCGAGCTGCCCGACAGCGCGATGAGCACGTTCTGCCCCACGTTGGAGGCGGTCAGGCCGTACTGCTGCAGCCGCGTGCGGTCCATCTGCAGGCTCAGCGCCGGGCCGTCGAGCCGCTGGTGCACGTGGGCGTCGACCGCGCCCGGAATCTGGCGGATTGCCTTGGTCAGTTCGGCCGCGCGCAGGGCGTTGCCGGCCATGTCGTTGCCGCTGAACTGCACGTCAATGGCCGCGGGCAGGCCGAAGTTCAGGATCTGCGTGACGATGTCCGCTGGCTGGAAGAAAAACTCGATGCCCGGAAAGCGCTTTGGCAGTTCGGCCCGCAGGAGCGACACGAACTGCTCGGTCGGCTTATGGCCCTCTTTCAGCGACAGCAGCAGCTCGCCGTCGAAGGTGCCGATGGTGCCGGCATTGCTGTAAGACAGGTTGATGCCGCTGTTGGGCACGCCCAGGTTGTCGAGGATGGTTTCGAGCTGGTCCTGCGGCACCAGCTCGCGGATGGCGGCCTCCACCTGGTCGGTGAGGCGAGCGGTCTCTTCGATGCGCGTGCCGGTGGGCGCACGCAGGTGCAGGCGAATCTGGCCGGCATCGACGGTCGGGAAGAAGTCGCGCCCCAGCGCGGGGTAGAGCAGGCAAGACAGCAGGCAGAAGCCGAGGAACAGGCCGATGAACCCGGCACGCTTCGACAGCACCGCAGACAGCACCAGCGTGTAGGCGCGGCGTACGCGTTCGAAGCGGCGGTCGAAGGCGCGGTACAGGCGCTGCAGGGCGCTCTGCTTCGCGCCTTCCGCCGGTGCATGGCCGCCGCCGTGCGAGCCGCCCATCAGCAGCATCACCAGCGTCGGCACCAGCGTGCGCGAGAGCAGGTAGGAGGCCAGCATGGCGAACACCACCGCTTCGGCCAGCGGCACGAACAGGAAGCGCGCCACGCCCGAGAGGAAGAACATCGGCACGAACACGATGCAGATGCACAGCGTGGAGACGAAGGCGGCCGAGCCGATTTCGCCCGCGCCGACCTCGATGGCCTCTTTCAGCGGCGTGCCCATGTGCAGGTGCCGCTCGATGTTCTCGATGGTCACGATCGCTTGGTCGACCAGGATGCCCACCGAGAGCGCCAGCCCGCCCAGTGTCATGAGGTTGAGCGTTTCGCCCAGCGAGTACAGCACCAGGATGGACGCCAGGATCGACAGCGGAATGGTCAGCCCGATGATCAGCGTGCTGCGCCAGTTGCCGAGAAACAGCAGCACCATCGCGGCCGTGAGCGCTGCGGCCAGGATGGCTTCGAACACCACGCCCTTGACGGCCGCCTTGACGAACACCGACTGGTCGAACAGCGGCGTGATCTTGATGTCTTCCGGCATCGTCTGCGCGGCGATGGGCAGCATGGCGCGGATGTTGGAGACGATGTCCAGCGTGGAGGCGCCGCCGTTCTTCAGCACCGACAGCAGCACGCCGCGCACGCCGTCCTGGCGCACCACGTTGGTCTGCGGCGAGAAGCCGTCGCGCACGTAGGCCACGTCGCGCAGGTAGGTGGTGGCGCCGTTCACCGTGCGGATCGGCAGGTCGTTCAGGCCTGCGATGGCGTCGGGCGAGCCGTTCATCTTCACGTTGTATTCGGTGGCACCGAACTTGGCCGTGCCCGACGGAAGAATCAGGTTCTGCGTGTTCACCGCGTTCACCACGTCGGCCGGCGAGAGGCCGCGCGCCTGCATCGCCTGGGTGTCGAGGTCGACTGAAATCAGCCGGTTCTTGCCGCCGTAGGGAAAGGGAATGGCCGCGCCCGGCACCGTGATGAGTTGCGGGCGCAGCTGGTTGACGGTGGAGTCGAACAGCGAGTTTTCAGAGCGCGTGGGGCTCGACAGCGCCAGCTGGATCACCGGCACGCTGGAGGCCGAATACTTGATGACCAGCGGCGGCGTGATGCCCGGCGGCAGCTGCCGTACCTGCGCCTGCATCGAGGCCACCACCTGCGAGATGGCCATCTCGATATTGGCCGTGGGCTGGAAGAACACCTTGATGATCGACACGCCCGCCAGCGATTGCGACTCGATGTGCTCGATGTCGCTCACCGTGGTGGTCAGCCCGCGCTCCACCTGTCCCGAAATGCGCTGCCCCATTTCCTGCGCCGGCAGGCCGGTGTAGTTCCAGATGACGCTGACCACCGGGATGTTGATTTCCGGGAAGATGTCGGTCGCCATGCGTGCGAGGACAAAGGGCGTGGCCAGCACGATCAGCATCGCCATGACGATGAAGGTGTACGGACGACGCAACGCAAGCTGGACCATGGAGGGGGCTCTCTGCTTCCGACGGAAAAAGGTTTTGCATCATAAGGAAGTAGATTTAAGTTTGCCGACTCCGTTAAATAGGGTGTGGCGCTTTACCAAAAGGGTGCATATGGACAGGGTCTGGCTGGTAGTGATGGGGGTTTCGGGATGCGGCAAATCGAGCCTGGGCGCGGCGCTGGCCACCGCCCTCGACCTGCCGCTCATAGAAGGCGACGACCATCATCCGCCGGCCAACGTCGAGAAGATGAGCCACGGCATCGCGCTGACCGACGCCGATCGCGCGGGCTGGCTCGCCACGCTGGGCCGCGCGCTGGCCGATGCGCCGCAGGGCGCGGTGCTGACCTGCTCGGCGCTCAAGCGCATCTACCGCGAGCAGCTGCGCGCGGCCGCGCCGGGGCTGCGCTTCGTGTTCATGGCGATCGAGCGGGCCGAGGCCGAGCGCCGCGTGGCCGCGCGGGCTGGAGCAGGGGAGCACATGTTTCCCGCCAGCCTGGTAGCCAACCAGTTCGCCACGCTGGAGTCGCCTGTGGGAGAGGCGGGTGTGCTCGCAGTGGATGCGACGGCGCCGCTGGCGCAGTCGGTGGGGGCCGTGAAGGCGTGGCTGGTCAGCCCTTGAGTTCGGCGCGCATGCCTTCGAGCGTGGTGGCCACGCGGCCCATCACGTCGGCCACTGCGTCCAGTTCGTCGCGCGTGGCCGGCGCGACCATCGCGGTCACCATCTCCGCCTGAACCGCCAGGCACTTCTGCGCCATTGCCATGCCGTCGTCCGTGAGCGTGAGGCGCCGCACGCGCGCGTCGGCGCCATCGCTGTCGCGCCGCACCCAGCCCCTGGCCTCCATCTGCGTGAGCAGCATGCTGACGCCGCTCTTCGCCACGAAGCAGCGCGCGGCCAGCGCCTGCTGCGTGATGCCCGGCGTGGTCGCGATGGTGGCCAGCACCTCGTGCTCGCCCACGCGCAGGCCTATGGCGGCGAGCCGTGCCGTCATCACCGCATCGCAGAGGTTGTAGGCCCGCACCACCGCCAGCCATACGGCCGTGCCGTGGGGCGAGGAGGGGGCCTTGTCGGTCTTGCCGGGCTTGGAGGACTTTGCTGCGGGCATCGAGATAGTTCAGTCTTGAACTAGAATGTTCTGAATTGAACCAATTCTAGGCTGTCCATGAATCTCTACCTGCGCTTGCTGATGACCCTGTTGCGCGCCTGGCGTGCACCGCGCCTGGCGCCGGGCGACACGCTGGAGCGGCAACTGCGCGTGCTGCCGAACGACCTCGACATCAACGGCCACATGAACAACGGCCGCTACCTGACGGTGGTCGACCTGATGCTGGTCGAGTACTTCGTGCGCACCGGCTTCGCAACAGCCATGCTGCGCCAGGGCTGGAGGCCGATGTCCGGCGGCTCGCTCATCAGCTACCGGCGCGGGCTCAACCCCTTTCAGGTGTACACGCTGCGCTTTCGGCTCGACGCCACCGACCAGCACTGGAACTACATGCGCTTCGAGTTCGTGCGTGGCGACAGGGTGTGCGCGGCCGGCTACATGAAGGGCGCTGCCGTGGGGCGCGGCGGGCTGGTGCCGAACCAGGAGTCGTATGCGGCGATGGGGCTCGTGCCGCCGGCGCATGCACTGCCGTTGCCGGTGCGCGACTGGATAGCGGCTGAGCAGGGCGTGATGAATGCGGCCTGGTAAGGCTCAGCGCGTTGGCGGCGCATCGAGCGCCAGGCGCAGCCGCGTGACGTTCGGGTTGCCCGGATCGCGCTGCAGCTTGAAGCCCAGCTTGCGCGCCAGCGCCAGCATGCCGATGTTGTCGTAGAGCGTGATGTCCGCCAGCTGCTTCACGCCGGCTGTCGCGGCCGCGTCGATCAGCTTGCGCATGAGCTTGTGGGCAACGCCGTGGTGCTGCCATGCATCTGCAATGACGACGGCGAATTCGGCGACGTGCGCGGTCTCAGGCGTCTCGCCGCGCACATAGCGCACCACGCCCATCTGCTGCTCCCCGCCATCGACCTCGGTCGTCGCGATGAGCGCGAGTTCGTGGTCGTAGTCGATGTGCGTCATGCGCCACAGCTCGTCGGGCTGAGGCTTTCGAGGCGACAGCAGGCGGTGGTAGCCCGTCTCTTTCGAGAGGCCGTCCACGAAGGCCGTGTGCATCGCCAGATCGTCGGCGCGGATCGGGCGGATCCGCACCGGCGTACCGTCGCGCAGTTGCCAGTCCTCGACCAGGTGGCTGGGGTAGTCGAGGGCCGGCATGGCATCAGCCGATCACTTCGGGCCAGTCCGTGTGGAAGAACTGGCCTTCGGGCTTGTCGGTGCGCTCGTAGGTGTGCGCGCCGAAGAAGTCGCGCTGAGCCTGCAGCAGGTTCGCCGGCAGGCGCTCGGTGCGGTAGCTGTCGTAGTAGGCCAGCGAGGCGCTGAAGGCCGGCACCGGAATGCCGTTGCTCACCGCCAGCGCCACCACTTCGCGCCAGTTCTGCTGCGTGCGGTTCAGCAGGTCCTTGAAGAACGGGTCGAGCATCAGGTTGCCCAGGGCAGGGTCGGTACGGAAGGCGTCGGTGATGCGGTTCAGGAAGCGCGCGCGAATGATGCAGCCGCCGCGCCAGATCGACGCGATGCCGCCCAGGTCGAGGCCCCAGTTCTTCTTGTCGCCCATGGTCTTGATGAGGTCGAAGCCTTGCGTGTAGCTGATGACCTTCGATGCATAGAGCGCATCGTGCACCTTGGCCACCAGCGCTTTCCTTTCGACCGACAGCTCGATCTTCGGCCCCTGCAGCAGCTTGCTGGCCGCCACGCGCTGCTTCTTCTGCGAAGACAGCACGCGCGCCTCCACGGCCGCGTTGATGGTGCTGATGACCACCGCGTTCTCGGCCGCGTTGATCAGCGTCCACTGGCCAGTGCCCTTCTGGCCAGCCTTGTCGAGAATCACGTCGACGATGGGCTTGCCCGTCTCCGGATCTTTCTGTTCGAGCGCCTTGGCGGTGATCTGGATCAGGTAGCTCTGCAGCTCGCCGTCGTTCCACTCGTTGAAGATGGCGGCCATCTCGTCGGTGCTGAAGCCGGCCGCCTTGAACAGGCTGTAGGCCTCACAGATGAGCTGCATGTCGCCGTACTCGATGCCGTTGTGCACCATCTTCACGTAGTGGCCGGCGCCGCCCGGGCCGATGTGAATGACGCAGGGCTCGCCGTCCACCTTGGCGGCGATGCTCTCGAAGATCGGCTTCATCACCTCCCAGGTGGAAAGCGGTCCGCCCGGCATGATCGACGGCCCCTTGCGCGCGCCTTCTTCGCCGCCCGACACGCCCGCGCCGATGAAGCGCAGGCCCTTGCTGGAGAGGTATGCGTCGCGGCGCTCGGTGTCGGTGTAGAGGCTGTTGCCGCCGTCGATGACGATGTCGTCCTTGTCCAGCAGCGGAATGAGCTGCTCGATCACCTGGTCGACCGGCGCGCCGGCCTTCACCATGATCTGGATCTTGCGAGGCTTGGCCAGGCTCTGCACGAACTCTTCCAGCGTCTTCGCGCCGACCAGCTTCTTGCCGGGGTTGGCGGCAATGAAGGCTTCGGTGGTGGCCTCGGTGCGGTTGTACACGCTGACCTGGAAGCCGCGGCTTTCCACATTCAGCACGAGGTTCTGGCCCATCACGGCCAGGCCGATCAGTCCGAAATCGCTTTGCTTGTTGCTGCTCATGACCCGTCTTGCCCTTCTTTCATGTGCGTGCGCCGGAATGTCCCGCGCACGGGTTGGTTCGCGGGTCATTTTGCCGGTGCCGGGCGCAGGGTGGCGTCGGAGACGGTCTATACCCGCTTGGCAAGCGGGCACGGCGTGGGTATGTTTGGCGCGCATGAGCGAAGCCATCGACACCATCCACCGCTGGTCCACTGACGCCGTGCCGCCCGCGCAGCGGCTGGACTACTGGGTGGGCGCGGTCTGCGAGGGCTTCCTTGAGATGGACGTGACCAGCCCGGTGGCCGGCAGCTTCGGCGCCACGCTCGAATCCGCGCCGCTCGGCCCCATCGTCGTCAACCAGGTGCGCGGCAGCGCACAGGACGTCTACCGCACGCGCCGCGCCATCGCCCACAGCCGCAACAACTACTTCTACCTGCTGTGCAAGACCGACTCGGCCTGGGTGGCCGTGCAGGACGGCCGTTCCGCGCGGCTGCTGCCCGGCGATGCGGTGCTGGTCGACTCGCGCCGGCGCTACGAATTTCACCTGCTGCAATCGGCCGACACCATTTCGCTCGAACTGCCGACCGCCTGGGTCGATGCATGGATTCCCGACGCGGGTGACCAGGTGGCGCGGCGCATCGACGGGCAGGCGGGGTGGGGCGGCGTGCTGTGCAGCTTCGTGCGGCAGCTGACACCGCAGATGGCAGCAAAGCCGCCACTGCCGGCGGCGTTGCTGGGCGACCAGCTCGGTAGCCTGCTGGCACTGGCCACGGGGCACAGCCCTGCAGAGTCTGGGAGCGAAGGGCGCGCCGCGCTGTGCCGCCGCGTGCTCGACGCCACGCGCGAGCGCCATGCAGAGCCGGGCCTCACAGCCGCGGGCGTGGCGCGCGAGCTGGGCATATCGGAGCGCAGCCTGCACCGCTGCCTGGGCGAAGGCGGCACCACCTTCGCCACCGCGCTGGCGGGCTTCCGCATGCAGGCGGCGCGGCGCATGCTGGCCGATGCGCGCTTCGATCGCCTGGGCATCGCGGAGATCGGCTTCCGCGTGGGGCTGACCGATGCCTCGCACTTTGTTCGCCAGTGCCGCAGGCATCTGGGCGCCACGCCGGGTGAGCTGCGCCGCTCGCGGCACTGAGCCGTCGCTCAGATGCTGCGCAGGTTGACCCGCTTCGACAGCGCCTCTGCACTCTCGCGCCGCTCGCTGTAGCGGTCCACAAGGTAGCCTGCGCAGTCGCGCGTGAGCAGCGTGAACTTGACCAGCTCTTCCATCACGTCGACCACTCGCTCGTAATACGGCGAGGGCTTCATGCGGCCGTTCTCCTCGAACTCGAGGAAGGCCTTGGCCACCGACGACTGGTTGGGGATGGTGAGCATGCGCATCCAGCGGCCGAGCACGCGCAGCTGGTTCACGGCGTTGAACGACTGCGAGCCGCCCGACACTTCCATCACCGCAAGCGTCTTGCCCTGCGTGGGCCGTACCGAGCCGACGGACAGCGGGATCCAGTCGATCTGCGCCTTCATGATGCCGGTCATGGCACCGTGGCGTTCGGGTGAAGTCCACACCATGCCCTCGGACCATTGGGCGAGGTCGCGGAGCTCCTGCACTTTCAGATGGTCTTCCGGCGCGTCGTCGGGCAGGGGCAGGCCGCGCGGGTCGTAGATGCGCGGTTCCGCGCCCAGGGCCTGGAGCAGCCGCGCGGCTTCTTCGGTGAGCAGTCGGCTGTAGGAGCGCTCGCGCACCGAGCCGTAGAGCAACAGGATGCGCGGCGCGTGCGTGGCGCGCTCCGTGGGCAGCAGTTGCCGCAGGTCCGGCCGGTGGAAATGCCCGGCGTCGATGTTCGGCAGTTCAGGGCTTGACGACACGCTGGCCCTTCGCGTCGATGACGGCCTCGCCGTCTTCCTTGGAGAAGGCGCCTTGCTGCGGCCGCGGCAGGATGTCGAGCACTGCTTCCGAAGGCCGGCACAGCCGCGTACCGAGCGGCGTCACCACGATCGGCCGGTTGATGAGGATCGGGTGCTGCAGCATGAAGCCGATCAGCTCATCGTCGCTCCACTTCGCATCGTCGAGGGCGAGTTCGTCGTAAGGCGTGCCTTTGCGGCGCATGACCTCGCGCACCGGCATGCCCATTGCCGCGGTCAGCTGCTTCAGCGTCGCGCGATCGGGCGGAGTCTTCAGGTACTCGATGACGGTGGGCTCGTCGCCTGTGTTGCGGATCAGCGCGAGCACGTTCCTCGACGTGCCGCAGGCGGGGTTGTGATAGATCGTGATGTCGTTCATGGAAGTGTGGTGTCGGGTTTCAAAGACTCAGTCGAAGCGCCAGTGCCGCCAGGGTGACCAGCAGCACGGGCAGGGTCAGCACGATGCCGACCTTGAAGTAGTAGCCCCAGCCGATTGCCATGCCCTTCTTCGCGAGCACGTGCAGCCAGAGCAGGGTGGCGAGGCTGCCGATGGGCGTGATCTTCGGGCCGAGGTCGCACCCGATCACGTTGGCGTAGACCATCGCTTCCTTCACCGCGCCGCTCGCGCTCGACGCGTCGATGGACAGCGCGCCCACCAGCACGGTAGGCATGTTGTTCATGACCGACGAGAGCAGCGCCGAGAGAAAGCCCGTGCCCATCGCCGCACCCCAGACGCCGCCTTGCGCGAACACATTCAGCAGCGAGGCGATGTAGCCGGTCAGGCCGGCGTTGCGCAGCCCGTAGACCACGAGGTACATGCCCAGCGAGAAGATCACGATCTGCCAGGGCGCGCCGCGCAGTACCCCGCGAATGCCGATCACCGGGCCGCGCCTTGCAACAGCCAGCAGCACGACCGCGCCGAAGGCGGCCACCGCGCTGACCGGCACACCCAGCGGCTCCAGCCCGAAGAACCCGACGAGCAGCAGCACCAACACGACCCAGCCCGCGCGGAAGGTCGCGGGGTCGCGGATCGCATCCGCAGGCGCCTTGAGTTGGGTCGCGTCGTAGCTTGCCGGGATGTCGCGACGAAAGAAAAGCATCAGCGCCAGCAGGCTCGCGAGCACCGCCGCGATGTTCACGGGGAACATGACCGAGGCGTACTCGCCGAAGCCGATGCGGAAGAAGTCGGCCGACACGATGTTCACCAGGTTCGAGACGATCAGCGGCAGGCTGGCCGTGTCGGCGATGAAGCCCGCCGCCATCACGAAGGCGAGCGTGGTAGCCGGCGAGAAGCCCAGCGCCACGAGCATCGCCATCACGATGGGCGTAAGGATCAGCGCCGCGCCGTCGTTGGCGAACAGCGCCGACACGGCGGCGCCCAGCAGCACGATGAACGCGAACAGCAACCGCCCGCCCCCGCCGCCCCAGCGCGCCACGTGCAGCGCGGCCCATTCGAAGAAGCCCGCCTCGTCGAGCAGCAAGCTGATGACGATCACGGCGATGAAGGTGGCGGTTGCGTTCCACACGATGCTCCAGACGACGGGGATGTCGGACAGCTGGACCACGCCGAGCAATAGCGCGATGACGGCGCCGAGCGAGGCACTCCAGCCGATGCCCAGCCCGCGCGGCTGCCAGATCACCAGCACGAGCGTGAAGACGAAGATCGCAACGGCGCTCAGCATGTCGGCGGGCATCCGACAGCGCAGGTTTCTCCCTGGCAGCAGTTCTCGGTGAGGTAGGCCAGCAGTCCAGTCATCTGCTCGAACGCCGCGCGGTAGATGAGGTTGCGGCCCTGCCGCTCCTGCGAGACCAGCCCCGAATGCACGAGCTCCTTGAGATGGAACGACAGGCCCGTGGCCGACACCTCGAGCGCTTCGGTCAGCGCGCCGGGCGTGAGTCCGGCAGGGCCCGCCACCACCAGCGCACGAAACACCCGCAGGCGAACGGGCTGCGCCAGTGCGGCAAGGGATCGGACAACGTCGTTTTCTTCCATAATTCAAGTATCGTTGAATAATTGAATCGAAGCAATACGGCTGGCGCGAATCGGCCATCGTGCTGGCACGCATCGGCCATGCGCAAGTCACCGATGTTCCTTACAGTCGTGCTCCGTCACAAACAAAAGGAGACACACCCACCATGTCCGACACCTATGTTCTCGTCCACGGCGCCTGGCACACCGGCGCAGAAATCGAAGCCGTGGCCGACGGCCTGCGCGCAGCAGGGCACACCGTGTATTGCCCGACGCTCGCTGGCAACAACCCCGGCGACGATCGCTCGAGCATTGGCCTGGAAGACGCCATCGCTTCCGCCGTGCGCTACATCGAGGAAAAGAATCTCACGCAGGTGCGCCTCGTGGGCCATAGCTACGGCGGCATGGTGATCTCGGGCGTGGCGGACCGCATCGCGCCGCGGCTGAAGCGGCTGGTGTATATCAACGCCTTCGTGCCGCTCGATGGCGAATCGCTCAACGACATGGTGCCGCCGCATTACGTGACGATGTTCGACGCGGTTGCGGAGGCCAACGGCAATGCCGTGACCTTGCCCTTCGAGATCTGGCGCGAAGCCTTCATCAACGATGCGGACCTGGCGACCGCGACGGCCGCCTACGGCAAGCTCAACCCGCACCCGTATCGCACCTTTACCGACAAGATCAGGCTGCAGCAGCCGCTGGCCGCGCTGGCGCTGGGCAAGTCGTATGTCAACTGCCTGCAGGACACCGCGCTGCCGCACGGCATGCCGTGGCATCCGCGCCTGTCGGAGCGGCTGGGCCTGTTCCGCCTGGTGGAGTGCCCCGGCAGCCACGAGATGTTCTTCTCGAACCCCCAGAGGCTCGCGCAGGCCATTCTGGAGGCGGGGCGCGACTGACCCCGTTTCGATCGGTCAGTTGCTGCTGCTGAAGAGCGCGTCGTACACGCGGATCGACGCATAGGCGTCGTTCGCGGCGTAGCGGATCTGCGCTTCGGTGAGCTGCTTGTTGGCCCAGTTGGAAGTGGTCGCCTTGCGCGACTTGATGAAGCGGCGGTTGAACACCAGAGCCACCGCCGCCTTCACGCCGACCGACTTGCGGTAGCCGCGGTGGCGGAATTCGTTGTCGATGTCGAACACCGCCTTCGGCTCGATGTTGAGCCGGTTGCGGATCAACGTGAGGTCGCCCGACAGGCCGAAGCCGACCTTGCGCAGCTCGGTGGAGGCGATCAGCGCGGCCACCACCGGGTTGCACTCGGTGCGATGCAACTGGAACAACCACGCCGTGTCGCGCGTGGAGAACTGCACCACGTGCGGGCCGCCCGACACCTCGTTCTTCGCGAAGGTGGGCTTGGATTCGGTGTCGAAGCCGGCGATGCCTGCGGCGAGCAGCGTGGCGGCGGCGTGTTCTGCATCTTGCAGTGTCTGCACGACCACGATGTCTTTCAGGCCGAGGCCTTCGAAGGGTTCGAGCAGCGCGATCTGTTCGCGCTCGGGCAGGGGAGGGAGCTTGGGGTTCTCGCTCACCGGGAGGCTGCTTTCGCTGTCTTTTTCTTCACTGCTGTTTTCTTTGCGGGTGTTTTCTTCGGCTTCGGTGGCTGGCCCGAGCGCAGCGCTGCTTCATATGCAAGGCGGCCCCACAGGGCGGCTTCCTCGCGGTCTTCGAAAAGGTCCGCCGGGGCTTGCCGGTACGACATCGGCATCGACTTGCCCTGGCGCACGTAGGTGAAGGGCGGCAGGTTCAGCTTGTCGAAATGCGCGGCGCTCTCGGCATCGGCCTTGAGGTAGAGCGTGTCCTTGGCGACCAGCGCGATCATGCGGCCTTCGTGCCAGATGCCGTGGCCGCCGAACATGCGGCGCGTTTCGATGCGGCCGAGCCGCTCGAAGGTTTCGTGCAGGCTTTCGACGAATTCGCTCATGCGGTGATCTCGATGCGGTTGCCGTCCGGGTCGAGCACCACGCTCTCGTAGTAGCCATCGCCGGTGCGGCGCGGGCCGTCGAGCAGCGGGTAGCCGTCGGCCTTCAGGCGCTGCGTGAGTTCGTCGACCGCAGCGTCTGAGCCCACGCTGATCGCCAGGTGCGTCCAGCCCATGCGCTGCGCGCCGGCTTCAGCGGTTACGGGCGAGAGCGTGCTCGTGGTCATGGCCTCGATGCGCGCGCCGTCGCCCAGGCTCAGGAAGCACGAGGCGAAGCCCTTGGCCGGGTTGACGTAGCCTGCGCCGGCGGTGGCGCCGAAGTAGTCGACATAGAAGCGCTTGCAGCGTTCGAGATCGGTGGTCCAGAGTGCGATGTGGTCGATGCGCATGGGCACGAAAAGAAGATGGGGTTCAGCCGATGCGCCACGGCGGGCGCGAGGGCGACCAATGGTAGGCGATGCGTTCGCGGCCGCTCGATGGGTGCCGATCGACCGCACCGCGCTCGAGGCCATAGCGCTCGTAGAAGCGCTGCGCCGACGTGTTGGTGGAGGCAACGTGCAGCCACCAGCCTGTGGGAATGCGCACGCAGGCTTCGTCGAGCAAGGCCTTGCCCAAACCCTGGTTGCGCAGGTGGGGCTCGACGAAGAGCTGGGCCACGTATTCGCGCCGCTCCAGCAGCACCATGAACGCCAGCACCTGCCCGTCGCGCTCCGCCAGCACCACTTCGGCGGGCGGGCCGAACTCGGTCTGCACGCGGTGCAGCCAGTAGCCGATCGGCTCGAAATGGGGAACGCCCCGGTTGGCCGCGATCCAGGCGCGGCGCCAGATGCCGGCCAGCACCATGTTCTCTTCGGCGCTGCCTTCGCGCAACCGCAGGTGGAAGGCAGGAATTTGGGCGGCGGACATGCGAACCATGATACGGCGCGGGGCCGCTGTGGTCGATGAGGCTGAGGCCCTATGCGCGCAGGGTTTGTACGTGGTGCGCGAGGTGGTCGGCCATGAAGCTCTGGATGAAGTAGTAGCCGTGGTCGTAGCCCGCGTGGCGGCGCAGCGTGAGCGGCTGGCCCGCCGCGAAGCAGGCGGCCTCGAAGGCCTCGGGGTGCAACTGCTCGGCGAGGAATTTGTCGGCCAGGCCCTGGTCGATGAGGATGCCTTGCGGGTAGGGCGCCACCACCTGCGACTTCATGAGCGCGCTGGCGTCGTGCGCCAGCCACTGCGCACGGTCGGCGCCGGGCTGGCCCAGATAGCCGCCGAGCGCCTTCTCGCCCCATGGGCACTGCGTGGGCACGCAGATCGGCGCAAAGGCCGAGAGCGACTTGAAGCGCCCCGGATGCCGCAGCGCCAGGGTGAGCGCACCGTGGCCGCCCATCGAGTGGCCGAAGATGCCGATGCGCTCGCCGTCGATGGCGAAGTGCTTCGCGACCAGCGGCAGCAGTTCGTGCACGACCCAGCTTTCCATGCGCCAGTGCGTGGCCCATGGCTCGACGAGCGCGTCGAGGTAGAAGCCGGCGCCGATGCCGAAGTCCCAGTCGTCCTTCGCACCCGGAATGCTTTCCGCTTCGCGGCCGCGCGGGCTGGTGTCGGGCGCGATCAGCGCAAGGCCCAGGCTCGCGGCCATGCGCTGCGCGCCGGCCTTCATCGCGAAGGTCTCCTCGTTGCAGGTCAGGCCCGCGAGGTAGAGCAGGGCGGGCACCCGCTCGTGCGCGACCTGCGGCGGCAGGTAGACCGAGAAGCGCATCGGCAGGCCGATTTCATGCGAGCGGTGTTCGAGAAAGCGCTGCACGCCGCCGAAGGCGTGGTGCTCGGAAAGAAGCTTCGGAGTGTTGTCGGTCATTGCGGATTTTTGCCGCGCAGGGCGGGCACGAGTTCGAGCACGGCGTCGGCAAAGGTGCGCGGCGCTTCCTGCGGCATGTTGTGGCCCGCGCCGGGCACGAGCCGGTGCGAACGCGGGCCGCTGAAGCGGTGTGCGTGGGCCGATGCATCGGCAGGCGGGCGCACGCCGTCGTCGATGCCGTCGAAGGTGATGGCGGGCACGGTGATCGTGGGCTGGACTGCAAGGCGGCGTTCGATGTCGGCGTAGGCCGGGTCGCCCGGCACGAGGCCGAAGCGGTGGCGGTACGACTGGATCACCACGTCCACGAAATCAGGGTGGTCGAAGGCGGCGGCGCTGCGCTCGAAGGTGGCGTCGTCGAACTTCCAGGTTGGCGACCAGAGCTTCCACAGCAGCTTTGTGAGCGCCTTGCGGTCTTTCTCGAGGCCGGCGCGGCCGCGCTCGCTGTGGAAGTAGTACTGGTACCAGAGGCTGTGCTCGTTGGCCGGCGTGTCCGGCTCCATCGCCTTCGCGATGTTCTGGATGTTGTAGCTGTTGAGGGACACCAGCCCCGCGCAGCGTTCGGGCCACAGCGCCGCGACCACGCAGGCGGCGCGGCCGCCCCAGTCGTAGCCGGCCAGCACGGCACGGTCGATCTTCAGCGCGTCGAGCAGCGCGAGCAGGTCGGCGCCCAGCGCGGCTTGTTCGCCCGAGCGTGGCGTGGCTTCGCTCAGGAAGCGCGTGGCGCCGTAGCCGCGCAGGTACGGCACGATCACGCGGCAGCCCTGGTCGACCAGCATTGGCGCGACTTCGGCGTAAGTGTGGATGTCGTACGGAAAGCCGTGCATCAGCAGCACGGGAGGCCCGTCGGCGGGGCCCGCTTCGAAGTAGGCGACTTCGAGGACGCCCGCTTCGATCTTGCGCAGGGGTTCCATGCGATTCATGGCGGGCGCCTCCCGGGGTTTAGTAGAGAACCACGCCGCGAATGGATTCGCCGCGCTTCATCAGGTCGAAGCCCTTGTTGATGTCCTCCAGCGGCATGGTGTGCGTGATCAGGTCGTCGATGTTGATCTTGCCTTCCATGTACCAGTCGACGATCTTCGGCACGTCGGTGCGCCCGCGTGCGCCGCCGAAGGCTGAGCCTTCCCACTTGCGGCCGGTAACCAGCTGGAACGGGCGCGTGCTGATTTCCGCACCCGCTTCGGCCACGCCGATGATGATGCTGCGGCCCCAGCCCTTGTGCGTGCATTCGAGCGCCTGGCGCATCACCTTGGTGTTGCCGATGCACTCGAAGCTGTAGTCGGCGCCGCCATCGGTCAGCTGCACGATGGCATCGACGACGTTCTCGGTGTCCTTGGGGTTGATGAAGTGCGTCATGCCGAACTTGCGGGCCATGGCCTCGCGCTCGGGGTTCAGGTCCACGCCGATGATCTTGTCGGCACCTACCATCCTGGCGCCCTGGATCACGTTCAACCCGATGCCGCCGAGGCCGAACACCACCACGTTGGCGCCGGCTTCCACCTTGGCCGTGAAGATCACCGCGCCGATGCCGGTGGTGACGCCGCAGCCGATGTAGCAGACCTTGTCGAAGGGGGCGTCTTCGCGGATCTTGGCCAGCGAGATTTCAGGGGCGACCGTGTAGTTGCTGAAGGTCGACGTGCCCATGTAGTGAAAGATCGGCTTGCCGTCGAGGCTGAAGCGCGAGGTGGCGTCGGGCATCAGGCCCTTGCCCTGCGTGCCGCGGATCAGCTGGCACAGATTCGTCTTGCGGCTCAGGCAGAACTTGCACTGGCGGCATTCGGGCGTGTACAGCGGGATGACGTGGTCGCCCTTCTTGAGCGTGGTGACGCCGGGGCCGACGTCGACCACGATGCCCGCGCCTTCATGGCCGAGGATCGCGGGGAAGATGCCTTCGGGGTCGGCGCCCGAGAGCGTGTAGTAGTCGGTGTGGCAGATGCCGGTGGCCTTGATCTCGACCAGCACTTCGCCGAATTTCGGGCCTTCGAGGTCCACGGTTTCGATGGTGAGCGGGGCTCCGGATTTCCAGGCGACGGCAGCTTTGGTTTTCATGGCGAGTGTGATTCTTCAGAAAGGCGAAGCGGTAAGGATACCCAGACGACGTTCAAACAGGGCCGGCGGGAAAGATTCCCGACATTCCCACAAAGCCGGGCAGGTGGCGAAAGTCCCAGACCCAGTTTCGCAGTGCGGGAAATTCATCGAGAGAAATGCCGCCTTCGCCGGCAAGCGCGACGTAGGGGAAGCAGGCGAGGTCGGCAATGGTCGGCTCGGGTGCGGACGCAAGCCAGCGCAGGCCCGCGCTGGCCTGTTCGGCAAGATGGTCGTCGAGCACGCGGAACACGGCGCGGGCGCCGCTGCGGCAGGCTTCGATGTCGAGGTGGTGGTAGCCCAGTGCGTCGTGCAGCCGTGCGGCCGAGGCGGTGCGGGTGATGTCGTCGGCAGTGGCGAGCCACATCGCGACCTGGCCGCGCAGCTTCGGGTCGGCGGGGTACCAGCGGCCTTGCGCGTCGTAGCGGCTTGCCAGGTAGACCAGGATGGCCTGTGCATCGCGCAGCAGGAAGCCGTCGTCGTCGATCACCGGGAGCTGGCCGAGCGGGTTGATGTTCGCCAGGAATGCGGCGGATTTGTGCTCGCGGCCGGGAAAGAAATCGACCGGCACGGTTTCGTGCGCGACACCCAGCCAGGCCAGCATCTGCCGTACCTTGAAGCAGTTGCCTGAGAGCGGGTAGTCGTACAGCCTGATCGTCATGCCGCGGCCCTCACGCCGAAGCGCATGCCGCGCTCGCGCAGCCATCGCCGATAAGTGACGGAGGATGTGTCGCCGCGCGTCGGCGTTTCGGCACGGCCTTCGAGCGGCATGCGCTTGAATGCGTGGTTTTCCAGGATGGGCTTGTCCTGGCCGAAGATGGTGTGCTGGAAGGCGATGAGTTCGGCATCGGTGGAGTCGTCGTCGTAGCAGGCGAGCAGCGTGTGGGCGACAACGTGCTCGTCGTCGATGGGCTGAAGATAAAGGCCGATCGCGTCGAGCGCGCCCGCACGGAAGCTCGATTTGTAGAGCATGGCCGAGAAGGGCTGCATCACGCGGTACCTGTAGAGCACCTCGCTGCCCGAATCGTGCGCGGCGGAAGCGCGCGGCTGCCAGAAGCGGCAGTCGGTGGCCCAGATTTCGCCGGTGACAGGCTCGACCTGCACCTGATACTGCGCCACCTCGGTGTGCGGCACCTTGCCGAGGTAGTCGGCATGCACGAAGGGAAAGTGCGCCATGTCGAGGAAGTTCTCGATCACGCGCAGGCCCGACACCGCGACGCCGATGCCGCCGCAGTCGATGATGCGGCGGCCGGGCTCGCTGTACTCCGGGAAGTCGAACAGGGCGCGCGCGGGTCGGCCGCTGGGGCAGACCCAGAGGTAGCCGTAGCGCGACTGCACAGTAAGCGGCTGGTCGCCGAGGCGGCATTGGGGCGTGCCGTCGGCGTCGGTCCAGAGCTGCACGGTTTCGCCGAGCAGGCGGGTCGTGCGGGGCGTGGTCGTCGCGGGCCCGACGACCAGCCAGTCGTCGAGCATGTTGGGGTCGTCGGTAACGAAGGGCATGGGTGCTTTCAGCCTTGGGGCAGGGCTTCGATGCCGGCGCGCAGTTCGCGGGCGGCGGTGTGCAGGGCCTTCATGGCGGGCGAGCCGGGCGCTGCATCGGTCCACAGGTGGACGAAGGCAAGCCGGGGCTGGGCGTCGAGGACGAGGGCGACGGTGTTCACGTCGTCGAGCAGGCCGCGCCAGGCGGCTGAGACCGCATCGGCTGTCAGGCCGCGCTGTGCCAGCGTTTCTCGCACCGTGCCGGCGGGCGCACGCACGGTCAGCGTGCGGCAGAAGTGCCAGTCGGTGGGGACGGCGCCTTCCAATTCGGCGGGCGCGGGCGGCGTTTCGGGCGACAGGTGAACCCACAGCATCCCTGCGGCCTCCATCGTGCCGAAGGTCTTCGCGCAGACGTTGCGCGGAGCCTGCATGGCCGGATGCGCCGGAATGCTGGTGCACTGCCCGCTGCCCGCCGCGTACTGCCAGCCGTGATATGCGCAGGCCAGGCGGTTGTCGACGACCTGGCCCAGCGTGAAGCGCACGCTGCGGTGCGGGCAGCGGTTCTCCCAGGCCTGGGCGGTGCCGTCGGCGGCGCGCCAGAGCGCGAGCTCCTGGCCCTCGGCAAAGCCGGCGACGATGTTGGCGCCGGCGCGCAGGTCGGCCGAGCGCGTAACGGGGTGCCAGGTGGCGGTGTTCTGTGTGTTCATGAGTCGTGGGAGGCGCAAGGCTGGGCGCCGGTGATACCGTAACGCTTCCGCCGCACCGATGAAAGCCACATGAAGAGACGCTACTTTTCATTCTTGCAACGCCGGGCCTCATGAGCCGGATCGATCTCGCCCTGGTCGAGGCCTTCGTACTGATCGCCAGGAGCGGCAGTCTCACCAAGGCCGAAAGCCTCTCGGGTGTCTCCAAGGCCACCTTGAGCCGGCAGCTCACGCGGCTGGAGAAGTTGCTTGGCGCGCAGTTGCTGATGCGCAGCCCCCGCCGCATTGCGCTTACCGAGGCCGGCCGCGCCTTCTTTGCGCGCGGCGAAGGGCTGCTCGACGAAGTGACGGGCCGGCTCGAAGCGGCCAGCACCGAGATCCACGCGCTGACGACGGGCGTCTCGGGCGGCCTCTCGCTGCTGTCGGACACGCAGTTCAGCACCTCCTTCGTCTGCCACGTGGTCAAGCTGTTCCTGGAGACGCATCCGGACGTGCGCTGCCAGCTCGATGTGGCGAACGGCTTCCATGCGCCGCAGATCGGCGATGTCGACTGCTACGTGTGCTCCGAGCCGCCCGATGCGCCGAACCTCGTGGCCAAGCTGCTCGGGCGGCTGAACTACGGGCTGTATGCGAGTCCGCAGTACCTGGCGCGCCGCGGCACGCCGTCGTCGCCTGAAGAGCTGGCCACGCACCAGTCCATCGTGATGAAGGAGCCTTCGGTGCGTTCGCAGGTGCTGCTGGTGTCGGGCGCGTCGAGCTTTGCCTTCCAGCCCGAGCCCGCCTTCGAGACCAACGACCACTGGGTCATGAAGACTTTCTGTATCGACGGCCTGGGCATCGCGCTGCTGCCGGCCTTCTTCGTGCGGCCCGAGCTGGAGCAGGGCGTGCTGGTGCCGGTGCTGCCGCAGTGGCAGCCCGAGCCGCGGCGCATCTACTGTGCCTACCAACGGCAGCGCTACATGGGGCAGAAGCTGCGCTCGTTCGTCGACCTGATGGCGCGCTGCGTGGTCGACATCGATTCGTACAACTACTACGTCGGATCGTCCACGGCGCGGCGCCGCAGGACGGCCGCGAGACCATAATTGCAGTCCGCCAGACCCTCATCCATCATGAAGAAAATCCTCGTCCTCAACGGCCCCAACCTCAACCTGCTCGGCACGCGCGAGCCCGAACAGTACGGACGCGACACGCTGGCCGACGTCGAGCGCCTGTGCAAGGACACGGGCGCGAAGCTGGGCGTGGAGATCGAATGCCGCCAGTCGAACCACGAAGGCGTGCTGATCGACTGGATCCAGGAAGCCGGCCGCGAAGTGGCGGCGGGCAACATGCTCGGCGTGGTGATGAACCCCGGCGCCTACACCCACACGTCGATCGCGCTGCACGATGCGATCAAGGGCGCGAGCGTGCCGCTGATCGAGCTGCACATCTCCAACGTGCACGCGCGGGAAGAATTCCGCCACCACTCGTACATCTCGCCCGCGGCGAAGGGAATCATCGTGGGGCTGGGCGTGAAGGGCTACACCTTGGCCATCGCGGCCCTGGTGCCCTGACCCTCGTACTTCTAGTAGAGCTGCTTCGGCGCCGTGGCCTTCCAGCTGCGGCTGATGCGCCCGGCGCTGTCGATGCTTTCGAGGTGTACGTCGAAGCCCCAGAGCCGCGCGACGTGCTTCAGCACTTCTTCCGCCCCGTCGTGCAGCGGCAGGTTGTTGCGCTGCGTGTGACGCAGCGTCAGCGAACGGTCGCCGCGCGTGGCCACGCTCCATACCTGGATGTCGGGCTCGCGGCTGCTGATGTCGTACTGGCGTGACAGCGATTCGCGCAGCGCCTGGTAGCCGCTGTCGTCGTGGATGGCGGATACCTCCAGCTCGGCCTCGCTCTGGAAGTCGCGGATCGAGAACAGGCGGAAGTCGCGCATCGTCTTCGGGCTCAGGAACTGGCCGATGAAGCTCTCGTCCTTGAAGTTGCGCATCGCGTAGTCGAGCGTCTTGAGCCAGTCGCTGCCCGCGAAGTCGGGGAACCAGCGGCGGTCTTCCTCGGTCGGCTTCTCGCAGACGCGCCGCAGATCGGTGTACATCGCGAAACCCAACGCATACGGGTTGATGCCGCTGTAGGCGCGGTGTCCCACCGGCGGCTGGAAGATCACGCCCGTGTGCGAACTGAGCCATTCCATCATGAAGCCGTCGGCCAGCTGGCCGCGGTCGTACATGGTGTTGAGCAGCGTGTAGTGCCAGAAGGTGGCCCAGCCTTCGTTCATCACCTGGGTCTGGCGCTGCGGGTAGAAGTACTGCGCGATCTTGCGCACGATGCGCACCACCTCGCGCTGCCAGGGTTCGAGCAGCGCGGCGTTCTTCTCGATGAAGTAGAGCAGGTTCTCCTGCGGCTCCGACGGAAAGCGTTTTGACGAATCGGACTCGGCCGCCTGCTCGCTCTTGCGCGGCAGCGTGCGCCACAGGTCGTTCACCTGCTGCTGCATGTGGCGTTCGCGCTCGGTGCGCTGGGCGCTTTCTTGCGCCAGCGAGCGCTTCTGCGGGCGGCGATAGCGGTCGACGCCGTAGTTCATGAGCGCGTGGCAGGAGTCGAGCAGTTCCTCGACCGCATCGAGGCCGTGACGCTCCTCGCATTCGGCGATGTAGTGCCGTGCGTAGACGAGGTAGTCGATGATGGACGACGCATCGGTCCACATGCGGAACAGGTAGTTGCCCTTGAAGAAGCTGTTGTGGCCGTAGGCCGCATGCGCGATCACCAGGGCCTGCATGGCCATGGTGTTTTCTTCCATCAGGTAGGCGATGCACGGATCGGAGTTGATGACGATCTCGTAGGCCAGCCCCATGTGGCCCCGGCGATAGTTTTTCTCGGTGGCGATGAATTGTTTGCCGTACGACCAGTGGCGATAGATCATCGGCATGCCCACGCTCGCGTAGGCGTCCATCATCTGTTCGGCCGTGATGACCTCGAGCTGGTTCGCGTACACGTCGAGGCCATAGCCCTTGGCAGTCTTGGCGATCTCGGTGTGATATGTCTCGATGAGGTCGAATGTCCAGTCGGAAGGGCTGGGCAGGCGTTCGAGCCGGGGGGGGACGATGATGGCGCTCATGACGTGACCCCTTCCTTCTTGAACAGGTCGCGGAAAACCGGATAGATGTCTTGCGCGTCGGACACCTTGCGCATGGCGAAGTTGGGCGCGACGCCCTCGAGCTGCTGGTACTCCTGCCACAGGTTCTGCTCGGTCTCGGCCACCTGCACGTAGGCGTAGTAGCGCACCACCGGCAGGATGTTCTCGACCAGCAGCTCGCGGCAGCGGCCGCTGTCCTGGTGCCAGTTGTCGCCGTCGCTGGCCTGCGCGCCGTACACGTTCCATTCGCCGCTGGGGTAGCGCGCCTTGATGATCTCGTCCATCAATACCAGCGCGCTCGACACCACGGTGCCGCCGGTTTCGGTGGCGTGGAAGAACTCTTCTTCAGTCACCTCCTGCGCCTGCGTGTGATGGCGCAGGAACACGAGGTCGATGGTCTCGTAGTGCCGCGTGAGGAACATGTACAGCAGCATGAAGAAGCGCTTGGCCATGTCCTTGCGCGCCTCGTCCATCGAGCCCGACACGTCCATGAGGCAGAACATCACGGCCTTGGCACTGGGCACCGGCGTCTTCACGCGGTTGCGGTAGCGCAGGTCGATGGGGTCGATGTAGGGCACGTGCCGCATGGTGCGGCGCAGCTCGGCGATGCGCTCTTCGGTCTCGCGAATTTCCTTCTGGATGAGCGCTGAAGTGACCTGCGGATGCAGCTTCAGGTGTTCGAGGTGCGCTTCCAGGCGCTTGAGCTCCTTGCGCGGTTCGCCGCCCAGCGCGATGCGGCGGGCGAGCGCACCGCGCATCGAGCGCACCACGTGCAGGTTGTTGGGCGAGCCGTCGCTGGTGAAGCCGGCGCGGTGGCTCTTCCACTCGGGCACGTCGGCGATCTGCGTGCGAATGAGGTGCGGCAGCGCGAGGTCGTCGAAGAACACGCGCATGAACTCTTCGCGCGTGAGGCGGAAGACGAAGTCGTCCTCGCCTTCGCCGCTGTCGCTGGCCTCGCCGCTGCCGGAGCCACCGCTGCCCCCGCCTTCGGGGCGCTTGATGCGGTCGCCTTTCAGGTACTCCTGATTGCCTGGGTGCACGTACTCGCGGTCGCCGCCGCGTGCATGGCCGAACACCGGTTCGGACACGTCGTGGCGCGGCAGGGTCACGTCTTCGCCTTGCTCCAGTTCGCGGATGTTGCGGCCGCTGACGGCGCGCCTCACCGCTTCCTGGATCTGCCCCTTGTAGCGCCGAAGGAAGCGCTCGCGGTTGCCAATGGACTTGTTCTTGCCCGATAGCCGGCGGTCGATGATCTGCTGCAGGATGGCCACGATGTTGTCAAAGCTCCTTGCAAAGAGAGAACGAACGAAGGGTCGTCTTTTTATGAACTCTTGCGCACCCGCAGATACCACTCGCAGAGCAGGCGAACCTGCTTGGCCGTGTAGCCCTTCTCGACCATGCGGGTCACGAAGTCTTCGTGCTTCTTCTGTTCGTCGGCGCTGCTCTTGGTGTTGAAGCTGATCACCGGCAGGAGCTCTTCGGTGTTGGAGAACATCTTCTTCTCGATCACCGCGCGCAGCTTTTCGTAGCTGGTCCACGCCGGGTTGCGCCCCGCGTTGCCGGCCCGTGCGCGCAGCACGAAGTTGACGATCTCGTTGCGGAAGTCCTTGGGGTTGCCGATGCCGGCGGGCCGCTCGATTTTTTCGAGTTCGCCATTGAGCGAGGCGCGATCGAACACTTCGCCGGTGTCGACGTCGCGGAACTCCTGGTCCTGGATCCAGTAGTCGGCGTAGGTGACGTAGCGGTCGAAGATGTTCTGGCCGTACTCGCTGTAGCTCTCGAGGTAGGCGGTCTGGATCTCCTTGCCGATGAACTCGGCGTAGCGCGGCGCCAGCAGCTCCTTGATGTAGCTGATGTACTTCTGCTCGATCTCGGGCGCGAACTGCTCGCGCTCGATCTGCTGTTCGAGCACATACATCAGGTGCACCGGGTTCGCGGCCACTTCCGAGCTGTCGAAGTTGAAGACCTTCGAGATGATCTTGAAGGCGAAGCGCGTGGACACACCGCTCATGCCTTCGTCGACGCCCGCGTAGTCGCGGTACTCCTGGATCGACTTGGCCTTGGGGTCGGTATCTTTAAGGTTCTCGCCGTCGTACACCTGCATCTTGCTGAAGGTGCTCGAGTTCTCGGGCTCCTTCAGGCGCGTGAGCACCGAGAGCTGGGCCATCATGCGCAGCGTTCCGGGTGCGCAGGGCGCCTGGGCCAGCGACGAGTTGCGCACGAGCTTCTCGTAGATCTTGATTTCTTCCGAGGCGCGCAGGCAGTAGGGCACCTTGACGATGTAGATCCGGTCGAGGAAAGCCTCGTTGTTCTTGTTGTTGCGGAAGGCCTTCCACTCGCTCTCGTTGCTGTGCGCGAGCACGATGCCGTCGAACGGGATGGCGCCGAAGCCTTCGGTGCCCTTGAAGTTGCTTTCCTGCGTTGCCGTGAGCAGAGGGTGCAGCACCTTGATGGGCGCCTTGAACATTTCCACGAACTCCAGCAGGCCCTGGTTGGCCAGGCACAGGCCGCCGGAGTAGGCGTAGGCGTCCGGATCGTCCTGGGCATAGGTTTCGAGCTTGCGGATGTCGACCTTGCCGACCAGCGAGGAAATGTCCTGGTTGTTCTCGTCGCCGGGCTCGGTCTTGGCGACGGCGATCTGCCGCAGCACCGACGGGAAGCGCTTGACGATCTTGAACTGGCGGATGTCGCCGCCGTACTCCTCGAGCCGCTTGACGGCCCAGGGCGAGAGAATTCGATTCAGGTACCGGCGGGGGATGCCGTATTCTTTTTCAAGGATCTCGCCGTCTTCGAGCGTGTCGAAGAGGCCGAGCGGGGATTCGTTCACCGGCGAGCCCTGGATGGCGTAGAAGGGCACGTGCTCCATCAACTGCTTCAGGCGTTCGGCGATCGAGCTCTTGCCGCCACCGACCGGGCCCAGCAGGTAAAGGATTTGCTTCTTTTCTTCCAGCCCCTGGGCTGCGTGTCGGAAATAGGACACCACCTGTTCTATGGCGTCTTCCATGCCATAGAACTCCTTGAACGCCGGATAGATCTTGATGACCTTGTTGGCGAAGATGCGCGAAAGACGGGGGTCGTTGCGCGTGTCGACCAGCTCCGGGTCGCCGATGGCCTTGAGCATGCGCTCGGAGGCAGTGGCGTAGGCCGTGGGGTCACGCTTGCAGATATCCAGGTAGTCCTGCAGCGAGATGACTTCCTCGCGGGTGCGCTCGTAGCGGGCGGCAAAGTTGCTGATCACATCCATGGTCACGCCTCCATCAAGTCAGTGGGCTTTTAGCCCGATGGCGTGCAGCAAAGGCCTTGCGCAACATTTAAAGGTGTGCCTGCCCATGGCTGCATGCCGCGGAAAACTCCCTTACAACAATCTGCTAACAATCAGCATAAAGCAAAGATTGAACCCGGCAAATCATTTGTTAATTCAGAACCACACGGACGAGTAAAGTTCAACGAAAAACAAGGAACAAATTTCCGGATTTCAGTTAAATTCAAAGGCTCGCTTTCCCAATTCTCCCCGGGTGAAAACACCTATGCCAAATGGCTATCGTCCGTTTTTGCCTTTTCTCCGGGAAAGCATCGCCTATTGAGCCTCGGGGCTCAAAAAAACGGGCGTCTCCTGCAATAACGCGCGGTCTGTCGTTTGGTTTATTGCACAGCCAAAAAAAATATAAAAGCAATCCTCGCGCCACTTTTTGATGGGCCGCTTGCGCGTGTTGGCGTGGGAAGGAAGCTTGGGCGCGGGTCGGCATGTACCGCAGAGGTGCAGGACGCACTGCCAATGTGCCTGCTACGGGCCTGGGAGGCCTGGATGCACCAGTCCGGCGACTCCAGCATGACAAAGGGCCGCTAAGCGGCCCTGGTTGGAGGTGGTGGCATCCACTGAAGTGAAGCCCCCGGCGTTACATATCTCAGATGGAGAACAGGTCCGACCTGTAACGCTGGCGCCGGATGAGGCAGGGATTCAGGCAGCCGGCCAGTCCCTGCACGCCTTTGGTGCTCACAAGCCAGCTCAGCTGAAGAATTCCTTCGCCTTGTCGAACCAGCCCTTGTCGGTCGGGCTGTGCTTCTCACCGCCCTTCTTGAGCGACTCGTCGAGGTCCTTCAGCAGCTTGCGCTGGAACTCGGTGAGCTTCACAGGCGTCTCGACGCGCACGTGGCAGTAGAGGTCGCCGGGGTAGCTCGAGTTGACGCCCTTGATGCCCTTGCCGCGCAGGCGGAACTGCTTGCCGCTTTGCGTGCCTTCGGGAATGTCGATGGCCGCCGCGCCCTTGAGCGTGGGCACGTTGATCTCGCCGCCCAGCGCCGCCGTGGTCATGCTCACGGGCACCACGCAGTGCAGGTTGTCGCCGTCGCGCTCGAAGATGTCGTGCTTCCTGAGCCGGATCTCGATGTACAGGTCGCCCGGCGGGCCGCCGTTGACGCCGGGCTCGCCGCTGCCGGTCACGCGCATGCGCTGGCCGTCGTCGATGCCTGCGCGGATCTTCACTTCGAGCGTCTTGTTGCGCTTGATCTTGCCCTGGCCGTGGCACACGGTGCAGGGCTCGGGAACGATCTTGCCGCTGCCGTGACAGGTAGGGCAGGTCTGCTGCACGCTGAAGAAGCCCTGGCGCATCTGCACCGCGCCCGCGCCGTGGCAGGTCGTGCAGGTGATGGGCTTGGTGCCGGGCTTCGCGCCCGAGCCATGGCAGGTGTCGCACTCGTCCCAGGTGGGGATGCGGATCTCGGTGGTCTTGCCTTCTGCAGCCTCTTCGAGCGAGATCTCCATCGCGTAGCTCAGGTCGCTGCCGCGGAACACCTGGCGGCCGCTGCTGGTGCGGCCTCGGCCGCCGCCGCCGAATACGTCGCCGAAGATGTCGCCGAAGGCTTCCGCGAAACCGCCGAAGCCTTCCGCGCCCGGGCCGCCGCGCATGTTGGGGTCGACGCCGGCATGGCCGTACTGGTCGTAGGCCGCGCGCTTCTGTCCGTCGGACAGCATTTCGTAGGCTTCCTTCACCTCCTTGAACTTGGCCTCGGCCTCCTTCGAGGTGTCGCCGTGGTTGCGGTCGGGATGGTGCTTCATCGCAAGCTTGCGATAAGCCTTCTTGATTTCTTCCTCGCTCGCGTTCTTGGGGACGCCGAGGGTTTCGTAGTAGTCGCGTTTGGTGGCCATGGCAGGTCGATCAGCAGATCAGGGAAGCAGCGGGAACTCGGGTAACTTGAAGCGAGAAAGGCTGGAGCACCTTTTCAGGTGTTCCAGCCTTGCTCAAGGGACTGAAGATCAGCCCTTCTTGACTTCCTTCACTTCGGCGTCGACCACGTTGTCGTCGGCCTGCGCGCTTGCAGCAGCTTCCGCGCCACCCGGGCCGGAGGCGGCCGAGGCGCCGGCCGCGGCCTGCGATTCGGCGTACATCTTCTCGCCCAGCTTCTGGCTTGCGGTCATCAGCGTGTTGGTCTTTTCCTCGATCGCGGTCTTGTCTTCACCCTTGAGGGCTTCTTCCAGGTCCTTGATCGCTGCTTCGATCGCGTCCTTCTCGGCGGCTTCGAGGCTTGCACCATGTTCGCCCAGCGACTTCTTCACGCTATGCACCATTGCCTCGCCCTGGTTGCGCGCCTGCACGATTTCGAGCTTCTTCTTGTCGTCTTCGGCGTTGAGTTCGGCGTCCTTCACCATCTTCTGGATCTCGTCCTCGGACAGGCCCGAGCTCGCCTTGATGGTGATCTTGTTTTCCTTGCCGGTGCCCTTGTCCTTCGCGCCGACGTGCAGGATGCCGTTGGCGTCGATGTCGAAGCTCACCTCGATCTGCGGCGTGCCGCGCGATGCCGGCGGAATGCCTTCAAGATTGAATTCGCCGAGCGCCTTGTTGCCCGCGGCGATGTCGCGCTCGCCCTGGAACACCTTGATGGTCACGGCCGGCTGGTTGTCTTCGGCGGTCGAGAAGGTCTGCGCGAACTTCGTCGGGATCGTCGTGTTCTTGGCGATCATCTTCGTCATCACGCCGCCCATCGTTTCGATGCCCAGCGACAGCGGGGTCACGTCGAGCAGCAGCACGTCCTTGCGGTCGCCCGAGAGCACCTGGCCCTGGATGGCGGCGCCGACAGCCACGGCTTCGTCGGGGTTCACGTCCTTGCGCGGCTCCTTGCCGAAGAAGGCCTTCACCTTGTCCTGCACCTTGGGCATGCGGGTCATGCCGCCGACCAGGATCACGTCGTTGATGTCGCCCACGCTGATGCCGGCGTCCTTGATGGCCACGCGGCAGGGAGCGATGGTGCGCTCGATCAGCTCGTCGACCAGGCTTTCGAGCTTGGCGCGGGTGAGCTTGATGTTCAGGTGCTTCGGACCCGAGGCATCGGCCGTGATGTAGGGCAGGTTGATGTCGGTCTGCGCGCTGTTCGACAGTTCGATCTTGGCCTTTTCAGCGGCTTCCTTCAGGCGCTGCAGGGCCAGCACGTCCTTGCTCAGGTCGACGCCCTGGTCCTTTTTGAACTCGCCGATGATGTAGTCGATGATGCGCTGGTCGAAGTCTTCGCCGCCCAGGAAGGTGTCGCCGTTGGTCGACAGCACTTCGAACTGCTTCTCGCCGTCGACGTCGGCAATTTCGATGATCGACACGTCGAAGGTACCGCCGCCGAGGTCATACACGGCGATCTTGCGGTCGGCCTTGTCCTGCTTGTCGAGGCCGAAGGCCAGGGCAGCAGCGGTGGGCTCGTTGATGATGCGCTTGACGTCCAGGCCCGCGATGCGGCCGGCGTCCTTGGTGGCCTGGCGCTGGGCGTCGTTGAAGTAGGCCGGCACCGTGATCACGGCTTCGGTCACGGTTTCGCCGAGGTAGTCTTCGGCGGTCTTCTTCATCTTGCGCAGGATGTCGGCGCTGACCTGTTGCGGGGCCATCTTCTTGCCGCGCACTTCCACCCATGCGTCGCCGTTGTCGGCCTTGGCGATGGTGTAGGGCATCAGGTCGATGTCCTTCTGGACTTCCTTTTCCTCGAACTTGCGGCCGATCAGTCGCTTGATCGCGTACAGCGTGTTCTTGGGGTTGGTAACGGCCTGGCGCTTGGCCGAGGCACCGACCAGCACTTCACCGTCTTCCTGGTACGCGACGATCGACGGCGTGGTGCGCGCACCTTCCGAGTTCTCGATCACACGCGTGGTGTTGCCTTCCATGATCGACACGCACGAGTTGGTGGTGCCGAGGTCGATGCCGATGATCTTTGCCATGTTCTTTACTCCTGAAAGCCTGAAAAATATGTTGTTATGAACTTGTGGATAACCCGTCGCGATTCAAGGTATGAAGCGGGGATTTCCTGTGGGAATCTTGTGTGCCGGCGAACGCTGGTGTGCGTTGCTTACTTCGGCGCGCTGACCGTGACCAGCGCCGGGCGCAGCACGCGCTCGTTGATGGTGTAGCCCTTCTGCAGCACGCTCACCACGGTGTTCGGCTCCTGGTCGGCGGGCACCACCGAGATGGCCTGGTGTTGGTGCGGGTCGAACTTGGTGCCGGGTGCGGGGGCCACTTCGATCACCTTGTTGCGTTCGAGCGCGCTCTTGAGCTGGCGCAGCGTGGCTTCGGCGCCTTCGCGGATCTGCTCGGGGGTGGCGTCCTTGATGGCCAGGCCGGCTTCGAGGCTGTCGGTCACCGGTAGCAGGCTCTCGGCAAAGGCCTCGACGGCGAACTTGCGGGCCTTGGTGATCTCGTCGTCGGCGCGGCGACGGGCGTTCTGCACATCGGCCTGGGCGCGCAGGTACTGGTCGGCCAGTTCGGCATTCTTGGTCTGCAGGGCGGCGAGCTCGCCTTGTGCCACGGCCAGGGCGTCGAGCGCCTCGGCTTCATTGGCGGCGTGCGCAGCCTCCAGTTCTTCGGGGCTTGGCTCGCCTTGCAGCATTTGAGAATTCTGTGCGGATTGTTGCGGGTCAGACATTTTTCAAAGAACCGGCGTGTGCCGGAAAACAAACGTTAGCCAGCCACATGGGGCTGGCCCAAAGCATTTCAAGCGAAAAAACGCGGCCAAAAGGGCCGCGGAGGCATGAAAAAGGCCCGGAATCGGGCCTTGGAGCCGTCGGCTCGAATGCTCAGTGTGCGTCCAGGAGCTCGACGTCGAACTTCAGCGTGGCGTTCGGCGGGATCACGCCGCCGGCGCCGCGAGCGCCATAGCCCAGCGATGCGGGAATGATCAGCGTGCGCTTGCCGCCGATCTTCATGCCGGCCACGCCTTCGTCCCAGCCCTTGATGACCTGGCCCGCGCCCAGCGAGAACGCGAACGGGTCGTTGCGGTCGCGGCTCGAATCGAACTTGGCGCCTTGCACGCCGTCGTTGTAGAGCCAGCCGGTGTAGTGCACGTGCACGTGCTGGCCGGCCTTGGCTTCGGCGCCGGTGCCGACTTCGGTGTCTTCGTATTGCAGGCCGGAGGGAGTGGTGGGCATGAGAAACGCTCCTTGCGTCGATGTGAGATCAGTGGATCGAAGGCGCGGAGTTTACCGATGCCGGGCAGGCAGGCCTGTGGTCCGTCAGCTCTGGCTGGTGTCGTCGGAAGGGGGCGCGGGTGTGGACGCAGGTGCCGCCACCGGGGCCGGAGCGGGTGCGGCCGCTGGGGAAACCGGCGCGGCGGGCGATGCGACCGCTGCGGGTGCCGCTGCTTTCTTGAGTTGTCCCAGTTGCCATTTGCCGGCAAAAGCCTGCAGGTCGGAAAGGCGCTTGAGCAGGTCCTGGCCGCTGAGCGTGAGGCTGTAGCCGTCGCTGCCGTGGCCGACGATGCCGGCTTCGCGCAGTTCCTTGATGCGGGTGTTGAGCGTGTTGGGAGTGATGCTGCCCACGCTGTCCTGAAGCAAACGGAAGGTCTGCGCATGGCCGTCGCGCAGGGCCCAGAGCACGCGCAGCGCGTAGCGGGCTTCGAGCAGGGCGAGCAACTGGCTGACGGCTGCGTTTTCCTTGGTACTCATCGACATCATCTCCTCGAAGCGTTCTTGTGGTTGGTATGAACCGTCTCGTTGGCCGGCGACTATAGCGCAATCGATGAGGATGCTACTAGTTTTATAGCTGTCAGGGCATGCTGCATGCGGGTTGTGAGACAAACACTCACAAATTGGTGTAGTTGGCCATGGCTTCGCCCAGGCGGATCGCGCGGGTGGGCGACCAGTCCTGGTTGAAGGCCAGCGCGGGCGCCGGGAACAGCATGACGACCGTCGACCCGAGCAAGAAACGGCCCATCTCGTCGCCCTTGCGGATGTCGATCTGCTGGTCGGTGTAGTGCCACTCGCGCAGCTCGCCCACGCGCGGCGGATTGACCACGCCGTGCCATACGGTGGCCATGCTGCCGACGATGGTGGCGCCCACCAGCACCAGCACGAAGGGGCCGTGCGCCGATTCGAAGACGCACACCACGCGCTCGTTGCGCGCGAACAGGCCGGGCACGCCGCGCGCCGTGGTGGGGTTCACCGAGAACAGGTCGCCCGGCACATGGATCATGCGCACAAGCCGCCCGTCGCAAGGCATGTGGATGCGGTGGTAGTCCTTGGGGCTCAGGTACAGCGTGGCGAAGCTGCCGTGCGCGAACTTCGCGGCCAGCGTAGCGTCGCCGCCGACCAGTGCGGTGGTCGTGTAGTTGTGGCCCTTGGCCTGGAAAATCTGGTCGCCCTGGATCGCGCCGAACTGGCTGATCGCGCCGTCCACGGGGCAGACCAGGTCGGCCTGCGCGAGCGGCCGCGCACCGGGCTTGAGCGCGCGCGTGAAGAACTGGTTGAAGCTCTTGTAGTGCTGGATGTCCGACTCGAGCGCCTCGCCCATGTCCACGCCGTACTTGGCCACGAAGCGCCGGATGATCCACGTCGTCACGGCGCCCCGTTCCTTGCCCGCAACCCAGCCGGCGAAATTGGTCAGGGCCTGCTTGGGGAACAGGTATTGGGGCAGTACGGCAGAGCGGTCGGACACGTGGGGAAGGCCTGGAATGCGGAATCGGAGGGGCATTCTATAAAGCGCTTCTTCCTCGGGGCGTAGGAAGCTTCCCTTGGTTCGCCCGGCCCGCAGTCAGCCGGTCAATCGGCCTTGATGCCTGCCGCCTTGATCACCTGCGCCCACTTCTCCACCTCGGCCTTCTGGAACGCCGCGATCTGCGTGGTGCTCAGGTCGGTCGGCTCCATGCCGAAGCCCTTGAGCTTGTCCTGCATCTCGGGCGTCGCGAGGATCTTGCGGATCTCGGTGTGCAGCCTGTCGACGACCGGTGCAGGCGTGCCCGCAGGCACGAAGATCGCCTGCCACGACACCACCTCGAAGTCTTGCAGGCCCGGCACGCCCGACTCGGCCACCGTCGGCACGTCGGGCATCGAGGCCAGGCGCTTCGACGATGTGACGGCAATCGCGCGCAGCTTGCCGCTCTGGATGTGCGGACCCGCGACCACCGTGGTGTCGAACATCATGTCGACCTGTCCGCCGATCACGTCCTGGATCGCCGGGCCGCTGCCCTTGTACGGAATGTGAGTGAACTTCACGCCCGACTTGAAGGCCAGCAGTTCCAGCGCCAGGTGCTGCGAAGTGCCCGTGCCGGCCGAGGCCGACGAGAGCCCGCCCGTTTTGGCCTTGCTGGCCGCGATCACGTCCTTCAGCGTCTTGTACGGGCTCGCCTGGTTCACCACCAGCACCACCGGGTTGGTGCCGATCAGCGTCACCGGCGCGAACGACTTCTGCGGGTCGTAGCCGATCTTCGGATACAGGCTCACGTTGATTGCGTGCGAGCTGATGGTGCCGCCGATCAGTGTGAAGCCGTCCGGCGCCGCACGCGCGCCGACTTCCGAGCCCACGCTGCCGCCGGCGCCGCCCTTGTTGTCGATGATCACGCTGGTGCCCAGCACGGTGCCGAGCTTCTGCCCGATCAGCCGGCCCAGCACGTCGGTGGTGCCGCCCGCGGGAAAGGGCACGAGGTAAGTGATGGCCTTGCCCGTCGGCCAGTTGTTGCTGCTCTGCGCGAAGGCCACCGGAAGACCGGCGGCGAGCGAAGAGGCGAGGGCGGTGCGAATGAGTGTGCGGCGTTGCATGCGAAGGTCTCCTATTGATGTGTGGTGCGGCGCCCGTCAGGGCATGTCGACGATCTCGATCCAGTTCGGGTTCTTGCCCACGTCCAGGTGCTGGGGCTTGCCCAGCGCACCGGTGGCGGCGTCGATGGCGTAGAGCGAGATGCCGTTCGACTCCTGCCCTGCGGCAATCAGGTAGCGGCCGGTGGCATCGATGGCGAAGCCGCGCGGTGTTTTCTCGGTCGGGGTCTGCCCGAGCGGCTGAAGCTGCCCCGTGGCGGCATCGACCTTGAATGTCGAGAGGGTGCTCGACGTGCGCTCCGACGCGTACAGGTAGCGCCCGTCGGGTGTCAGGTGCAGGTCGGCGGCCCAGGGCTTGCCGGTGAAGCCGGCGGGCAGCGTGGTCGTGCTCTGCTCGAGCTTGAGCGTGCCGCGCGCGGCATCCCACGCGAACACGTGCAGCGCCGCGTCGAGCTCGTCCAGCAGATAGACGTGCCGCTGCGCCTTGTCCCAGACGAAGTGGCGCGGGCCCGCCTTCGCGGCGGTGGTGGTCAGCGGCGGATCGTTGGGCGACAGCAATCCTTTCTCCGCATCGAAGCGCCAGCTCGACACGTTGTCGCCGCCGAGGCTGGTGGCGAGCACGAAGCGGTTGCTCGCGTCCGCATGGATCGCATGCGCATTGGGCCCGGTCTGGATCAGCTGGTGAATGGGGCCCACCGCGCCGTCCTTGCCGATGGCATTGACCGTGATCTTGCCGCCCTGGTACGAGGCCGCGAAGAGCCACTTGCCGCTCGCGTCCAGGTCGATGTTGGCCATGCTGTCGGCCAGCGGCGCTTCGCCGAGCTTCTGCAGTTTTCCGGTGGCGCCGTCGATCGACAGCGCGGTCACGCGAAACGGCTGCGAGCGCAGCGCGGCATACAGCATGCGCTTGTCATGGCTCACCACCATCGGCATCACGGTGCCGCCGACGTTCAGCGTCTGAACGGGCTTGAGCGCGCCCTGGGCCCGGTCGAGTTCGAGCACCGAGATCTCCTGGCTGTCGGCGTTCGACACATAGACCCAGGTCGCGGCCGAGGCCTGGCCGATGGCGGCCAGCCACAGCAGCGATGCGATGGTTGTTTTCTTCATGGCTGTGCGGCTCAGGGCTTGATGTTGAGCTTGGTGATGAGCTGCTTGAAGTACACGTTGTCCTTCGCCAGCGTTTCCTTGAACACAGCGCCGTCGGTGTAGACATAGCCGAGGTTCTGCTTGTCCATTACCTCGTGCATCAGCGGCTCGGCGGCGGTCTTCGCGGTGATCTCGCGCAGCTTCGCCATCACTTCGGGCGGCGTGTTCTTCGGCGCGCCGAGGCCGCGCCAGGTGCCGATCGACAGGTCGATGCCGCGCTCCTTGGCGGTAGGCACTTTCTCGAAGCCCTTCACGCGCTTGTCGGCCATCACCATCAGCACCTTGAGCTTGCCGCCCTGCACGTGCGTCGTCACCTCGGCCGGGCTCACCGCCACGGCTTCGATGTGGCCGCCGAGCAGCGCCAGCACAGCGGGTGCTGCGCCCTGGAACGGAATGTGGCCGAACTTGGCGCCGGTCTTGTCTTCCAGTGCTGCGGCGGCAAGGTGCCAGATCGAGCCGTTGCCCGAATTGCCCACGCGCACGCTCTCCGGTGATTTCTTCGCGGCGGCGAGGAATTCCTCGATGGTGTTCCATGGCGCATCGGCCTTCACCGTGATCGCGGCCGGGTCGGCGTTGAGCTGTGCGATGGGCTGGAAGTCGTCGTAGTTGAACTTGGCCAGGCCCAGGTGCGGCAGCGTCAGCAGCTCGACCGTGAGCACCGCGAGCTTGTAGCCGTCGGGCTTGGCGTTGATCACTTCCGTCCAGCCGATGGCGCCGCCCGCGCCGGGGCGGTTGACGATCACGATGCTCTGCGAGATGTGCTTGCGACTCGCTTCGGCGAATGCGCGCGCCAGGCCGTCGGTGCCGCCGCCGGGCTGGTAGGGCACCAGCAGCTCGATCGTGCGGTTCGGAAAATCGGCCTGCGCCGCGGCCGGCGCGGCCAGCCCGAGCGAGAGCGCGGCCGTGGCCGAGAGGGCGGCGATGCCGCGAAGAAGTTGGCTTCTCTTCATGATGTCTTTGTCTCCGTTGTTGATCTGATCCTTCAGCCCCGGGGGTGTTTCCTCTGTGGGCTTCCTCACTGTCCTCGCGCGTCAGGGCATGTACTGGCCTCCGTTCACCTCGATCACCTGCCCGGTGACATAGCCCGAGAGCTGTTCCGAGGCGAGATAGAGGAAAGCGCCCACGCATTCCTCGGGCTCTCCGATGCGGCCCATCGGAATGCTGGCGCGGAAGTTCTCCAGCATCGCGGGCGTCGAGAAGCGGTCCTGGAACGGCGTCTGGATGACGCCCGGTGCCACCGCGTTCACGCGGATGCGGTCACCCACCAGTTCCTTCGCCAGGCCGTGCGTCGCCGTGCTCACGAAGCCCTTCGAGCCCGCATAGAGGTACGCGGCCGGCCCGCCGCCGGTGCGCGCCGCGACCGAGGTCACGTTGATGATGTTGCCGCCGCCCTGCGTGCGCATCAGCGGAACCACCTCGCGGCAGAACGCGAGCACCGAGCGCGCGTTGATGTGCATCACCTCGTCGAACAGCGCATCGTCGAACTCGGCGATGGGCACGCGCTTGACCAGGCTGCCGGCGTTGTTCACCAGCACGTCGATGCGGCCGAACTGCGCCGCGGCCTGCTTCACGCAGTCGCGGATTGCGGCCGTGTCGCGCACGTCGGCCTTCAGCGCGAAGGCCGTGCCGCCGGCCGCACGGATGGTGTCGACCACGCGGTTCGCTGCGTCGGCCGAGCTGTTGTAGTGCACCGCCACGCGCATGCCGCGTGCGGCGAATGCGATGGCCACCGCGGCGCCGATGCCGGTGCTGGCACCGGTGACGAGCGCGGTCTTGTCCTTGAGGTCTTCCATGTCGTCGCTCCGTGTCTGAAGGGAATGAAAAGAGTCAGGTGACCGGGGCCGGGTTGAACAGCACCAGCGCGTTGTGCAGCTTCCAGTGCTCGGCCCAGGTTTTCTTGCGGCCGCTGGCCACGTCGAGCATCAGGTGGAACATCTCCCAGCCGATGTCCTCGATGGTGGCGTCGCCATCGGCGATGCGGCCCGCGTTCACGTCCATCAGGTCGTGCCAGCGGCGCGCGAGGTCGCTGCGCGTGGCGACCTTGATCACCGGCACTTCGGCCAGCCCGTAGGGCGTGCCGCGGCCGGTGGTGAACACGTGCAGGTTGATGCCGGCCGCCAGCTGCAGCGTGCCGCAGATGAAGTCGCTGGCTGGCGTGGCGGCGTAGATCAGGCCCTTCTGCGATGCCTTCTCGCCGGGCGCGAGCACGCCGGTGATGGGGGCCGAGCCCGACTTGACGATGGAGCCCATCGCTTTCTCGACGATGTTCGACAGCCCACCCTTCTTGTTGCCCGGCGTGGTGTTGGCGCTGCGGTCGACGCGGCCCTTCTCCAGGTAGGCGTCGTACCAGGCCATCTCGCGGATCATGGCCTCGGCCACCTCGGGCGTGGATGCGCGCGAGGTGAGCTGGTCGATGCCGTCGCGCACCTCGGTCACTTCCGAGAACATCACGGTGGCGCCGGCGCGCACCAGCAGGTCGGTGCAGAAGCCCACGGCGGGGTTGGCGGTGACGCCCGAGAAGGCGTCGCTGCCGCCGCACTGCACGCCCACCACCAGCTCGCTGGCGGGCACGGTTTCGCGCCTGCGCTTGTTGAGCCGCGCGAGGTGCTCCTCGGCCTGCCGCATGACCGAATCGATCATCGACATGAAGCCGACGTGCTCGTCGTCCTGCAGGCAGACCACGTCGAGTTCCGCGTCACCTTGCTTGCCTTCGGCTTCGCCGCGCTTGTCGACGATGGGAATGCTCCCCGGCGGCAGCAGGCGCTCGGGCTGCAGCTTCTCGCAGCCCAGGCTCACCACCATCACCTCGCCGCCGAAGTTCGGATTGAGGCTGATGTTGCGCAGCGTGCGAATCGGCACGATGGCATCGGGCGCATCGATGGCCACGCCGCAGCCGTAGGTGTGCGCCAGCGCCACCACGTCGTCGACGTTCGGGTACTTGGGCAGCAACTCGGCCTTGATGCGCTGCACCGCGAAGTCGGTCACGCCGGCCACGCACTGCACCGTCTGCGTGATGGCCAGGATGTTGCGCGAACCCACCGAGCCGTCGGCGTTGCGATAGCCCTCGAAGGTGTAGCCCTCCAGCGGCGGCAGGGCAGGGGGCTTAACCGTGGCGATGGGCAGGCCGTCGAGCTCAGGCGCGGTCGGCATGCGCATCACGCGCTCGTGCACCCAGCTGCCGCGCGGCAGCGCCTTCAGCGCGTAGCCGATCACCACGTCGTAGCGGCGGATGGCGTCGCCTTCGGCCAGGTCGACCAGCGCGACCTTGTGGCCTTGCGGCACGTTGTCCGCCAGCCGAAGGCCGTCGGCGAACTCCGCGCCGGCCTTCAGCCCGCCGTCGTTCGCGACGATGGCCACGTTGTCTGCCGCGTGGATGCGGATGTAGAGCGGTGGGCGGGTGGGTTCGGACATCGTGGGCTCCTTGCTTACTTCACGACCATGAACATGCTGGGCAGCCAGGTCGAGAACGCGGGAACGAATGTGACTACTCCCAGCGCAAAGATCAATGCCCCGTAGAACGGCCAGATGGTCTTCATCACCGTGCCCACCGACACCCCGCCGATCGCGCAGCCGACGAACTGCGTCGTGCCCACCGGCGGCGTGTTCAGGCCCAGCGCGCAGTTGATCAGCATCACGATGCCGAACTGCACCGAGGTCATGCCGTAGTGCTGGGCGATGGGCAGGAAGATCGGCGTGCACAGCAGGATGGTGGCCGCCATGTCCAGGAAGGTGCCGAGCACGAACAGGATGATGTTGATCAGCAGGAAGATCACCCATGGCGTGCTGGTTACCTGCGACAGCATCTCGCCCGTGAGTTCGGCCACGCCGTACAGGCTGATGAGGTAGCCGAAGGTGCTGGAGATGCCGATCAGCAGCAGGATCACGCCCGTGGTGCGCACCGCCTTCGAGGCCGCCTTGATGAAGTGTTCCCACTTCAGCGTGCGGTACACGAAGATCGTGAGGCCCAGCGCATACAGCACGGCCACCGCCGCAGACTCGGTTGCCGTGAACACGCCCGACAGGATGCCGCCGAGGATCAGCACTACGATGAACAGGCCGGGCAGCGCCGCCGCGAACGAGCGCGCCACGATGGACCAGCCCGGGAAGCTGCCGGCCGGATAGCCGCGCTTCACCGCCACCAGGTAGGCGGCCGCAAGGTTGCTGATGGTGAGCACGGCAGCCGGCAGCAGCGCCGCCAGGATCAGCGCCGCGATCGACACCTTGCCGCCTGCTGCCAGCGAATAGATGATCAGGTTGTGGCTGGTCGGCATCAGCGCGCCGACCAGTGCCGCATGGGTCGTCACGTTGACTGCGTAGTCGGCGTGATAGCCCTCCTTCTTCATCATCGGGATCATCACGGCGCCCATGGCCGAGACGTCGGCCACAGGCGAGCCCGAGACGCCGCCGAACAGCGTGCAGGCCACCACGTTCGACATGCCGAGGCCGCCGCGCACGTGGCCCACGAGGTCGCGCGCCAGGTTGACGATGCGGTCCGCGATGCCGCCGTAGAGCATCAGCTCGCCGGCGAAGATGAAGAACGGAATGGCCAGGAACGAGAAGATGCCCATGCCGGAGGTCATCTGCTGGAAGCCGACCGCCAGCGGCAGGCCTTCATAGAGCAGCGTGGCCAGGGCCGACAGGCCGATGGAAAAAGCGACCGGCACGCCCAGCAGCAGGAAGAGCGTGAACGAGATGCAGAGAATGAGCAGAGGAATGGTCATGGTGGCTCAGGCCCAGGCAGGTTCGACTTCGCGGCCTTGGGCGAGCGCGATGATGTGTTCGATGGAGAACATCACGATGAGGACGCCCGACACGGCGGCGGGCACGTACTTCCAGCCCTCGGAGATCCAGAGCGTGGGCAATCTGTAGTCCCACACCGATTCGGCGAGCGAGGCGCAGTTCCAGGCCATGGCAATGCCGAACAGCAGGATCAGTGCGTGGATGAGGTATTCCATCTTCAGCCGCAGCCAGTCGGGCGCGAGCACGAGGAAGGATTCGAGTCCGATGTGGCCCGCGTCGCGCACGCCCACGGCCACGCCGAGCATGGTGACGTAGAGCACCAGCAGCAGCGCGAGGCTTTCGGCCCAGGTGGGGGTGTTGTTCAGCACGTAGCGGCCGAACACCTGCCAGCTCACGGCGCAGATCACTGCGACGAGGCCGAAGATGCCCAACCACATGCAGGCACGTGCGAGGGTGCGGCAAAGTTTGGTGTACATAGATTTTCTTTGCCCTTCCCCCGAGGGGGAAGGAGGGGAGCGGGTCGAGTCGACGAGGGCGGGCTTACTTCGTGTCCTGCACGCGCTTGACGAGGTCCTTCAGCTTCGCGTCGGTGATGAACTTGTCGTACACCGGCTTCATTGCTGCCTGGAACGGAGCCTTGTCGACTTCGATGATCTCGGCGCCGCCGGCCTTCACCGTGGCCAGCGACTTCACTTCACGCTCTTCCCACTGCTTGCGCATGTAGGGCACCGATTCCTTGGCGGCCTGGCGGATCCAGCCCTGCTCTTCGGTCGAGAGCTTGTCCCACACGCGCTTGGAGAACAGCAGCATCTCGGGCGCCATGGAGTGCTCGGTCTTGCTGTAGTACTTGGCCACTTCGAAGGCGCGCGCGCTTTCATACGTGGGGTAGTTGTTCTCGGCGGCGTCGATCAGGCCGGTCTTCAGGCCCGTGTAGACCTCGCCCATCGGCATTGGCGTGGCGTTGGCGCCCATGGCTTCGAGCATCGACACCCACAGGTCGGACTGCTGCACGCGGACCTTCAGGCCCTTCATGTCGGCGAAGGTGCGTACCGGCTTCTTGGCCGTGAACATCGAACGCGCGCCGCTGTCGTAGTAGGCCAGGCCGATGAAGCCCTGCTTCTCGCACGACTTCAGGATCTCTTCGCCGATCGGGCCGTCGAGCACCTTGTGCAGGTGGTCGACCGAGCGGAACAGGAAGGGCATGGTCGGCACCTGCGTCTCGGCGCAGATGTTGTTCATGGGCGCGATGTTCACGCGCACCATCTGCAGCGCGCCGATCTTGGTCTGCTCGATCGTGTCTTTCTCGCTGCCGAGCGAACTGTTGTTGAACACCTTGATGCTGTGCTTGCCGCCCGACAGCGCCTTCAGGCGCTCGCTCATGAACTTCACCGCGGTCACGGTGGGGTAGTCGTCGGGGTGGATGTCGGCCGAACGGAACTCGGTGGCGTGTGCAGCCAGTGTGGTCAGCGCGGCTGCGGCGCACGCGGAAAGTGCGATCAGGGTCTTGGTGAATTTCATTTGTCTCATCCTCTGCTTGGTGGTTGTCGAAAAAGGTTCTTCAGATGCCGAAGGCCGGTTCGGGAACGCCCGTGATGCCGGTGCCGGGCCGCAGCGCGAACACGCCGCCGGCCAACGGCTGGTCCGACAGGTCGATGCCGCCGGGGCGGATCGAGGTGACGAACAGGGTGTCGAGGGCCGAGCCGCCGAAGGCGCACATCGCGGGCTTCTTCACCGGCACTTCGAGCGAGCGGTCGAGCCGGCCGTCGGGCGTGAAGCGGTGCACCAGGCCCGCGTCGTTGCCGCAGACCCAGTAGCAGCCGTCGGTATCCATGGCGGCGCCGTCGGGGCGGCCGGGCAGGGGCTTCATGTCGATGAACAGGCGGCGGTTGCTTGGCGCGCCGGTTTCCGTGTCGTAGTCGAAGGCCCAGACGGCCTGCACCGTGGGGTGCGAATCCGAGAGATACATCGTGCGGCCGTCGGGGCTGAAGGCCAGGCCGTTGGGCACGATGAGGTCGTCCAGGCGCAGAGCGGCGCTCTTGTCACCCTTGCCGTAGCTGTAGAGGCGGCCGACGCGTGCGCCCGCCGCCATGTCCAGCAGCATCGTGCCGGCCCAGAAGCGGCCCTGGCGGTCGCAGCGGCCATCGTTGAAGCGCGTGGCCGGGGCTGCGTGTTCGACCGGGGCGAGCGAGGTGGCGGCCAGCGTGCCGTCGGCCTTCGGCTTCAGCGAGAACAAGCCGCTTTCCATGCCGGCGATCCATTCGCCCGGCGCATCGGCGCGCGGCGCGATGCAGGCGATCATTTCGTTCGCCGTCCACTGCGCGTGGCCTTCGCTCGCGTGCCAGCGGTTCAGTGTGCGCGCGGGAATATCGACCCAGTAGAGCGCCTGTTCGATTGCGTGCCACACCGGGCTCTCGCCGGTGCCGTTGCGTGCATCGAGAACGAGCTCAGCTTGCATCGCCGAAGGGGCCCTGTGCGGTGAAGGCGCCGCCCTGGTAGATCGCGTTCGGATCGGTCGGCGCGACGGGCGGCTGTGCCTCGACCTTGTCGCGGAACACCTCCGAGCTGTCCTGCGGCACGAAGCCCAGGTGCGCGGCCGCACTGTTGTCCCACCACACGTCGCGGTTGTTCGACATGCCGTAAACCACGGTGTGCTTCACGTCAGGCGTGAACAGCGACTTCTCGATCAGCGAGGTCAGGTCGCGGTAGCTGAGCCAGGTGCTCATCATCCGGCGGTTGGCGGGCTCGGGGAACGAGGAGCCGATGCGGATGCTCACGGTCTCGATGCCCCAGCGGTCGAAGTAGAACTGCGCCATGTCCTCGCCGAAGGACTTCGACAGGCCGTAGTAGCCGTCGGGCCGGCGCACGGTATGCGCGTCGATGTGCTCGCTCTGCTTGTAGAAGCCGATCACGTGGTTGGAGCTGGCGAACACCACGCGCTTCACACCGTGGCGGCGCGCGGCCTCGTAGACGTTGAAGATGCCCTTGATGTTGGCTTCGAGGATTTCCTCGAAAGGCCGCTCGACCGAGACGCCGCCCAGGTGGACGATGGCGTCGCAGCCTTCGAGCAGCGCATGCACCGCGGCCTTGTCGGAAAGATCGCAGGGCACGACTTCCTCGTGCGCATCGGCGGCCGGGGCCAGCGACGCGATGTCCGACAGGCGCAGCACGTTCGCATAGGGCTTGAGCCGCTCGCGCAGCACCTTGCCCAGGCCGCCGGCCGCGCCGGTCAGGAGGAGGCGGTTCATCTTGTTGTCGTTCATCGTTGCCTGTCCATACACGGAAGAGTCATGGTTTCCGAGGGCCCGCCGTCACGGTGCTTTTCTGAAAGCGGCCGGTACGATGCCGACGGAGCAAGGTCGAAAGGGCGCTGCATGTCGGTGCCGTGGAGACCGGAAAGCCGCTGGCGGAATGGCCGGCGGCGCCGGGAGTTGAGTGATAAGTTATCTGTTGTCGTACAACTAGTTTGAGGATTATCATCGTGGCCATGGTTCAGACGACTGCGGGTAATCCCTTGATATCGGAAGCGGAGGCGCCGGCGGAAACGGCGTCTGCTGCTTTCGTGGGCCGTCCGCGCCAGCGCGCACGCGGCCTGGCGCATGGGCTGGTGGAAGACCTGGGCGAGAAGATCCGCAACCAGTCGCTGCGGCCCGGCGACAAGCTGCCGACCGAGTCGGCCATCATGCAGGCCTATGGCGTGAGCCGCACCGTGGTGCGCGAGGCGCTGTCGAAGCTGCAGGCCGGCGGGTTGGTCGAGACGCTGCACGGCGTGGGCACCTTCGTGCTGCAGCCGCGGGCCGGTGGGGTGTTTCGCCTCGATCCCGGCGAGATCGCCGCCTCGGTCGACGTACTGGCCGTGCTGGAGCTGCGCATCAGCCTGGAGACCGAATCGGCCGGCCTCGCCGCCACCCGCCGCACCGACGAGCAACTGGTCGCCATGCGCCAGGCGCTCGACGACTTCGAGCACAACGTGGCAGTGGCGGGGGACACGGTGGCGCCCGACTTCCGCTTTCACCTGCAGATCGCGCAGTCGACCGGCAACCCGTATTTCGCCGACATCATGCGGCACCTGGGCACCACGCTCATTCCGCGCACGCGCATCAGCGCCATCCGAACGCACGAGGGCGGTGGCGCGCCTTACCTGAGCCGCGTCAATCGCGAGCACGAAGAAATCTACGCGGCCATCGCGCGCCGCGATCCCGAGTCGGCGCGCGCTGCCATGCGCATCCACCTGACCAACAGCCGCGAGCGGCTGCGCATGGCGCAAGAAGCCGCGCAGCAGAAGGCGAAAGCCGATGCGGCTGCCGGCACGGGTGCGGCCGCACCGTCGCCTGACGACGCTCCCTCCCGCTGAGTTTTTCTTGTCTTGCCCGCTGGACAAGTTGTTTTTCTAGTTGTACGATGACTGATAACTCGCACGACCAGCCGTGCGCAGCCATGACGACCATCGAACAACAGGAGGCAGCATGTCCATCAACCGACGCGGCGCACTTGGCGCCGCACTGGCCACGACGCTGGCCGCCAGCCTGCCCCTGCGCGCCATTGCGCAGGGCACGCAGGGCGGCACCGGCAACTGGCCCTCGAAGCCAATCAGGATCATCGTTCCGTACCCGCCGGGCGGCTCGTCCGACATCATTGCGCGGGCCATCAGCCAGCCGCTGTCGGAGGCGCTGGGCCAGTCGGTAATCATCGACAACCGCGCGGGCGCCAACGGCAACCTCGGCGCCGACCTGCTGGCCAAGGCGCCGGCCGACGGCTACACGCTGATGCTGTGCGACCTCGGCGCGCTGGCCATCAGCCCGTCGCTGTACCCCAAGCTGCCTTTCGATCCGTCGAAGGACCTGCGCAGCGTTTCCATGCTGGCCTACTCGCCGCACCTGCTGGTGGTGCACCCCTCGGTGCAGGCCAGCACGCTGAAGGAACTGGTCGAGCTCTCGAAGAAAAGCGATCTCAACTTTGCCGTTACCGCCAGCGGCAGCACCGCGCATCTCGCGGGCATCGAACTGCAACGCAAGGTCGGCGCCAAGTGGGAATACGTGCCCTACAAGGGCGGCGTGCAGGCAGTGCTCGACACCGTGTCTGGCCAGACGCAGGTGCTCATGAACGGCATGCTCGCGACCTACCCGCAGGTGCAGGCAGGCAAGCTCAAGCTGATTGCCGTGTCCAAGGCCACGCGCATGCCGCTGATCGGCAGCGTGCCCACCATCGCGGAGCAGGGCGCGCCCGGCTACGAGTCGGGCACGTGGCAGGGCGTGGTCGCGGCGCGCGGCGTGCCTGACGCGGTGATCGCCCGGCTCAACAAGGAACTGGTTCGCATCATCCGCACGCCCGACATCCGGGCCCGCCTCGCGGGGCAGGGCGCCGAGGTAGTGACCATGACCGCGCCCGAGCAAGACCAGTTCTTCGCCAAGGAGCGCGCGCGCTGGGCGCAAGTCATCAAGGAAGCCAACGTCAGGCTCGACTGACCGCCTGCTTCACCCCTTTTTTCTTTTCTCAAATCTTCACTGGACGATTCCCGATGAACCCGCAAGAACTCAAGACCATCATGGGCTCCGGCCTGCTCTCGTTTCCGCTGACCGACTTCGACAGCAACGGCGACTTCAACCCGGCGGGCTATGCCAAGCGCCTCGAATGGCTCGCCCCCTACGGCGCGAGCGCGCTGTTCGCGGCCGGCGGCACGGGCGAGTTCTTCTCGCTCACCGGCGAGGAGTACCCCGGCATCATCAAGACCGCAGTGGACACCTGCCGCGGCGTGGTGCCGATCATTGCCGGCGCCGGTGGTCCCACGCGCTTTGCCATCCAGTGCGCGCAGGCCGCAGAGAAGGCCGGCGCGCACGGCATCCTGCTGCTGCCGCACTACCTCACCGAAGCCGGCCAGGAAGGCCTGGCCGCGCACGTCGAAGCCGTGTGCAAGAGCGTGAAGTTCGGCGTGATCGTCTACAACCGCGCCACCAGCCGCCTGAAGCCCGACACGCTGGCCGGCCTGGCCGAGCGCAACCCCAACCTCGTCGGCTTCAAGGACGGCGTGGGCGACATCGAAGCCATGGTCGCCATCTATCAGAAGATGGGCGACCGCTTCGCCTACCTGGGCGGCCTGCCCACGGCCGAGGTCTATGCCGCGGCCTACAAGGCAATGGGCACGCCGGTGTATTCGTCGGCCGTCTTCAACTTCATTCCGAAGACCGCCATGGATTTCTACAAGGCCGTTGCCGCCGACGACCTGCCGACGCAGCATCACCTGCTGAAGAACTTCTTCATGCCCTACCTCGAGCTGCGCAACCGCGTGCCGGGTTATGCGGTGAGCATCGTCAAGGCCGGCGCAAAGATCGTCGGCCACGACGCAGGCCCCGTGCGCGCACCGCTCACCGACCTGAAGCCCGCGGAGATGGAACAGCTCAAGGCGCTGATCGACGCGCTCGGCCCGCAGTAAGCCTGCAGCGTCGAACACCACAAACAACAACGGAGACAAGACGCCATGTTCCTCAAGAAGTTTTTCCTGATCGCCGCTTCGGCAGCCCTGTTCTCGGCCTGCTCGATGATGCCCGCGGGCAGTGCGGCACCGGCCGCACCCGAAGTGGCTGCCGCCGCTGAACGCCTGCGCATCGCGATGGTCGACCCAACCCCTGCCGCACTCGGCGCGCTGGTGTCCGACGACCTGAGCTACGGCCACTCGGGCGGCAAGGTCGACACCAAGGCCAGCTTCATCAGCGACCTGCTCGACGGCAAGTCGGACTTCGTGTCCATCGCCATCACCGAGCAGACCGTCAAGGTGGTCGATGCCAACACGGCCATCGTGCGCCACACGCTCACGGCCGACACCAACGACTCGGGCAAGCCCGGCAAGGTGGCGCTGAAGATCCTCGGCGTCTGGCAGAAGCAGGGCGGAAGCTGGAAGCTGCTCGCCCGCCAGGCCGTGAGGATCTAGTCCGCATGAAGAAGAGACTCCTTCTTGCCGCGGCCCTCGCAGCTGCCTCGACCGCGCTGCTGCCCCTGCATGCCTCGGCGCAAGCCGATGCATGGCCGCAGCAGAAGCCGGTGACCATCATCGTGCCGTTCCCGGCCGGCGGCTCCACCGACATGGTGGCGCGCGCAATCGCGCTGCAGATGCAGACCAAGCTCGGCGGCAGCTTCGTCGTCGACAACCGGCCTGGCGCCACAGGCACCATCGGCACCGGCTTCGTCAAGCGCGCGGCGCCTGATGGCTACACGCTGCTGGTGTCCTCGCTCGGCGCCTTCGTCGTCACGCCGCACCTGCAAAAGAGCGTGCCCTACGACGCGACCAAGGACTTCGACTACATCAGCGTGCCCGTGCAGGCGCCCAACGTGCTCGTCGCCAACGTCGCGCGGCCCGAGCACACGGTGGCCGACGTGCTGGCGCTGCTGCGCAAGACGCCGGGCAAGGTCTCGTTCGCGAGCTCGGGCAATGGCTCGTCCGACCATCTCTCGGCGGAACTCTTCTGGCAGCAGACCAAGACCGAAGGCGTGCACGTGCCCTACAAGGGCGGCGCGCCGGCGGTCAACGACCTGCTGGGCAACCAGGTCGACTTCTCGTTCCAGAACGTGAATGCCGTGCTGCCGCACATCCGCGCGGGCAAGCTGCGCGCCATTGCCGTTACCGGCGACAAGCGCTCGCCCGTGCTGCCCGACGTGCCCACGCTGGCCGAAGCCGGCGTGAAGGGCGCGGAGGTCTATTCGTGGCAGGGCATGGCCGCACCCAAGGGACTGCCGCCTGCCGTCAAGAAAAAGCTGAGCGACGCCGCGATTGCCGCCATGCAAGACCCCGAGACGAAGAAGCGCATGCTCGACCAGGGCCTGGAGATCGTCGCCAGCACGCCCGAAGAATTCACCGCCTTCCAGTTGCGCGAATGGGCGCGATGGAAGACATTGATCGACACCCGCCACATCACCGCAGACTGAGGCACCGAGCCCGAAGATGACAAGTCCTGAATCCGTTGTTTCCAAAGTCGTGTCGGGCGCCCCCGTCGTCACCGGCATGCGCGTGGTTCCCGTCGCGGGCCACGACAGCATGCTGATGAACCTCAGCGGCGCGCACGGCCCGTTCTTCACGCGCAACCTGCTGATCCTGACCGACAGCGCCGGCCACACCGGCGTGGGCGAAGTGCCCGGCGGCGAGAAGATCCGCCAGACGCTCGAAGACGCGCGCGACCTCATCGTCGGCCAGCCCATCGGCCGCCACAACGCGGTGCTCAACAGCCTGCGCAGCGCCTTTGCCGGCCGCGACAGCGGCGGCCGCGGCCAGCAGACCTTCGACCTGCGCGTGACCATCCATGCGGTGACGGCCGTCGAGGCCGCGCTGCTCGACCTGCTCGGCCAGTTCCTCGAAGTGCCCGTGGCGGCCCTGCTCGGCGAAGGCCAGCAGCGCGACGCGGTGCAGATGCTCGGCTACCTCTTCTACGTGGGCGACCGCAAGAAGACCGATCTGCCGTACGAGACCGACCCCAACGCCGACAACGACTGGTTTCGCCTGCGCCACGAAGAAGCGATGACGCCCGAAGCCATCGTGCGCCTGGCCGAGGCCACACATGCGCGCTACGGCTTTACCGACTTCAAGCTCAAGGGCGGCGTGCTGCGCGGCGAGGAAGAGGTCGAGGCGATCCGCGCGCTGCACGAGCGCTTTCCGAAGGCGCGAGTCACGCTCGATCCGAACGGCGGCTGGCTGCTGCAGGACGCGATCCGCCTGTGCCGCGACCTGCACGGCGTGATGGCCTATGCAGAAGACCCGTGCGGCGCCGAAGGCGTGTTCTCCGGCCGCGAGGTGATGGCCGAGTTCCGCCGCGCCACAGGCCTGCCCACCGCCACCAACATGGTCGCCACCGACTGGCGCGAGATGGTGCATAGCCTCTCGCTGCAGTCGGTCGACATTCCACTGGCTGATCCGCATTTCTGGACCATGCAGGGCTCGGTGCGCGTGGCGCAGTTGTGCCAGGCCTGGGGCCTGACCTGGGGCTCGCATTCGAACAATCACTTCGACGTGTCGCTGGCGATGTTCACGCACGTGGCGGCGGCTGCGCCGGGCAAGGTCACGGCCATCGATACGCACTGGATCTGGCAGGATGGCCAGCGCCTGACGAAAGCGCCATTGCAAATCGAAGGCGGCTTCGTGAAGGTGCCGACGCGTGGTGGCCTGGGCATTGAACTCGACATGGACGAAGTCGAGAAGGCGCACCAGCTGTACCTGAAACATGGCCTCGGCGCGCGCAACGACGCGCAGGCGATGCAATATCTCATTCCCAACTGGACTTTCGACAACAAGCGCCCGTGCATGGTGCGCTGAAGGAAACGACGCAATGCAGAACTTCGACAACCTCATCGCCGGCGAATGGCGTGCTGGCGCAAGCTACAGCCCCAACGTCAACCCGAGCAACCTGTCCGACGTGCTCGGCCAGTACACGCAGGGCGATGCCGCCCATGTCGACGCCGCAGTGGCAGCCGCCACCGCAGCGTTCCCGGCCTGGGCCACGGGCAGCGTGCAGGCGCGCTCCGACGCGCTCGACAAGATCGGCAACGAGATCCTGGCGCGCAAGGAAGAGCTGGGCACGCTGCTGGCGCGCGAAGAAGGCAAGACCAAGGCTGAAGGCATTGGCGAGGCCACGCGCGCGGGTCAGATCTTCAAGTTCTTCGCGGGCGAATGCCTGCGCCTGTCGGGCGAGTTGCTGCCTTCAGTGCGCCCCAACATCGGCGTGGAAATCACGCGCGAGCCGGTCGGCGTGGTCGGCCTCATCACGCCGTGGAATTTCCCTATTGCCATTCCCGCCTGGAAGATCGCGCCGGCACTGGCCTTCGGCAATTGCGTGGTGCTCAAGCCTGCCGACCTCGTGCCGGGCAGCGCCTGGGCTCTCTCCGAAATCATCAGCCGCTCGGGCATTCCGGCCGGCGTGTTCAACCTCGTGATGGGGCGCGGCAGCGTGATCGGCGAGGCGCTGGTCAACCACCCGGGCATTCATGCGATCAGCTTCACCGGCTCGGTGGGCGTGGGCCGCAACATCGCGATCCAGTGCGTCACCAAGCACAAGAAGGTGCAGCTCGAAATGGGCGGCAAGAACCCGCAGGTGATTCTTGACGACGCCGACCTCGCGCAGGCCGTTGAGCTCAGCGTGCAGAGCGCGTTCTACTCGACCGGCCAGCGCTGCACGGCGTCGAGCCGCCTCATCGTCACCGAAGGCATCTATCCGAAGTTCATCGCCGCCATGAAGGAACGCATGGCGAAGATCAAGGTGGGCGACGCACTTGCGCAGGGCACTGACGTGGGCCCGGTCTCGTCGAAGTCGCAGCTCGAGCAAGACCTGAACTACATCGAGATCGGCCAGAGCGAAGGCGCCACGCTGGCCGCCGGCGGTGAACGCCTGAAGCTGGAGACCGACGGCTACTACATGTCGCCGGCCCTCTTCAGCGAATCGGCCGCGGCCATGCGCATCAATAAGGAAGAAATCTTCGGCCCGGTGGCGAGCGTGATCCGCGTGAAGAACTACGAAGAGGCGCTGGCCACGGCGAACGACACCGAGTTCGGCCTGTCGGCCGGCATCGCCACCACCTCGCTGAAGTACGCCACGCACTTCAAGCGCCACAGCCAGGCCGGCATGGTGATGGTCAACCTGCCGACGGCAGGCGTGGACTATCACGTGCCGTTTGGCGGTCGCAAGGGCAGCAGCTACGGTCCGCGTGAGCAGGGCCGCTATGCGCAGGAGTTCTTCACGACGGTGAAGACGGCCTACACGCTGGCCTGATCGCTCTTCAGGCGGGTGGCAGCGAGCTCGGCGGGGCTCGCCGCCTGCGCCGCATCAGGTACTCCACGAGCTCGAAGATCCCTTCGCTCAGCAGCGCCAATGCGGCTGCCGGCAGTGCGCCCGCCACGAGCAGCTCGCGGTCGTTGAGCGCCAGCCCCGTCACGATGCGCTCGCCGAAGCCGCCCGCACCAATGAAGGCCGCGATGGTCGCCGTGCCGATGGCAATCGCAGTGGCGGTGCGCACGCCCGCCAGCAGCGTTGGCAGCGCCAGCGGCAGCAGCACCAGCTGAAGGCTCTGCGGCGGCGTCATGCCGAGCGCGGTGCCGGCGAGCCGCAGGCCGTTGGGCACTTCGGCCAGGCCCGTCACCGTGTTGCGCATGATCGGCAACAGCGAATAGAGCGTGAGCGCAATCAGCGCGGGCAGCGCGCCGATGGCGCCCAGCATCGAGATCAGCACGGCCAGCAACGCGAGTGACGGCACGGTCTGCAGCAGGCTCGCAAAGCCCAGCACCACAGCGCGCAACCGCACATGCGGAAACACCAGGATCGCGATCGGCACGCCGATCAGGATGGCGATGCCGACCGACAGCGCCACCAGCACCAGGTGCTGCCGCGCAAGCTTCCACAGGTCGGGCCCGAACAGCTTGGCCATGAAGCCGCGGCGCGCTTCCTGCGGCTGCGCCTTCGCATCCTTGCCTGTGCTCGCCAGGAAGTCGCGCGCGATCACGTCGAAGGGCACGCTCAGCAGCTCGGCGCGCGCGTTCATCGCGATCATCGCGTGCTCGTCGACCTTGCCTTCGAGCGTCTGCAGCGCGGCCCAGGCCCTGGGCAGTCGCGTGGGCAGGTCGAGCTTGTAGAGCACCACGGCGTCGTAGCGCGGAAAGTATTTCTTGTCGTCTTCCAGCACGCGCAGGCCGAGGTGGTCGATCTTGGCGTCGGTGGTGTAGATGTCGATCACGTCGATCTGCTTGGCGGCCACGGCGTCGTAGGCCAGTCCGTGGTCGAGACCGGTCGGCACCTGCGTGAAGCCGTAGCGGTCGGCCAGGCCCTTCCAGCCATCCGCGCGGCCGATGAATTCGTTCGACAGGCCGAGCTTGAGTTCGGGGTGTTTCGCCAGGTCGCTCAGCGTGCGCAGGCCCAGCCGCTCTGCATCGGGCGCGCGCACCGCGAGTGCGTAGCCGTCGTTGAAGCCCAGCGGAATCGCCACGCCCAGGCCCATCGGCGCGAGTGCCGCGTTCATGGCCTCGCGCGTGTTGGCCGGCGAGCCCTTGAGGATTTCGAGCGCGATGGTGCCGGTGTATTCGGCGTACATGTCGATGGCGCCCGAGCGCAGCGCCTCGTAGACGATGGCCGTGTTGCCCAGCCCCTGCCGCACGACGGGGGGCGATGCAGTGTGTGGCGCCGCCGTCTGCGCCAGCAGCTCGGCCAGGATGTACGACTCGGTGAAGCGCTTGGAGCCGACGCGCAGCGTCTCGTCCGCGGCCCGAGCGGCGCCGGACGCGGCAAGCCAGGCAAGGGCGAACAACAGGGCGGCGCGCCAGAGGCTGCGGGGCAGATGCATCCGGGCCAGTGTATAGACAACGCCCCGTTCGGCGTACCCGTCAATCTCCTACACGCCGTGGTGCGCGGTGCCGATGCGGCGGGCCGCCGATCGGCCCCACAGTCGATGGCCATGAAGACCCAACCCAGGAAAGACAAGCTCCCCGGCCCCGACGTCCACGGCCTGCGCGAACTGCCGGGTGTGCAGGTAGACGGCTACAGCCTGCAACTGCGCGACAAGGACGGCTTCGTCGGCGACCAGGCCAGCCAGACGGCCTTCCGCGAACTGCTCGAACGCTGGCGCAAGCGCCGCCGCAGGAAGGGGAAAGACCCGCTGGGCCTCTCGCATTCGCGCGACCTGAGCAAGAGAGAGCTCGACCAGGCGCTGCAGGAAAAGAAGGCGTCCGAAGCCACCGACGTGATGCATGCAGCCATCGAGGAGTTCGCGCAGGAGCTGGCCTTCGTGATCCAGCGCTTCATGCGCCAGCCCTCGTGGCAGAAGGTGCAGCGCATCGTGATCGGCGGCGGCTTTCCCGAGAGCGACGCGGGCGAGCGCGCCATCCTGCAGGCCGGCGCCATCCTCGAAGAGATGGGCCTGCACGTGCAGATCGGCCGCCTCTCGCACGATGTGGACGACGGCGGCCTGATCGGCTGGGCGCATCTCGTGCCGCCCCACATGCTGAAGGGGCACGACGCGATCCTCGCGGTGGACATCGGCGGCACCAACGTGCGTTGCGGCATCGTGAAAACGCGCCACCGCAAGGCGCCCGACTTCTCGCTCGCGAAAGTGGTGCGGCGCGAGAAATGGCGCCATGCGGACGAGGACCCCAACCGCGGCGGCATGGTCGATCACATCGCCGGCATGCTCGAGGACATGGTGCTCTACAGCGAGCGCAAGAAGATCCGGCTGGCGCCCTTCATCGGCATCGGCTGCCCGGGCCTGATCCGGCAGGACGGCTCGATTGCGCGCGGTGCGCAGAATCTGCCGGGCGACTGGGAAGGCCACGCCTTCCACTTGCCGAGCCAGCTGTGGCGCCGCATGCCGATGATGGGCTCCGGCCCGACGCTGGTGTTGATGCACAACGACGCGGTAGTGCAGGGCCTGAGCGAGCTTCCCTTCATGCGCGACGTGCGGCACTGGGGCGTGCTGACCATCGGCACGGGGCTGGGCAACGCGAGCTTCACCAACCGGCCCTGAGGCCGGGTCGCATTACAGGTCTTCGGGCCGCAGGCCTTCGATGCGCATGCTTGCGGAAGCGGTGGCGACGTTGCCTGCCGCATCGATGGCGCGCACTTCGATGTTCGCGGCGCCGGGCCTCTTCGGCGTCCACGTGCAGATGTACGGCGCGGCGTGCAGCGTGCACGCGGTCTTGCCGTCGACGACGAACTTCAGCTCGGCCACGGCCACGTTGTCGGATGCCGTGGCGGAAAGCCTTGTCGCCATGCCTGCCGCGGCGGTTGGCGGCGGGGCCAGCGCAACTGTCGGCGCCACCGTGTCGGAAGGCGCATTGACGATCACGTTGGCGGAGGCCACGGCGGCGTTGCCAGCCGCGTCGATCGCGACCACGCGGATCGTCTGGACGCCGGGCGCGGTCGGCGTCCAGCTGCAGGTGTAGGGCGGGGCGGTGAAGGTGCAGATCGGGATGCTGTCCCGGCCCAGCACCTTGACGCCCCATACGCCCGCGTTGTCCACCACGGCCGGCGCGATGGTGGTGGGTTGGCCCACCACGGCCATGGAAGGCGCGGCCAGCGAAACGGTCGGCGGCGTCGCGTCGGTGCCGCCGAGAGCCAGGTCGATGGTGAACATCGGCTGGCCCTGCACGGCCTTCTGCTCGAACGCATCGAAGATGGTGAACCAGCTCGCACCGGGGGCGCGGTTGGCGGCGCGCGCCTTGACCAGCAGCGTCGTCTTGCCGACGGCGAAGCAGCTGAAGCCGCAGTTCCAGTCGAACACGAAGCGGCCCGACGCATCGGCCACGCCGGTCACCAGCATGACCAGCGGCTTGCCGGCCCCGGGGTCGCGCCACACCGACACCTGCGCGCCGGGCAGCGCGGCGCCGGTGTCACGGTCGGTCACGCGCACCTGGGTGCCGGTGGTGGCCGCCATGAACTTCGAGCTGCCGAGCTTGGGCCAGTCGGTCCAGTCGGTGTCGATGTTGGCCTTGGTGCCGGCCGTGAAGCGGATCATCTCCAGCGTGGCGATGCGGTTGGCCGCAGGGTCGCGGCGCTGCTCGAAGACGGTGCCCAGCAGCGGGTCGAGCCGCCAGTGCTGGCGCGTCCACCAGTAGCGGTCGTTGTCGTTGGCCAGGGCGAGGTCGACGATGGGCGCGACGCCGGTGGTGTCGGCCACCGCAACGCCGTTGTAGTACTCGCCCGCGCCGGCGCCGAACACATGCTCCAGCTCGTGCAGCAGGGTCTTGAGCTGGCGGGCGAGGTAGTCCTTCTCGGTGGACTCGGGCGCGCCGGGGCTGGGCGCGCGCGACAGGCGCAGTGGGTCGTGGATGGCGATCCAGTTCAGGTTCCAGGTCACGCCTTTCTGCGGAAAGGTCCAGCTGGTAGACAGCCCGCCGTGGCTGTAGCCGCGGGTGGACTTCGATATGCACACCACCACTTCGCCGTTGACCAGGCCGTTGTAACTGCACTGCGGCGCGGTGGCGGGGGCTGCGAGCTGCAGGTCGGCGGCGGGGTCGAAGGCAAAGCTGCGCACGGTCTCGCGCGTGAACACCGTGTTGACGTCGGCCACGTACTGCGCGAGCCGGCGGGCGGCTTCGGCGGGGCCGATGTCGGTGACCAGCTCGGGGTCGACGATGAACTTCAGGCGATGGGTGCTGGAGGCGGCCCGGCCGACTTCGTCCATTGCGGCGAAGGCGGGCACCATTCCAGAAAGCGCGAACAGAGCTGGTAGCACGAACGCCAGACTCGCGAATGCACGCAGCGAGAAGAAAGCTCGCATCGGTTTTCCCCCGGGGCAGGGGCGCAGGACTCAAACGGATGACGCCTCGGTCGGCCTTTTCAGGGGCCGGGCCCAGGCGAGCTGCCCCGCGATGCAGGGGGTGCCGGAAGATCCGTTCACGCTTGCCCGATGACGAATCAGTGGGCAGGCAGGCTTGTCAATCCCGGAAACCGGTGGGTATTTTAGTCTGCATGTTCAACTTGTTTCAATTGTGTTGCATTTGTGCTTCTGACGCCACAGTGTCACCACCCAGCGCCTTGTAGACCGCCACCAGGCCCACCGAGAGACGGCTGGTGCTCTGTGCCTGGTCGCGCTGCGCCTGCAGCAAGGTGCGGCGCGCATCGAGTTCAACGCCAAAGTCGGTGAGCCCGCCCTTGTAGCGAGCCGCCGCCAGCACCAGCGCATCGCGGCTGCGGCGTTCGCGCTCGGCCAGCTCGACCTGGCGTTGGCCCTCGGCGGCGTAGGCGTTGAGGGCTGAATCGATCTCGTGCCAGGCCTTGAGCACGGTCTGCTGGAACGCCACGGCCGCTTCCTGCTGCTGCAGTTCGCGCAGTTCGATGGTGGCGCGGCGGCGGCCGTTGTCGAAGATCGGCAGGCTGATCGACGGGCCCACGTGCCACTGCCGGCTGCCCCAGTCGCCGAAGCGCTCGCTGCCCACCGATTCGTAGCCGAAGCCGGCGCCCAGCGTCACGCGTGGATAGAGGTCGGCCACGGCCACGCCGATGCGGGCTGTGGCGGCGTGCAGCTGCGCCTCGGCGGCTGCGATGTCGGGGCGGCGGCGTGCGAGCTCGGCGGGCAGGCCCAGCGTGAGTGCGGGCAGCGCGGGGGCGTCTGGTGTGTCGCCAGTGGCGGTGTCTGCCAGCTCGGTGTTCAGTGCGCCAGGCGCGGCACCGGCCAGCAGCGTGATGCGGTTCATTGCATCGGCCTCTTGCTGCAGCAGCGCGGGAATGCGTGCGCGCAGCTCGGCCACCAGCGCACGCTGGCGCACCGGGTCCATGTCGGTGACGAGGCCACCGTCGGCGCGTGCCTGCACCAGTTCGAGCGACTCGGCGGCCGCTGCGATGTCGGCGCGCGCGATGCGCAGTTCGCGCTGTGTGCCGCGCAGCTCGAAATAGTTGCGCGCCAGTTCGGCCTGCACGCTGAGCCGGGCCTGCTGCAGCAGCGCAGCCGATGCGCTCGAGTCGGCATCGGCCGCCTCGATGGCGCGGCGCACGCGGCCCCACAGGTCGATTTCCCACGAGGCGTCGAAGCCGGCCTGATAGAGGTTGTAGGGCTCGCTGAGCGTGCGGATGAGCTGGTCGCGGTTGGAAACCGACGAGCCCAGCGCGTCGATCATCCGTGTGGCGGAGCCGCTCTCGCTCTGGCGCTGCCGGGTGACGCCGGCGCTCGCATTCAGCTGTGGACCCTGCTGGGCCGCGGTGGTGGTGCGCTGCACGCGGCTTTGCGCGAAGCGCAGGGCGGCGGTCTGCAGGTCGGGGTTGCTCGCGAGCACCATGGCCTCGAGGCGGTCCAGCACCGGATCGTTGAAGGCCTTCCAGTCGCCAGATGCGACGCCGCCAAAGGAACCTTGCCGCTCCGCACCAAGCAGCGCGGGCGAACCGCCATGCCATGCAGACCAGTCGGCGGGAGCGCGGGCTTCGGCCGGCTTGTGGTCGGGTCCCACGGCGCAGCCGACAAGAATGAAAGCGAGAGAGAGCGTGGCCGCGACGGAAGAATGAGGAAATGGAAGGGGCATGACGTGCTCCCGTTATCAGACAAGACGATTGCGGAACAGCCACGCCGCCAGCGGCAGCGTGATGGCGGCGATGACGGCAAGCGGAATCAGGTTGTGCCAGACCGTGCCCAGCCCCACGCCTTCGAGGTACACGCGCTGCACCAGGTCGATGGCAAAGCGCAGCGGGTTGGCCAGCGTTGCCACCTGCAGCGCGTGCGGCATGTTGCGCACCGGCGTGGTCAGGCCCGACAGCAGCATCAGCGGCATCAGCAGCACGAAGGCATAGAGCATGGCCTGCTGCATGTTGGCCGACACAGCGGAGATCGACAGGCCGATGCCCACGCTCGCCACCGTGAAGAACAGCAGCCCTGTGTACAGCGTGACGAGCGAGCCCGCCATCGGAATGCCGAACCAGAAGAGCGCCACCAGCAGGATCAGCGACGACTGCACCAGTCCCACCAGCACCGGCGGCAGCGCCTTGCCGATCATGATTTCGAGCGGCGACATCGGCGTTACCAGCAACTGGTCGAAGGTGCCTTGCTCGCGTTCGCGCGCCACCGACAGCGCGGTGAGCAGCAGCGTCTGCAGCATGCTGAGCGCGGCGATCATGCCGGGCAGCAGGTTCCAGCGCGTTTCGAGATTCGGGTTGAACCACGCGCGCGATTCCACGACCAGCGGCGACGGCGGTGCGCCCACGCGCGCGCGCAGCTCGGCGTTGTAGCGCTCGACCACCGCACTCACGTAGCCGGCCGCCGAGCCCGCGGTGTTGGAGTTGCGCGCATCGAGGATCAGCTGGATGGCCGCCGTCTGCCCCGCGCTGAGCTGCTGCTCGAAGTTGGCGGGTATCTGTATGACCAGCAGTGCCTTCTCGGTGTCGATCACCTCGCGAATGTCGGCCTGCGAGCGCAGCGTGGCCACGCGGTGGAATACGCCGGTGCTGTCGAGATGCGCAATCAGCTCCGTCGAGGCGCCGTTGTGGCTCTGGTCGAGCAGCGCATAGGGCACGTTGGTGAGGTCGTAGGTCGCGCCGTAGCCGAAGACCAGGCTCTGCATGATCGCCGGTGCGATCAGGATGGCGCGCGTGGCCGGGTCCTTGAGGATGGTCAGCAGCTCCTTGCGGCAGAGGTTGGCGACGCGCAGGAAGAAATCGATGAGGGCGTTCATGGCCGGGGCTTTCAGTCGAGGCTCTTGCGCGTCACCGCACGCGCCACCAGCAACAGGCCTACCGCATACGCCATCAGGATCGCGCAGTTGCGCCAGATCAGCGGCCAGACGTCGCCCGCGAGAAACAGCGTCTTGATGAGGTCCATGAAGTAGGTGGCCGGCAGCAGGTGGCCGATCACCCACACGGCGGTGGGCACGTTGCGCAGGTCGAACAGGAAGCCCGACAACATCATCGAGGGCATGAAGGTCGCGATCAGCGCCACCTGGCTCGCGAGAAACTGGTTGCGCGTGACCGACGAGATCACCAGGCCCAGGCTCACCGCCACGATCAGGTACAGCATCGAGCTGAACACCACCACGACCAGCGAGCCGTACATGGGCACCGCGAACAGGTAGCGCGCCGAGAGCAGGCACAGCGCAAGGCCCAGCATGCCGACCGCGAAGTACGGAATGATCTTGGCCAGCAGAATCTCGACCGGCCGCACGGGCGTGACGAACAGCGCCTCCAGCGTGCCACGCTCCCACTCGCGCGCCATCACCAGTGCGGTGAGAAAGGCGCCGACCAGCGTCATGATGAGCACGATGAGTCCCGGCACCAGATACCAGGTGCTGGTGTTCGCGGCGTTGAACCACATGCGCTGCTCCACCGTGACGCTGCCGACGAGCGGGGCGTCGGCGCCGGAGGCGTTGCCGCTCCTGTCCATCTGCCGGATTGCCGATTGCGCGAGGGCGCCTGTCACGTACGCCTGGATGATGCTCGCGCGCCCCGCGTCGGAGCCGTGCACGATGAGCTGCACGCGCGCATTGCCGGCAGCCAGCGAGCGCGAGAAATCGGAAGGCACGCGCACGATTCCGTCGACCTTGCGTTCGCGCATCAGCTCTTCGGCGTCGTGCATTGAGCCCAGCAGCACCGGCGCGATGGTGGGCGAGAGCTGCAGGCCGGCGATGGCCTCGTGCGCGGTTGGCGATGCGTCTTCCATGACCACCGCCACGGGTGCGTTCTTCACGTCGAGCGACATGCCGTAGCCGAAGATCAGGATCAGCACCATCGGCAGCAGGATGCCGATGGCCAGGTTGCTGCGGTCGCGCAGCAGCTGGCGGAATTCCTTGCGCGTGAGGGAGATCAGGCGGGACCGGAAGCCGCTCATGCCGTCACCTCTGTCTTTGTTTCTTGCCGTGCCTTCTCGACGATGCCGATGAAGGCCTGTTCCATGTCGATGCGCCTGCCGCTGTCTTCCTCACCGCCCAGCGCCTGCGCGCGCACTTCCTGCGGCGTGCCGATGGCCAGCACCTTGCCCGCGTCCTGGATCACGATGCGGTCGCAGTACTCCGCTTCTTCCATGAAATGCGTGGTGATGACGACTGTGGTGCCGCCTTCGGCCAGCGCCGTGATGCGCCGCCAGAACTCGCGGCGCGCGAGCGGGTCGGCACCGCTGGTGGGCTCGTCGAGGAACAGGATCTCGGGCTCGTGCAACAGGCCCGTGGCCATGGCCAGGCGCTGCTTGTAGCCGCCGGGCAACTGACCGCTGGGTACGTCGAGCGAGTGGGCCAGGTCGAACTGGCGCAGCACCGTGTCCATGCGCTCGCGCAGCTTCGCGCCGCGCAGGCCGTAGGCGCCGCCGAAGAACGAGAGGTTCTCGCGCACAGTGAGGTTGCCGTAGAGCGCGAACTTCTGCGAGACATACCCGATGCGCTGGCGCGCCTGCGCGCGGGCATGCCGCAGATCGACGCCGGCCACGCGCAGCTGGCCGCCGCTGGCGGGCAGCAGGCCGCAGAGCATGCGGAAGGTGGTGGTCTTGCCCGCACCGTTGGGGCCGAGCAGGCCGAAGATCTCGCCGCGCCGCACCGAGAAGCTGGTGCTGGCCACCGCCACGAAGCCGCCGAAGCGGCGTACGAGGTCCTTGACTTCGATGACCACTTCGCCGGGCTGGCCTGTGTTCGGTTGCGAAGTGGCCATGCTGGTGGCCGGGGTGGCGTCGGCGTTGGGCGATGGCTGCGCACGCAGCAGCGTCATGAAGCCGTCTTCGAGGCGCGGCGCGACCGGCTCGGTGCGCACGCCTTCGAGCAATGCATCGAGCCGCGCATCGTCTGTCTCGCTGCGGCGAATGAAGCGCACCTCGCCACCTTGCGGCACCGCATCGATGATCTCCTGCCGCGCGTCGAGCAGGCGGGCCTGCAGCAACCGTGGAGGCTCGCCGTCGGGCGGTGTCGCGATGAAGCAGAGGCCGTGTGCCCGGTCGCGCAGTTCGCTGGGCGCACCCTGCGCCAGCAGCTTGCCGCCATGCAGCACGAACACATGGCTGCAGCGCTCGGCCTCGTCGAGGTAGGCGGTGCTGACGATGACCGAGAGCTTTTCGTCGTCTACCAGCTGCTGCACGATCTGCCACAGCTCGCGGCGCGAGAGCGGGTCCACGCCCACGGTCGGCTCGTCGAGCAGCAGCAGGTCGGGCGAGCGCACCAGCGTGCAGGCCAGGCCCAGCTTCTGCTTCATGCCGCCCGAGAGCTTGCCGGCCGGGCGATCGGTGAAGCGGCCCAGGTCGGTCATTTCCATCAGCCGCGCATAGCGTTCGCGCCGCTTGTCGCGGGGCACGCCGTGCAGGTCGGCGTAGAGGTCGAGGTTCTCCTGCACGCTCAGGTCGTCGTAGAGGCCGAAGCGCTGCGGCATGTAGCTGATGCGGTCCTGCACGGCCTGCGGATCGGCCGATACGTCGATGCCGAGCACGTGCAGCTCGCCCGCGTCGGCGCGCATCAGGCCGGCCATGAGGCGCAGCAGCGTGGTCTTGCCGGCGCCGTCGGGACCGACCAGGGCGGTGAGCGTGCCGGCGGGCACTTCGAGCGATACGTCGTCGAGCGCGAGCACGGGTTCTTTCGACGCTTTCAGCAGAAAGCGCTTGTGCAGCGAGCGTCCGGCCACGGCCGGCCCGGTGATCGGCATCAGGTCTTGCCGGTGGCGGGCGACAGTTGGAGCCGCACAGTGGCCGGCATGCCGAGCCGCAGCCGGTCTTGCGGGTCATCGACCATCACGCGGATCTCGTAGACGAGGCTACTGCGCAGTTCCTCCGTCTGCACGGTCTTGGGCGTGAACTCGGCCACCGACGAGATGTAGCCGACCTTGCCGGCGATGGCTTCGCCGGGCTGGCTGTCGGTGCTCACGCGGGCGTCCTGCCCGGCGCGCACGCGGCCGAGGTCGGGCTCGGCCACATAGGCGCGCACCCACTTGGGATCGGTGATGGCGAGCGTGAAGGCCGGGCGCTGCGGCGAGGCCATGTCGCCGGGCTCCAGCAGGCGGGCGCGCACGACGGCGTCGATGGGCGCCTTGAGCTCGGCCTCGGTGAGCTGGTGGTTCATGAGCTCGAGCTCGGCGCGGGCCGATTCGAGCTGGGCAATCGCCTGGCCGATGTCTTCCTTGCGCGGGCCGGTGATGACCAGCTGCTGTGCCTTGCGGGCGTTGTCGAGCTGCGCCAGCGCCACTTTGCGCCTGGCCTGTGCGCTGTCGAGGTCCTGCTGGCTCACGGCGCGGCCGGCCGTGCTGGCGCCGATGGCCTGCAGGCGCGTGAGCTGCTGCTGTGCGAGATCGGCATCGGCCTGCGCGCCGGCCACCTGGGCATTGGCCTGTGCCACTTCTTCGGGGCGGCTGCCGGTCTTCAGGCGCAGCAGGGCCTGTTCCTGCACGCCGATGCGCGCCTGCGACTGCGCGACGCGCAGCACCAGCGAGCGGGTGTCGAGCCGGCCGAGCACCTGCCCGGCGCGCACGCGGTCGCCCTCGCGCACCGTCAGTTCGGCCACGCGATCGTTGGCGTTGAAGGCCAGCGAGACCTGGCGCAGGTCGACGTTGCCGTACAGCACGAGCTGGTCGGAGGGCGTGGCGGATCGGTGCGTGTACCACCAGCCGCCCACCGCCGCGACGATGGCCACGGCGGCGATGGCAATGAGGGGCTTCTTGTTCATGGCGTGTGTGTCCTGACGAGGCTGCTACCCGGAAGTCGGTGCGATGTTATCAAATTGAAATTTGAATTTGAAGTATTCTTTTGTTTGGGTTAGCCTCGGGGCATGGCAACCCGCACTCCGCGTACCGACGGCAACACCACGCGCCTGCACATCCTCGAAACCGCCGGCCGGCTGTTCGCGGCGCAAGGCTTCGCAGAAAGCACCAGCAAGGAAATCTGCACCCGCGCCGGCACCAACATGGCCGCCATCAACTACCACTTCGGCGGCCGCGACGGGCTCTACGAGGCGGTGCTGGTCGAAGCGCACAAGCAGCTGGTGAGCCTCGACGAGCTGATGGCGCTGTCATTGGAGTCGACCGATCCGCGCCTGAAGCTGCGCGCCTTTCTCACGCACATGGTCGAGATGAGCGCCCAGCCGAAGGCGCCGTGGGGGTTCCGCGTGGTGTTGCGCGAGGCGCTGTCGCCGTCGCCTGCCATGCCGGCGCTGATACAGCGGGCTGTGCTGCCCAAGGCCAGGCTGATGCGCGGCATCGTCGGGGAGATCATGGGCTTGCCCGACGACCATCCATCGGTGCAGCGCAGCCTGCTGCTGACGGTGCTGCCGTGCCTGGTGATGACGGTGGCGCCCAAGGACCTGAGCAGCAAGGTGCTTCCGGCCCTGAAGGACACGCAGGCCCTGGCCGAAGAAGTTGTGCGCTATGTGCTCGCGGGGCTCGATGCCGTGGCGAAGGAAGCCAAGGCGGCCGAGCCGTCCGCAGCGCCTAAAGCTGGAAAGCGACGGTGAGCAGCAGCCCCTCGGCCACGTCGCGCATCAGCCCCGGGCGTCGCGCACGATAGGGCTCGCCGGCCGAGGCGGTGGTCTCGATCCACTCGGCCAACCATTCGATGTCTTCATGGCCGTAGAACACGACGGCCGCCTCGTGGTTCAGCAGCAGGCTGCGCAGGTCGAGGTTGATCGAGCCGCACATGGCGAGTTCGTCGTCCACCACCACGGCCTTGGCATGCGCCATGAACGGCAGCATGCTGAAGCTCACGCCCGCGCGCGCCAGATCGCGCATGGCGCGTGCACGCACGAAGTCGGCGAGGCGATGGTTCGACTGCGCGGGCATCGCGATGGTCACCTGCACGCCGCGCCGCGCGGCCAGCCGCAGTGCATCGCGCAGGCCGTCGCCGGGCACGAAGTAGGGCGTGATCGCGAGCACGCGGTGCTCGGCGCGAAAGCATGCGTCGATCAGTAGTGCATGCGCCGTGTCCTCGGTCTGGTCGGGGCCGCTCGGCAGGAACTGCGCCATGGCCGTGCCCGGGCCCGGGGGCACGTCGTCGGCGGTGATGGCGCGGGCCTTGCGGCTGCGCACCGAGGCCCAGTCGTGGTCGAACTGGCGCGCTGCCGCCGCGGCCACGCTGCCATGCAGGTCGAACGACAGGTCGCGCCAGGCCTCGGGGTGCTTGTCGTTGCCGGTGAAGTATTCGCCCGCGAGGTTGCGCCCGCCCGACCAGAGCCAGCCGTCGTCGGCGATGGTGAACTTGCGGTGGTTGCGCAGGTTGCGCGGGCCGATGCGGCGCAGGCTGAAGAAGGGGCGGAACACGGCCACCTCGCCGCCCGCCACACGCAGCCGGTCGAAGTGATGGCGCGGCAGCGACAGCGCGCCGAAGCCGTCGAGCAGCACCCGCACCTTGATGCCCTCGCGCGCCCGCTTCGCGAGCCGGTCGATCACCGCGTGGCCGAGCGGGTCGTCGCCGATGATGAAGGTGCACACGTCGATGCGCTCGCGCGCGCCGTCGATCACCTGCCACAGCGCATCGCGCGCGGCCTCGCCGTCGGCATGCATGCGGATCGCGCAGCGCCCCGGCGGCGCGAGGCCGAAGCTCTCGATCAGGTCGGCAGCCCAGTGGCCCGGCGGCACCGAGCGCGGCGGCCTGGGCGACCCCGCCGGACGCAGCTTGCGCTGGCCGAACAGCAGGTACATCGGCAGGATGAAGTAGGGCATCAGCACCAGCCCCATGACCCAGGCGATGGCCGTGGTGGGGGCGCGCTGCTCGCGGCGCGCACGCGTGGTCAGCACGTAGACCAGCAGCGCGAAAGTGACGACGAGGAAATGCTGCGAAGGAGAGGGCAGCCAGTCGAACTCTTTGGTCGGCATGGACCGATGATGCCTCAGCGTTGCAGGAAGGCCGGCACGCCGCGCCCTTCAGAGGCCAGGAACCGCATCATCGGATCGACCACCGCACGCACAGCGGGCCGGTCGCCTACGCGCGTGCGCCAGGCCAGCAGGCGTGGCGTGGCGTCGGTCATGCCGGCGCCCTTGCGGTCGGCGAACACATAGGCCATGTAGAAGGCGATGTCGGCGAAGGAGTAGGGGCCGGCCAGGTACTCGCGTGTGGCCAGCAGGCCTTCCATCTTTTCGTAGAAGCGCGCGCAGCCGGCGCAGGCCGTGACTGCCGCGGCGCTCTGCATGTCGTGCTGCAGGCCGAAGAGCTTGATGACGTTCGGGAAGAAGACCTCGTCGGACTTCTGCTCCAGCTGCCGCGCGCGGGCCCGTTCGGCAATGCCTTCAGGCCACAGCGCAAGGCTGGGATAGCGGTCTTCGAGGTACTCGAAGATCTGCGTCGAGTCGAACAGCGAGACCTCGTCGTCGACCAGCACGGGCACCTGCTGCTTGACGGGGTTGACCCGAAGCACCTCGGGGTGCTTGGGCTCGTAGGCATCGTCCTTGGTGAAGGGCACCATGACCAGTTCGAAGGGCACGCCTTTTTCGCGTGCCGCGATCTCGACCTTGGCGCCGAACATGCTGAGGGGGCCTGAGTAGATGTGAGTCGTCATGCCCCCGACTTCACCAGAAACGGCGCGTCAGGTCGAGCCCCAGACCTCCTGCGCGGTCTCGACCACCAGGCGCAGCTTGTTGCGCTGCGCTTCCACCGCGATGTTGTTGCCGTGCACGGTGCTGGAGAAGCCGCACTGCGGCGACAGCGCGAGCTGGTCGAGCGAGGCGTACTTGGCAGCGTCCTCGATGCGGCGCTTGAGCTCGTCCTTGTCTTCCATCTCGCCGAACTTCGTGGTCACGAGGCCGAGCACCACGGTCTTGCCCTTGGGCAGATAGCGCAGCGGCTTGAAGTCGCCCGAGCGGGCGTCGTCGTATTCCATGAAGTAGGCGTCGAGGTCCATCTCCTTGAGCAGCGCCTCGGCCACGGGCTCGTAGTTGCCGGCCGCGGCGTGCGTGCTCTTGAAGTTGCCGCGGCACAGGTGCATGGCCAGCAGCATGCCCGGCGGTTTCTGCGCCACCACCTTGTTGATGAAGGCGGCATAGCGGTGCGGCAGTTCGTTCGGGTCGTCGCCGCGCTTGCGGGCGGCTTCGCGCATGTGCTCGTCGCAAAGGTAGGCGAGGTTGGTGTCGTCCATCTGCACGTAGGTGCAGCCGGCGGCGGCCAGCGAGCGCAGCTCGTCGCCGTAGGCCTTGGCCACGTCGTCGTAGAACGCCGGGTCGAGCTCGGGGTACGCCTCCTTGCTGATGCCGGCGCGGCCGCCGCGGAAGTGCAGCATGGTCGGCGAGGGGATCGTCACCTTGGGCGTGCGGCCCGCCGAAACCTGGCTCTTGAGGTACTGGAAGTCGGCGAGTTGGATGTCCTTGACGTGGCGCACCTTGTCGAGCACGCGCATCGCGGGCGGAGCGAGCTCTTCAGTGCCGTCGGGCTTGCGGATGGTGACCGGGATGTCGGTCTTCACGCCGCCGAGCTGGTCAAGGAAGTCGATGTGGAAGTAGGTGCGGCGGAACTCGCCGTCGGTGATGCTCTTCAGGCCGATGTCTTCCTGGAAGCGGACGATCTCGGTGATGGCCTTGTCTTCGACGAGGCGAAGCTGTTCGGGCGTGATCTCGCCCTTGGCTTTCTGTTCGCGGGCATCGAGCAGGTATTTGGGGCGCAGGAAACTGCCCACGTGGTCGTAGCGGGCAGGCAGGGCGGCGTGCTGTGACATGGATGACTCCGTCGTGATTTGGGGAACGAGCGGAACATCGTATCGCCTTCGAAATGCCGATGTCTGTATACAGATATCTCAGTGTTTACCCTCGAAATGCTTCAAAATACTGGAAATTTCAGGTTTTCTGTATACATTGAGTATTCATGAAAACGCCCACGACCGCCTTTCCTCTGAACGCCTGGTATGCCGCCGCCTACGACGTCGAAGTGCGTCACGCGCTGCTGCCGCGCACGATCTGCAACCAGAAAGTGGTGCTGTTCCGCCGCACCGACGGCCAGGTGGCCGTGCTCGAAGACGCCTGCTGGCACCGGTTGATGCCGCTGTCGCTGGGCCGCCTCGAAGGCGACGAACTGGTCTGCGGCTACCACGGCCTCGTCTACAACAGCCAGGGCCGCTGCACTCACATGCCGAGCCAGGAAACGCTGAACCCCTCGGCATGCGTGCGCAGCTTTCCGGTGGTCGAGAAGCATCGCTTCGTGTGGATCTGGCCAGGCGATCCGGCCAAGGCCGACCCGGCGCTGGTGCCCGACATGCACTGGAACGACGACCCGGCCTGGGCCGGCGACGGCAAGATGATCCGCGTCAACTGCGACTACCGCCTCGTGGTCGACAACCTCATGGACTTGACGCACGAGACCTTCGTGCACGGCTCGTCCATCGGCAATCGCGAAGTGGCAGAGGCGCCTTTCGTGGCCACGCACGGCGACCGCTCGGCCACCGTCACGCGGTGGATGGAAGACATCGACCCGCCGCCGTTCTGGGGCAACCAGATCCGCCACGCACGCGGCTACACCGGCAAGGTCGACCGCTGGCAGATCATCCGTTTCGAAGGCCCGTGCACCGTGAACATCGACGTCGGCGTGGCCGAGGCGGGCAGCGGCGCGGTGCCCCAGGGCAGCAACCCCGGCGACCGCAGCAAGGGCGTCAACGGCTACGTGCTCAACACCATCACGCCCGAGACCGACAAGACCTGCCTCTACTTCTGGGCCTTCGCGCGCAACTACTGCCTCGGTGAGCAGCGCCTCACGCACGAGCTGCGCGAGGGCGTCGCCGGCATCTTCCGTGAAGACGAGCTGGTGCTCGAAGCGCAGCAGAGGGCGATGGACGACCACCCCGATCACAAGTTCTACAACCTCAACATCGACGCCGGCTCGATGTGGGCGCGACGCCTGATCGACCGGATGATCGAAAAGGAAAAGCCCGCGCGCGCCGCGATCCCGATCCGGCCCGCCCAGAAGGAAGCCGCGTGAAGGTCGCTGCCGTTTCCACCGCCGCCGAGCCCGGCGACAGCGGCAGTTCGCAGGCCGTGAAGGCGCAGCTGCGGCTGCGCGAGATGATCCTCGCGGGCGAGCTGCCCGGTGGCGCGCGCATTGCCGAGGTTGCCATCTCCGAGCAGCTCGGCGTGTCGCGCACGCCCGTGCGCACCGCGCTGATGCGGCTCGAACAGGAAGGACTGCTCGAAGCGTTGCCCAACGGTGGCTATGCGGTGCGTACTTTCTCCGAGCGCGACGTGGCCGATGCCATCGAGCTGCGCGGCACGCTCGAAGGGCTGGTCGCCCGGCTTGCGGCCGAGCGCGGCGCGGCGCCCGTGGTGCTGCGCGAAGCGCGCGCCTGCCTGCAGCGCATCGACGAGCTGCTGCGCGAGCCCGCGCTCGACGACGCGGCCTTCTCGCGCTACGTGACGCACAACGAGCGCTTCCACGCACTGCTCTGCGAAATGGCGGGCAGCCCCGTCATCGCGCAGCAGCTCGAGCGCGTGATCAACCTGCCGTTCGCGTCGCCCTCGGGCTTCGTCATCGTGCAGGCCAACTCGCCGGCCGCACGCGACATGCTCGTGATTGCGCAAGACCAGCATGTGCAGGTGCTCGACGCCATCGAGTCCGGCGAAGGCTCGCGCGCCGAGGCGCTGATGCGCGAGCACAGCCGCATCGCACGGCGCAACCTGCGCGATGCGTTGCACGGCACGCCGACCGCCGCGCAGCGCCCGCTGCCGGGTGTGCAGCTGATCCGCCGGCGCGGCTGATCGGTTTCTTCTTTTTCTCTCCTCTTTCGTGTTGCTCCCCCGATGAAAAGCGATCTTCAATGGATGCAGGCGCAAGTCGTTGCGCTGCGCGACGTCACGCCCACCGTGCGCGAATTCGAACTGCGCCCCGATGGCGGCTTTGCCGAATCCCATGAGCCCGGCGCCCACCTGCAGGTGCAGGTGCTGACGGCGCAGGGCAAAGTGCAGACCCGCTCGTACTCGCTGGTGGGCGAGGGCGACGGCCAGTGCTGGCGCATCGCCGTCAAGCGGCTCGACGACGGCCGTGGCGGTTCGCTCGCGATGTGGCGACTGGCCGTGGGCGACCGCCTGCAAGTGAGCGCGCCGCAGAACCACTTTCCGCTCGACCTCTCGGCTCCCGGCTACCTGCTGGTGGCGGGCGGCATCGGCATCACGCCGCTGGTACTGATGGCGCAGCGGCTGGGCGCACATGCAAGGCGCACCGGCGTGCCGGTGAAGATGCTGTACGGCGCGCGGCATGCGGGCGAGCTCGGCTATCTGTCGCATCTGCAGGAAGCACTGGGCGAGGGCGTCGAAGCGCATGAAGGCTCGGCCCCCATCGACTTCGCCGCCGCCATCGCGGCACTGCCGCCCGGCGGCCAGCTCTACACCTGCGGCCCGGTGCCGATGCTCGAAGCCGTCAAGCGCGCGTGGCACGCAGCCGGCCGTGCCATCGAAGACCTGCGCTTCGAAACCTTCGGCAGCAGCGGCCGCCTGGCCACGCAGTCATTCCAGGTACGAATTCCCCGGCACGACCTGGCCATCACCGTGCCGGCCGACTGCACGCTGCTCGAAGCCCTCGACGCAGCCGGCGTGCAGACGCTCTCGGACTGCAAGCGCGGCGAATGCGGCCTGTGCGCCATGGACGTGATCGCCGTCGACGGCGAGATCGATCACCGCGACGTGTTCCTCAGCGAGCACGAGAAGAAGTCGACCACGCGCATCTGCGCCTGCGTGTCACGCGCCGTGGGCACTCTCACGCTCGACTCCGCCTACCGCGCCGACAGCTGACCCGCGCGCTCCGCAGGCCGCCTTGCGCGATGATCGCGCAGTTCATTTGGCAATCGCGCAACAAAGGTCAACGGGAATGGCCGGCTAGGTGATTGCCTGCTTCGCCGGATGTTGCAAAGTGTTGAAAATAGCCCCGATTCGCGTTCCGCCCCTCAAAGGAAAAAACATGCAAAGACGCCATCTCATCCAGACCGCCGCCCTCTCGGCACTTGCGCTTTCAATGTCGCTGGCCAGTGCCCAGGACGCCAACAAGTTCAAGATCGGCCTGATCCTTCCGATGACCGGCCAGTCGGCCTCCACCGGCCGCCAGATCGAAGCCGCCGCGCGCCTGTACATGGCCCAGAACGGAGACACCGTGGCCGGCAAGAAGGTAGAGCTGATCGTCAAGGACGACACCGGCCTGCCCGACGTGACCAAGCGCCTCGCGCAGGAGCTGGTGGTGAACGACAAGGTCAACGTGCTGGCCGGCTTCGGCCTCACGCCGCTGGCGCTGGCCGTGGCGCCGATTGCCACGCAGTCGAAGACGCCCGAAGTGGTGATGGCTGCGGCCACTTCGAGCATCACCGAGGCTTCGCCCTACATCATCCGTTCGAGCTTCACGCTGCCACAGGTGTCGGTGGCCATGGGCGACTGGGCGCCTAAGAACGGCGTGAAGACGGTCGTCACGCTGGTGGCCGACTACGGCCCGGGCAACGACGCCGAGAAGTTCTTCAGCGAGCGCTTCCAGCTCAACGGCGGCAAGGTGCTCGACAAGCTGCGCGTGCCGCTGCGCAACCCCGACTTCGCGCCGTTCCTGCAGAAGGTGCGCGACGTGAAGCCCGACGCGCTGTTCGTCTTCGTGCCCTCGGGCGCGGGCGCGGCGGTGATGAAGCAGTTCCTCGAACGCGGCATGGACAAGGCCGGCATCAAGATGATCGCCACCGGTGACGTGACGGATGACGACCAGCTCAACGACATGGGCGACGGCGCGCTGGGCGTGGTCACCTCGCACCACTACTCGGCCGCGCACCCCTCGGCGCTGAACAAGAAGTTCGTCGAAGCCTTCGAGAAGGCCAACCCCAAGATGCGCCCCAACTTCATGGCCGTGGGTGGCTATGACGGCATGCGCGTGATCTACGAAGCGCTCAAGACCACCAAGGGGCAGGGCGGCGGCGAAGCGCTGCTGGCTGCCATGAAGGGCCAGGTCTTCGAGAGCCCGCGCGGACCGGTGCTGATCGATGCGCAGACGCGTGACATCGTGCAGGACGTGTACCTGCGCAAGGTCGAGAAGAAGGACGGGCAGCTCTACAACGTCGAGTTCGATGTGATCAAAGGCGTGAAGGACCCAGGTAAAGCCAAGTGAGGCTTGTCTCTGGGGGGCGTTGTTGTTCGGGGGCGCGATCACGCCGACGGGGTACCTTGCTCCGCGAATGTCCCCCGGCCTTCGGCCTCCTCCTTTATTTCGCTGCGCAAGGCACCCCATCGGCGTGATCTTTCAGAGCAGTCGTTGATCGGCCGGCATAAGCACGCACCCCGAACGAAACGAACAGCCCCAGAAATAGCTTCGTAAAAAACACGACATGCTGACCATTCTTTTCGACGGCATCGCCTACGGCATGCTGCTCTTCGTGCTGGCGGTAGGCCTCGCCGTGACGCTCGGCCTGATGAATTTCATCAACCTCGCGCATGGCGCTTTCGCCATGGCGGGTGGCTACCTCACGGTGTTCGCGATGCAGAAGTTGGGCATGCCCTTCCTGGCCTGCCTGCCGCTCGCATTCATCGTCGTCGCGCTGGCCGGGGCCTTGCTCGAACGCACGCTCTACCGGCCGATGTACGGCAAGCCGCATCTCGACCAGGTGCTTTTTTCCATCGGCCTTGCCTTCATGGCGGTGGCGGCCATCGACTACTTCGTGGGCTCTTCGCAGCAGAACGTGCAATTGCCCGAATGGCTGCGCGGGCGCACCGAGATCGGCGACGGTGCGCTGCTGCTGGGCATGGGGCACTACCGGCTCTTCATCATCGGTGTGTGCGCGGTGCTCACCGTGGTGCTGCAGCTCATTCTCTCGAAGACGCGTTTCGGCAGCCGGCTGCGCGCCGCGGTCGACGACCCGCGCGTGGCGTCGGGCCTGGGCATCAACGTGAATATCGTGTTCCTGCTGACCTTCGCCGTGGGCTCCGGGCTCGCGGGGCTGGGCGGTGCGCTGGGTGCGGAGATCCTCGGCCTCGACCCGACATTCCCGCTGAAGTACATGATCTATTTCTTGATCGTGGTGTCGGTCGGCGGCACCTCGTCGATCACCGGGCCGCTCGCGGCGGCACTGCTGCTTGGCATTGCCGACGTGGCGGGCAAGTACTTCATTCCGAAGATGGGTGCATTCACCGTCTACCTGCTGATGATCATGATCCTGATGTGGCGGCCCCAGGGCCTGTTCACTCGCAAGGGAGGCCGTTGATGAGTGCGCCTTCCACCACCGAGTTTCAGTCGGCCCTGCTGCGCAAGGCGCGATGGCACCCGCTCGAATTCGTGGCTTGGGCCATGGCCTTCGCGCTGCCGCTCGTCATGCCTTCGCACTCGCTGCTGGTCAACGAGATCGCCATCGTCGCGCTGTTCGCGATGTCGCTCGACCTGATTCTTGGCTATACCGGCATCGTGTCGCTGGGCCATGCCGCCTTTTTCGGCTTCGGCGCGTATGCCGCGGCGCTGTTCGCCAAGCTCGTGATGCCGGACCCGACCGTGGGGCTGGTGATCGCGACCGTGCTGTCGGCATTGCTGGGCCTCGTGGCGAGCGTGACGATCTTGCGCGGCAGCGACCTCACGCGGCTGATGGTCACGCTCGGTACCGCGCTGCTGCTGCTCGAACTCGCCAACAAGCTCGACTGGCTCACCGGCGGCGCCGACGGCCTGCAGGGCGTGGTGATGGGGCCGGTGCTCGGCCTGTTCGAGTTCGACCTGTACGGCCGCACGGCCGCCTGGTATTCGCTGGCCGTGATGCTGGTGCTGTTCCTCGTGATGCGCCGGCTCGTGCATTCGCCGTTCGGCGCCACGCTCAAGGCCATCCGCGACAACCGGCTGCGTGCCATGGCAATCGGCATTCCGGTCGTGTCGCGGCTCGTGGTGATCTACACCGTGGCGGCGGGCATCGCCGGCGCCGCGGGCGCGCTGCTGGCGCAGACCACCGGCTTCGCCTCGCTCGACGTGCTGGCCTTCGACCGTTCGGCCGACGTGCTGCTGATGCTGGTCATCGGCGGCGTGGGCTGGCTCTATGGCGGCGTGGCGGGTGCCATCGTGTTCAAGCTGCTGCAGACCTGGCTGTCGGCCGTGACGCCGCAGTACTGGATGTTCTGGATCGGCCTGATCCTGGTGCTGCTGGTGCTGGTGGGGCGCGACCGCCTGCTGAAGCCGTGGACATGGTTCGGCTTGGGCGGCAAGAAGAAGGGCGGTGCGGCATGACCGACACCGTGCTCTCGACCCACGGCCTCGTGATGCGCTTCGGCGGCATCACGGCCACCAACAACGTGACGATGGAACTCAAGCGCGGTGCACGCCACGCGCTGATCGGCCCCAACGGCGCGGGCAAGACCACGCTGATCAACCAGCTGACGGGCGTGCTCACGCCCACCGAAGGCCGTATCACGCTGCTGGGCGAAGACATCACCACGCTCGCGCCGCACAAGCGCGTGGCGCGCGGACTGGTGCGCACCTTCCAGATCAACCAGCTCTTCGACTCGATGACGCCGCTCGAAACGCTGGCGCTGGTCGTGTCGCAACACCAGGGCATCGGCGCGCAATGGTGGCGGCCGCTCGGCGCCAGCAAGGCGATTGCCGAGCGCGCGGGGCAACTGCTCGAACAGTTCCACCTGGGCGATGTGGCGCAGCAGCAGGTGAAGCACCTGGCCTATGGCAAGCGCCGCCTGTTGGAGATTGCGATTGCGCTGGCCTGCGAGCCGCGCGTGCTGCTGCTCGACGAGCCCGTGGCGGGTGTGCCCGCCGGCGAGCGCGAAGAACTGCTGCAGACCGTGGCCGCGCTGCCCGCCGACGTGTCGGTGCTGCTGATCGAGCACGACATGGACCTGGTGTTCAGCTTTGCCGACCGCATGACGGTGCTGGTCAACGGCACGCTGCTGACCGAGGGCGACCCCGAAACCATCGCCAACGATCCGAAGGTGAAAGAGGTCTATCTGGGCCACGGGGAGAGCGCCCATGTCTGAGCTGCTGCGAATAGAAAACCTGAGCGCCGGCTACGGCGAGGCCGTTGTGCTGCACGACGTGGCGTTCGCGCTCGGCGAAGGCCAGACGCTGGCGCTGCTGGGCCGCAACGGCACGGGCAAGACCACGCTGATCAACACGCTCGCGGGCGCAACGCGCCAGCACGGCGGCAGCATCACGCTGGGCGGCCAGGCGCTGCACAAGCTCGCGCCGCATCAGCGCGCGGCAGCCGGCATCGGCTGGGTGCCGCAGGAGCGCAACATCTTCAAGTCGCTGACGGTGCACGAGAACCTCACCGCGGTGGAGCGGCCGGGCAAGTGGAGCCCGCAGCGTGTCTACGAAATGTTCCCGCGCCTTGCGGAGCGCAAGACGAACCTGGGCACGCAGCTCTCGGGCGGCGAGCAGCAGATGCTGGCCGTGGGCCGTGCGCTGGTGCTGAACCCGAAACTGCTGCTGCTCGACGAGCCGCTCGAAGGGCTGGCGCCGATCATCGTGGAAGAGCTGCTGCGTGCCATCCGCCGCATCACGCAGGACGAGGGGCTGGCCGCGATCATCGTGGAGCAGCATCCGCAGGCCATCCTCGCGATTTCCGACGAAGCGGTGGTGCTCGACCACGGCACCATCGTGCACACCGACAAGGCCGCGACATTGCGCACGCAGCCTGAAGTGCTCGACCGCCTGTTGGGCGTCGCGCGCTAGACGAGCTCCGCCAGGCGCGCCTTCCAGTCTTCCGCGCGGCCGAGCCATGGGCCGATGTCGATGCGGCTGGCGCGGCCATCGGGCTGCGTCAGCACGAAGGTCGGAAAGCCCTGGCCGCCAGCGCGCTGCAGGAACTGGCGGCTTTCGGCGAAGTGCCGTGCGGTCGATTCGCCTGACAGGCGCTCGAAGGCCGACGCGAAGGCTTCGGCGTCGAAGCCGAGTTCGGCGGCGATCGCCTTCAGCACCTGCTCATCGGCGATGCGCTGGCCTTCGACGTAGTGCGCCCGCTGCAGGCGATGGATCATGTCCAGCCCGCCGCCCGCCCGCAGCGACTCTGCCGCGAGGATGGCGGTGGTCGGCGGCTCGGAGTCCATCGTCGCGCCGGTGTCGCGCAGCAGTCCCTCGAAGTAGCCCTCACCGAAGGGCTGGCCCGTGAGTTCCGCGATGCGCTGGTCGTGCGGCATCACGTACTCGCGCCACTGCGGTGTGATCGAGCGGCGGTTGGCGCCGGTCATCATGCCGCCGCCATGGAACTCGACCTTCAGGCCGGGCACGCTGCGCGCCGCGTCGACCAGCGGCGCGGCGGCATAGCACCAGCCGCACAGCGGGTCGAAGATGTAGTGGAGCGTGGCGCCTTCATTCGCGCCTTCGTTCATTGCGGCCATTTCATTTCTCCCTTGATGACCTTGGCGCCGAGTTCCAGCGACGAGGCGTCTTCCAGCTTCGGGTAGCGCTTCTTCATTGCGGCGATCAGGGCAGCCGAGTCCTTGGCCTTGGCGGCTTCGGTTTCGAAGGCCTGCAGATAGCTTCGCGTGAATTTCACCGAGGCGAGCGAGTAGGGCGTGCTGCCGTCGGCATTCGGCAGGTAGTGGCCGGGCACCACGGTCTTCGGGTGCAGCGCTTCGATGCGGCCCAGCGCCTTGATCCAGTCGCGGCGCGATTCAGGCGTCTGCGTGTCGGCCACCCACACGTGGATGTTGGCCGACACTGGAATGCCGCCGACCACCGCCTTCAGCGAGGGAATCCACGCGAAGCTGCGCTCGGGCGTGGGGCCGTCGAGGCCGACGACCTGGATCTTGCGGCCTTCGAGCGGGAGGCTGTCGCCGGCCAGTGCTTCGGGCACGACCAGCGCCTTGGGCGCGTTGTCCTTCAGGATCGGTCCCCAGTGCGCGAGCTTGCCGTCCTTCGAGGCCTGGATGGCGGCCACGGTCTGGGGCGTGGCGACGATCTTCGCGTCGGGGAAGGCGGCCTGGATCACGTCGAGGCCGAAGTAGTAGTCGGGGTCGCTGTGGCTGATGTAGACCGTGGTGAGCTTCTTGCCCGTGGCCTTGATCTTCTGCACCAGCGCCTCGGCGTCGTTGCGCTGGAACTGCGCGTCGATCAGCACGGCTTCGGTCTGCCCGGTGACGATTTCCGAGGAGACCGGAAACATCGACTTCGTGCCGGGGTTGTAGACGTCGAGCTTGAGCGGCTGGGCAGCCTGCGCGGCGAGCGGGGCGAGGCTCAGGGTGGTGGCGAGGGCGGCGGCGGAGAGGAGGGCTCTGCGGAACATGCGGTGGTCTTTCTGTGTGCGGTGTGAAGGAGTGACTGCTCTGACCTTTCGAATGTAGGTTGCGTGAATCGAAATAAAAACCTGCTCCAGGGCAATGAATAGTTTCGGATTTCGGTCGAATTGGGTGCTTGGCCGTCAATCCGTGGCGCGCCGCTCCAGGTGCGCGACCAGCAATTGAGCGGACGGCGACAGCGCCGCCTCACTGCGGAAGCAGATCGCAAAACGCCGCCGCGCCCACGCATCGGTAAGCGGCATCAGGCGAAGGCCGAAGGCATCGGTGAAGGGCCGCGCGACCTCCGCAGGCACCACGCTGATTGCCAGCCCGGCGCGCACCACGCGCAGCGCCGCATCGAAGTTGGACACCAGCACGCGGTAAACCAGCGGCTTGCCTACCACTGCAGCCTCGCGCGCAAGCATCAGTTGCACTGCGCTGAGCGCGGGCATGCCGACGAATTCATGGTCGAGCACCTGCTCGAAGCGCACGTGCTCGTGCTTCGCCACCGGGTGCGAGGGATGCGCGACGATGGCGAGGTGGTCGGTGCGGTAGTCGCGCCGCTCCAGGCCTTCGAGGTCGGCCGCGTCCCAGCACAGGCCGATGGAAGCGCTGCCCTCGCGGATGCCGCGCACGATCTCGGGGCTCACGCGCTCTTCCATGTCGACGCGGATGTTGCGGTGCGCCGGGTCTTGCAGAAAGTCGGCCACGTCCTCGGCCAGCGATTCGGCCATGACCGAGGCCGAGGCCAGGATGCGTACGTGCCCGCGCGCGCCGCCGGCGTAGGCGGCCATGTCGCGCTCGATGCGATTCACGCTGCCGAGCATCGCGCGGGCGTGCTCCAGCAGGGTTTCGCCGGCCGGCGTGGGCAGCACGCCGCGGCGCTTGCGCAGCAGCAGCGGTGTGCCGACGGCTTCTTCGAGCTGGGCCAGCCGCTTGCTGATGGCCGAGCCGACGATGCTGGCCTGTTCGCCGGCGCGCGCGATGCTGCGCGTTTCGCAGACGGCGACGAACAGGCGCAGGGTGGTCAGGTCGAGATCTCTCATGATGTTCCGTTCTGGAATCGGATGGCTTCCAAAATATACCTTCTGGATCGAATCGGAACTTCTAACATCGATTCCGTACCCTCACGACGGAGACAAAGTCTTGATTCACGCCTTCCTGCCGCCGCGCGCGGTCGTCCGCGAAGTGGGCCTGCGCGATGGCCTCCAGAGCATTGCCCGCGTACTGCCCACCGAACGCAAGCTCGAATGGATCCGCGACGCGCACGCCGCCGGCCAGCGCGAGATCGAAGTCGGCTCGTTCGTGCCGGCGCACCTGCTGCCGCAATTGGCCGACACGGCCGAGCTGCTGGCGTACGCGAAGACGCTGCCGGGGCTCTTTGCCTCGGTACTCGTGCCCAACCTCAAGGGCGCCGAACGCGCTATTGCGGGCGAGGCCGACCTGATGGTCGTGCCACTCTCGGCCAGCCACGCGCACAGTCTTGCCAACCTGCGCAAGACGCCCGACGAGGTGGTGGCCGAGGTCGGGCGCATGCGCGCGGCGCGTGATGCGGCGGGCTCCAAGACGCTGATCGATGGCGGCGTGGGCACGGCCTTCGGCTGCACGCTGCAGGGCCATGTCGAGCCCGACGAAGTGCTGCGGCTGATGCAGGCGCTGCTCGACGCTGGAGCCGACCGCGTGAGCCTCGCCGACACAGTCGGCTATGCCGATCCGGCGATGGTGCGCAGCCTGTTCGAGCGCGCCTTGCGCATCGCGGGCGACCGGCTGTGGTGCGGCCACTTCCATGACACGCGCGGCATGGGGCTCGCGAATGCGTATGCCGCGCTGGAGGTCGGCATCACACGTTTCGACGCCTGCCTGGCCGGCATCGGCGGCTGCCCGCACGCGCCCGGCGCCAGCGGCAATGTCGACACCGAAGACCTCGTCTTCATGCTCGAGAGCATGGGCGTTGCGACCGGCGTCGATCTGCCGAAGCTGCTCGACCTGCGCCGACGCGTGGCGAGCTGGCTCGAAGGCGAAACCTTGCAGGGCACGGTGTGGCGCGCGGGCTTTCCGAAGACCTTTGCCGCGACGGCGGGAGTCACGGCGTGAGCGCGGCAAAGACCGGAGAAAAGCGACTGCCGCTCACCGGCATCCGTGTGGTCGAGTTCACCCACATGGTCATGGGCCCCACCTGCGGCATGGTGCTCGCGGACCTGGGCGCGGAGGTCATCAAGGTCGAGCCCATCGATGGCGACCGCACGCGACACCTGCTGGGCGCGGGCGCGGGCTTCTTCCCCATGTTCAACCGCAACAAGAAGAGCATCGCGCTCGACCTGCGGCACCCGCAGGGGCTGGAAGCCGCGCTGCGCCTGTGCGCCACGGCCGACGTGGTGGCGCAGAACTTCAAGCCCGGCACCATGGACAAGTACGGCCTGGGCTACGCCGCGCTCGGCAAGCTCAACCCGCGCCTCGTGTACGTCAACCACACGGGCTTCTTGCCCGGCCCTTATGAGCACCGCACTGCGCTCGACGAGGTGGTGCAGATGATGGGTGGGCTGGCCTACATGACCGGCCGCCCCGGTGATCCGCTGCGCGCGGGCACCAGCGTCAACGACATCATGGGCGGCATGTTCGGCGCCATTGGCGCGATCGCCGCGCTGATGCAGCGCGCCGAGACTGGCAAGGGGCAGGAGGTGCAGTCGGCATTGTTCGAGAACAACGTGTTCCTGGTCGGGCAGCACATGCTGCAGTACGCGATCACCGGGCAGGCCGCTGCGCCGATGCCCGATCGCATCTCGGCCTGGGCGCTGTACGACGTGTTCACCGTGAAGAACGGCGAGCAGATATTCCTGGCCGCCGTGAGCGACGCGCAGTGGAAGACCTTCTGCGACGCGCTGGGTTTCGACGACCTGAAGGCCGACCCGGCCCTGCGCACCAACAACGACCGCGTGCGCCTGCGGCCCACGCTGCTGGCCGACTTGCGCGAGCGCCTGGCAGGCCGCTCGGCGGCGGAGCTGTCGGCGATCTTCGAGGCCAGCGGGCTGCCTTTCGCGCCGATCACGCGGCCCGAAGACCTCTACGACGACCCGCACCTGAAAGCCACCGGCGGCCTGGCCGACATTCGCCTGCCGGACGGTGAGCGTGCCGGAGAAATGGCGCAGACGACGCTGTTCCCGATCACGCTCGGTGGCGAGCGCCTCGGTGTGCGGCTGCATCCGCCGACGCTGGGCGAGCACACGCGCGAGCTGCTGGCCGAACTGGGCTACGCGCGCGAGCAGGTCGATGCGCTGCACGCCGAATCGGCCGTAGCCTGAGCAGAGTGACTTTTCAAGAACATAAAGAGAGACAAAACCATGACCCAGACGCTTTCCTCGATGAACCGCCGCGCGGTGCTCGGCCTCGGTGCGTGCGCCGCCGCCGTGGCCGCATGCCCCGCGCTTGCGCAGGGCTCCGACAAACCCATCCGCTTCATCCTGCCGATCAGCGCGGGTTCAGGCGTCGACACCATCGCGCGCGCTGCATCGGTCGCGCTCGGCAAGGCCTTCGGCCAGCCGGTGGTGATCGAGAACCTGCCGGGCGCGGGCGGCATCACCGGCGCCGCGGCCATCGTCAAGGCCGCGCCCGACGGGCTCACGCTGGGCATGGTGTCGAACAACCATGTCATCAACCCGGCGGTGTTCAAGAAGATGCCCTTCGACGCGATCAACGATGTCACGCCGATCAGCGTGGTGGGCGCGACGCCGCTGGTGCTGGTGGTGAACCCGAAGCTGCCCGCGAAGAACGTGAAGGAACTGGTCGCGCTGCTGCGCGCGAAGCCCGAGGGCTACAACTACGCCTCGTCGGGCAACGGCACCATCATTCACCTGGCCGGCGAGATGTTCATGGACGAGGCGGGCGTGAAGGCGCGGCACATTCCCTACAAGGGCACCGGGCCGATGGTGACCGACATGATCGCGGGGCAGGTCGAGATGGGCGTGGTCGCGCTGCCGGCCGTGCAGCAGCACATCAAGAGCGGTGCGCTGCGCGCCATCGGCCTGTGCGGCGCGACGCGTTCGCCGGCTGCGCCGGACATCCCGACCATCGCGGAGCAGGGGCTGCCGAACTACGCGGTCGAAGGCTGGTTCGCGGTGATCGGGCCGCCGAAGATGCAGGCGGCCGATGTCCAGCGCGTGCACGACGCGGTCGCCGCTGCATTCACCAGCGCCGAAGTGCGCGATGCGATGGACAAGCAGGGCAACGTCATCAAGCCCACGACACCGGAGCAGGCCGCGAGCTACTTTCGCAGCGAGGCCGCGCGCTATGCGGCGCTGGTGAAGAAGGCGAACGTGGTGCTTGAGTGAGGAGCGGCTCTTACGCCGGCCCCACAGCGCGATAGAGGGCGCGCACGAAGTCCGACTGCGTGATCATCCCCGCGAGGCGTTTCTCGCCATCGATGATCGGGATGTGGTGGTGCCCGCCCTCGGAGAACAGTGGCACCAGGTCGACCACGGGCCGGTCGGCGCTGGCCACGCGCACCTGCCGCGTCATGATCTGGCCGACCACCTCGGGCTTGTTCGACATCACCGTGCGCGTGGCGCGGATCAGGTCGCGCAGCTTGCCGGCGATGCCCTCGTGATGCTGCAGGTCGAGCTGGCGGAAGAAGTCGGCCTGCGTGACGATGCCCACCACGCGGCGCGTGCGGTCGGTGATGGGCAGGGCCTTGATGCGGCGCTCGTGCATCAGCGCCCACGCTTCCTGCAGCGGCGTGCCGAACTCCACCGAGACCGGCGTGCGCGACATGATGTCGGCGCAGTGCAGCGTGCCCAGCCGCCGCTTGTACGACTCGAGCTCGGTCTGCTGGATCAGCGATTGGAGGTCGTCGCGGCTGATGTCCAGCACCTGGTTGTAGCGGGCCAGCACGGCGTCGATGTCGGCCTGGCTGAAGCGCGCATCGGACGCAGGCGGGCGAGCCACCACCTGCACGTGCGGATAGCGCCGTCCGGTCAGCGAGTTGTAGGCCACGCCGGCCAGCACCAGCAGCAGCGAGTTGGTGAAGAAGGGGAAGAGGGCGGACGAGAAATGCGTGGTGTGCGTCAGCACCGCGAGCAGGGCCGCGGCACCGCCCGGCGGGTGCAGGCAGCGTGCGCTGAACATCAGGCCGATGGCAGCAGCCACTGCAACGGCGGCGCCCAGCGCCAGGTCGGGAATCCAGTTGGCAGCCGCAATGCCGACCACCGCCGACAGCGTGTTGCCGCCGATGACCGACCACGGCTGCGCCAGCGGACTGGCCGGCACAGCAAACACCAGCACGGCGCTGGCACCCAGCGGCGCGATCAGCCAGACGGAGGCGGCGAGCGGGCCGGCCATCCACCGGCACAGCAGCGCCGTGACCAGCAGGCCGAGGCCCGCACCCGCCACCGCGCGCAGGCGCTCGCGGGCATCGACGGTGGTGCGGCCTGGCAGCCAGGCGCGCGCATGAGTCAGGAATGCTTCGAAGCGCATCGGAAACTCGCCCGCGCTCTCAGCCTTCGTGCGCCACCATGCGCCCGATCTCTGGCCAGCGGTCATGCAGCCACACCCAGGCGACAAGGCCGATGGCGAGCATGCCCATGGAGGTCAGTGCCAGCGCGAGTGTCGAATGCATCACCAGCGGCGCCACCGCGCCGGCCACGATGCCGTTGGCAGTGGAGCCGATCACGGCCTGCAGCGAAGAGGCCATGCCGCGGCGCTCGGGGTGCAGGTCGAGCACCAGCAGCGTGACCACCGGCACCATCAGCGCCCAGCCGAAGGCGAACACCGCCAGCGGCCACAGTGCCCAGGCCACGTGCGCCTGGAAGAAAGTGTTGGCCACCACGTTGACCACCGAGGTGGCCAGCATGATGACGAAGCCGTCGCGGATCTGCCGCTTGGGCGCGACCTTGCCGGCCATGCGGCCGCTGGCGCGCGCGCCGAGCATGATGCCGCCGATGGTCAGCAGGAAGAACCAGAAGAACTGCTGCGGCTGCAGCGCGAGGTGGTCGCCGAGGAATGCGGGCGCGGCCAGCACGTAGAGGAACATGCCGTTGAAGGGCACGCCGCTTGCGAAGGCCAGCAGCAGGAAGCGCGGGTCGGAGCACAGGTCCCAGTAGCCGCGCATCAGGTGCCGCACCTGGAAGGGCTGGCGGTGGTCCTTGTGCAGTGTCTCGGGCAGCAGCTTGTAGTTGGCAGTGAACAGCACCACGCCCACCGCCACCAGAAACCAGAACACTGCGTGCCAGCCCGCGTGCACGAACAGGAAGCCGCCCACGATGGGCGCGATGGCCGGTGCCACGCCGAAGTAGATCGTGACCTGGCTCATGACCCGCTGCGCCTCGGCAGGCGGGAACATGTCGCGGATCACCGCGCGCGAGACCACGATGCCGGCGCCGGTCGAAAGGCCCTGCAGCCCGCGGAACAGCACCAGCTGCGTGATGTTCTGCGAGAGCGCGCAGCCCAGCGAGGCCAGCGTGAACACGGCCAGGCCCCACAGCACCACGGGGCGGCGGCCGAAGCTGTCCGACAGCGCGCCATGGAACAGGTTCATGAACGCGAAGCCGAACAGGTAGGCCGAAAGCGTCTGCTGCATCTCGGCCGGCGTCGCGCCGATGGATTGCGCAATGCCCGAGAAGGCCGGAATGTAGGTGTCGATGGAAAAGGGCCCGAGCATGCCGAGCACCGCGAGCAGCACGGCAAGCGCCCAGCGCGGGGCCTGCCAGAGTTTGTCTGCATCGGGATTCATGAGGTTTGCTCCGTTCTTTTTATCGCGAAGGCCAAAAAAGAAAGCGCCCTTGCGGGCGCCTCCTCGTCGGGAAATACCGGGAGACCGGCTTAGAGCGTATCAATAAAGCTGCGCAGCTTGTCCGAACGCGACGGATGCTTGAGCTTGCGCAGTGCCTTGGCCTCGATCTGGCGGATGCGCTCGCGGGTCACGTCGAACTGCTTGCCGACTTCTTCCAGCGTGTGGTCCGTGCTCATTTCGATGCCGAAGCGCATGCGCAGCACCTTGGCTTCGCGCGGCGTGAGGCTGTCGAGGATGTCCTTGACCACGTCGCGCAGGCCGGCCTGCATCGCGGCTTCGATAGGAGCCGTGTTGCTGCTGTCCTCGATGAAGTCGCCCAGGTGCGAATCGTCGTCGTCGCCGATGGGGGTTTCCATCGAGATCGGCTCCTTCGCGATCTTCATGATCTTGCGGATCTTGTCTTCCGGAATCTCCATCTTCGCGGCCAGGATGCCGGCGTCGGGCTCGAAGCCGAACTCCTGCAAGTGCTGGCGCGAAATGCGGTTCATCTTGTTGATCGTCTCGATCATGTGCACCGGGATGCGGATGGTGCGCGCCTGGTCGGCGATCGAGCGGGTGATGGCCTGGCGGATCCACCACGTGGCGTACGTCGAGAATTTGTAGCCGCGACGGTATTCGAACTTGTCGACCGCCTTCATCAGGCCGATGTTGCCTTCCTGGATCAGATCGAGGAACTGCAGGCCGCGGTTGGTGTACTTCTTGGCGATGGAGATCACGAGGCGCAGGTTGGCCTCGATCATTTCCTTCTTGGCATCGCGCGAAGACGATTCGCCTTCGTTCATGCGCTTGTTGATGTCCTTCAGCTCGGACAGCGGCACCACCACGCGCGACTGGATGTCGGCGAGCTTCTGCTGCAGTTCCTGCACTGGCGGGATGTTGCGCGCGAGCACCGTGCTCCAGGGCTTGCCGGCGGCGGCCTGCTTCTCGACCCACTTCAGGTTCAGCAGGTTCGAGGCGATGCGATTGCCGTTCTTGTCGTAGCCGCTGAAGTCGCGGATGAACTCGTCCTGCGGGAAGCCGCACTTGTCCACGATGATGCGGCGCAGTTCGCGTTCCTTCTTGCGAACGTCGTCCACCTGCGTGCGCACCAGGTCGCACAGCTTCTCGATGGTCTTGGCGGTGAAGCGGATGGTCATCAGCTCGTCGGACACGGCCTGCTGGGCCTTGACGTACGCCGGCGTGCCGTAGCCTTCCTTCTCGTAGATCTTGTGGATCTTCTCGAACATGCTGGCGATGCGGTCGAAGCGATCGAGCGCTTCACGCTTGAGTTCCTCGAGCTTCTTGGTCAGGGCCTTGGAGCCGCCCTTGCCGTCGTCGTCGTCTTCCTCGTCGAATTCGTCGAAGTCTTCTTCGGCCACATAGTCGTCGGCCTCGTTGGGGTTCGAGAAGCCGTCGACGATGGTCGAGATGACGACCTTGCCTTCACGGATCGTTGCGGCCATTTCGAGGATCGCGGCGATGGTGGCGGGGGAGGCCGAAATGGCTTCCATCATGGCCATCAGGCCGCCTTCGATGCGCTTGGCGATTTCGATTTCGCCTTCGCGCGTCAGTAGCTCGACCGTGCCCATTTCGCGCATGTACATGCGGACCGGGTCGGTGGTGCGGCCGAATTCGCTGTCCACCGTGGAGAGCGCGGCTTCGGCTTCTTCCTCGGCTTCTTCCACCGTGGTGGCGGTGGGCGCGGTGTTGTTCAGCAGCAGGGTTTCGGCGTCGGGCGTCTGCTCGTACACCGCCACGCCCATGTCGTTGAGCATGGTGACCACGACTTCCATGGTCTCGGCGTCGACCAGCTTGTCGGGCAAGTGGTCGGAGATTTCGCCGTGCGTGAGGTAGCCGCGGGTCTTGCCCAGCGTGATCAGGGTCTTCAGGCGCGAGCGGCGCTTGGCCAGGTCTTCTTCGGAGAGCACGGTCTCGTCGAGGCCGAACTCCTTCATCAAGGCGCGTTCCTTCGCCTTGCTGATCTTCATGCGCAGCGGCTTGACCTTCTCTTCGGTGGTCGTCGCAACCGCGGGCTCGTCGCCGGCCAGGTCGTCCTCGATGTCCGACAGGTCGACGTCGCTCTCGGGGGCTTCCTTGTCAGCCTTGGGCTTGCGGCCGCGCTTGGCGCCGGTGGCGGGCGTGGCGGCGCCGGCGGCCTTGGGCGGGCGGCCGACTTTCTTGGCTGCGGGGGCGGCTGCTTTTTTGGGATCGTCGAGAGAGGTCGATTTCGTGGGCACGGTTTTCACTTTCGTTGCGGCTGCCGATTTGGATGCGGCGGCGGCCGTCTTGGTTGCCGGCTTCGCGCCGGCTTTCAACGGTTTTTCTGCTGCGGGCTTGGTGGCGACGCTTTTGGCAAGTGAAGGAGCAGGCTTCTTTGAACTGGGCATACGACCTCGTTACGGCAAGAAAGAACAAGCGGGATCACAGGCGCACCGTCACGCGGACAGCGCCACCACAGCCCGTGCACAGGCACGGACTAAAAACAAATGGGAAAGAGGAATTAATTCCTCAACAGGCAAGATGTCGGGCGAACATTTGGTATGCAGTCCTTGCGGTTATTGACCCTTTCCGCCGGAATTTACCGTTGGAGTGCGTTGCGCTAGGGGTCGGCCCGGAGGTGCTGCTGTCGCTCTTGCCTAATTTCGCCAGTTGCGAAGCCCTACATTATAGCGTGTTGCGCAAATTTCAAGCAGTTTCTGAACCCGAGGCGCGCAGACGGGCGCGCAATTCGAGCCGGCGGGTTTCCAGCGCCTTGTAGCGTTCCAGGGCTTTCGGGTCTTTTCCCACGGCGGCGATGGCCTCGCTCTGCTGGGCCTTGAGAAGGTCGTCGAGCATGAAATCGAGCACGCTGGAGAGTTCGCGGGCGGCGTCGGCCAAGTGCTGCGCCTCCTCGCCCTCGGGCACCGGACCGGCCTCGGAGACGGACATCAGCCGCTCGGCCAGCGGCTCGAAGTCGAGTCCGCGCATGCCTTCGCGCAGGGCCGCCCAGGGCTGGACGCCGTGCTCGTGCAGCTGGCTGTCGAGCCAGGTGAAGAGCGCGCCGTGCGAGCCGGGCAGGTCGCACAACATCACGTGGAGCTCGTGCGACAGGGCTTCCCATTGCGCCATGTTCGACAGCAGCAGCCGCACCGCCACATCCGGGCGGCTGGGCGGGGCACCGCGTCCGCGCAGGGGCTCGATGGGTTCCTCGAACTTGCCGCCCCAGCGCTTGCCCTTGACGAACTTGCGCGGCTGGAACTTGGGCTTGCTATCGCTTTCATAGCGCGGCGGTTCAAAGTCCTGCGGCGGGGGCATGTCCGGGTAGTAGTCGTCACCGCCACCACCGCCGCCGTAGCCGGAGGGCTCGCCTTGGCGCTGCGGCGCGGGTGCGCCGCCGGCCTTGCGCGGGCCCGGCGTGGAGGCCCAGAGTTCCGACAGCGCCGGCGCGTCGAGCTGCACCAGCGTCGCGATCTCGCTCAGCAACTGTCGCTTGAGGGCACCGTCGGGCATGGCGCTCCAGAGCGGGCGCACGTTGCTCGTCATGTGGGCGCGGCCCTCGGCGGTGGTCAGGTCGCAGCCTTCGCGGGCGGCTTCGAGCATGAAGCGCGACAGCGGCGTGGCCTCGTTGACGAAGCGGGCGAAGGCCTCGGCGCCGTGCTCGCGGATGAAGCTGTCGGGGTCGTGCTCGGCTGGCAGGAACAAAAACTTGATGCTGCGCACGTCGGTGGCGTAGGGCAGGGCACCGTCGAGCGCCTTGCGCGCGGCGCGGCGGCCGGCGGCGTCGCCGTCGAAGCTGAACACCACCGATTCGGTGAAGCGGAAGAGCTTTTGAACGTGCTCCGTGGTGCAGGCCGTGCCGAGCGTGGCCACCGCGTTCGGAAAACCGAGCTGGGCCAGCGCCACCACGTCCATGTAGCCCTCGGTGACGAGCGCATAGCCGCGGTCGCGGAAGGCGGCGCGGGCTTCATATAGGCCGTAGAGCTCGCGGCCCTTGCTGAACACCGGCGTTTCGGGCGAGTTCAGGTACTTGGGCTTCTCGTCGCCCAGCACGCGCCCGCCGAAGCCGATGCACTCGCCCTTCACGTTGCGGATCGGGAACATCACGCGGTCGCGGAAGCGGTCGTAGCGCTTGGCTTCTTCGTCGCTGAGCTTGCCTTCCTCGTTGTTGACGATCACCAGCCCGCTCTCGGCGAGCAGCGGGTCGTCGTAGTCGGGGAAGACGCTGGCCAGCGCGCGCCAGCCGGCCGGCGCATAGCCGATGCCGAACTGCTTGGCCACCTCGCCCGAGACGCCGCGGCCCTTCAGATATTCGATGGCACCGGGCGCCTGCCGCAGGTGCTTGCGGTAGGCGTCGCCGGCTTTTTCGAGCACGTCGGTCAGCGTGGCCTGCTTCTGGCGCTGGCTGGCGGCGCGGGCGCGCTCGGCGGGAGAGGCGTCGTCCTCGGGCACCTGCAGGCCGTACTGGCCGGCGAGGTCATGCACCGCCTCGACAAAGCCCATGCCCGCATGCTCCATCAGAAAGCCGATGGCGTTGCCATGCACCCCGCAGCCGAAGCAGTGATAGAACTGCTTGGTCGGGCTGACGGAGAAAGAGGGCGATTTCTCACCGTGGAACGGGCACAGCCCCATGAAATTGGCGCCGGCCTTCTTGAGCTGCACATAACGGCCGACGATCTCGACCACATCGGCGCGCGCGATGAGTTCCTGGATGAATGAAGCGGGGATGGTCATGTAGGCGAAGAGCGGCAAATCATACGCAAGCGGGCGAAGGCTGGCGGCCGGACGGCATACTGAAAGCGACCGGAATCCACGCATGACGACGCCCAAACCCCTGCAACACATCGCGCCGCTGCTGCGCCACCCCCTGAGATTCGCCTGGGATGCGCTCAAGGAATTTCGCGCCAACCAGGGGCTGCTGCTCGCAGGGGCGGTGGCGTACTACGCGCTGCTTTCCATCGTGCCGCTGCTGATCGTGAGCGTGATCGCGCTGTCGCACGTCATCGAGCAGGCCGAACTGCTGCGCACCATCGGACAGTACCTGGGCTGGCTGCTGCCGGGGCAGTCGAAAGCCATCGTGGCCGAACTGTCGAGCTTCCTGGACCACCGCGACGTGCTGGGGCCGGTGCTGCTGGTGACGATGCTTTTCTTCAGCTCGCTGGCCTTCAGCGTGCTCGAAAGCGCCATGGCGGTGATCTTTCACCACCGCAGGGCTGACCACAAGCGCCACTTCCTGGTGTCGGTGGCCATGCCCTACATCTACATCCTGTGCCTGTGCGTGGGGCTGCTGCTGGTTACGCTGGTGTCGGGCGCGTTGCAGCTGGTGGGGCGGGAAAGCGTCGACCTGCTGGGGCGCAGCTGGTCGCTGTCGGGCGTTTCGGGGCTGCTGCTGTACCTGCTGGGGCTGGGCGGCGAGATCTTCATGCTGACCTCGCTCTACCTCGTGATGCCGGCCGGGCGCATGTCGCTGCGCCATGCGCTGCTGGGCGGCGTGACGGCCGCGCTGCTGTGGGAGGCCACGCGGCGCGTGTTGATCTGGTACTTCTCGACCTTGTCGCAGGTGAACGTGGTCTACGGTTCGCTCACCACGGCCATCGTGGTGCTGCTGAGCCTGGAGATCGCCGCCACGCTGGTGCTGCTCGGGGCCCAGGTGATCGCGAACTACGAGCGCCTGGACCGCACCGGCAGCGCGAAGCCGCCGGCTTCCGAGGTCAGCGGGGAGCCAATCGAATCGCTCCGTCCAGGCGAATGACCTCGCCGTTGAGCATGTCGTTCTCGATGATGTGCTTCGCCAGCTTGGCGTAGTCCTCGGGCGTGCCCAGGCGGGAAGGGAAGGGCACGCTGGCGGCCAGCGCGTCCTGCACTTCCTGAGGCATGCCGAACAGCATGGGCGTGCCGAAGATGCCGGGGGCGATGGTCATGTTGCGGATGCCGCTGCGCGCGAGGTCGCGGGCGATGGGCAGCGTCATGCCGACCACGCCGCCCTTCGAGGCGCTGTAGGCCGCTTGGCCGATCTGCCCGTCGTAGGCTGCGACAGAGGCGGTGGAAATCAGCACGCCGCGCTCGCCCGTGGCTTCGGGCTCGTTCTTGCCCATGGCGTCGGCCGCGAGCCGGATCATGTTGAAGCTGCCGATCAGGTTGACCGTGACGGTCTTGCTGAACACGGCCAGTGCGTGCGGGCCGTTCTTGCCCACCGTCTTCTCGGCCGGCGCGATGCCGGCGCAGTTGACGAGGCCGACCAGCTTGCCAAGCTTGAGTGCGGCGGCCACGGCCGCCTGGCCGTCGGCTTCCTGGCTCACGTCGCACTTGACGAACACGCCGCCAATTCCCTTTGCAACGGCTTCGCCCTTGTCAGCCTGCATGTCGGCGATCACCACCTTGGCGCCGTTGGCGGCCAGCATGCGCGCCGTGCCTTCGCCGAGGCCCGAAGCGCCACCGGTCACGATAAAAACCTTGCCATCGATCTGCATTGAAGTCTCCTGGATGAGACCGGCATTATCGAAGACGCCTCGCCGGGCCAAAAAAAAGCCTCATCCGAGGATGAGGCCCTGAATTGGATCCGTGAGGACCCAAGGAGACAACTGGTGGTGGTCGGCGGCTTAGCGCTTGCGCGAAGCGGTCGCGGTCTTCGCGGCGGCAACGGCTTGCGTCGACACAGCGTTGAAGTTGGCTTCGGCGACGTCCGACGCTTGCTTGACGGCCTTTTGAACCGATTCGAAAGCGTTGTTGGCAGCAGCCACGGCGCTCTTCAGCACGGCAACGGCGGTTTCCGAACCGGCGGGGGCGTTCTTGGAAGCGCTGTCGACCAGGCCGACGAAGGCTTGCTGGGCTTCAGCAGCCTTGGCTTCGAAAGCCTTGGAGAACTCGGCGCCGGTGCCTTGGGCGATGTCGTACAGGTGACGGCTGTAGGCAGCGGTCTTTTCAGCCAGGGGCTGGAACAGGCTGGCTTGCAGCGTCAGCAGTTCTTGTGCGTCCTTGACGCTCAGGGCAGCCTGGGCGGTATTCTGGGCTTCGGCCAGGGCGGCCTTCGAAGCGGTCACGTTCAGTTCGACGAGCTTCTCGACGCCTTCGAAAGCCTTGGTGGTCAGGCCGAACAGGGTTTCGAGGTTTGCTTTTTGGGCGGCGAGGATTTGGTCAGCGGTCAGGGCCATTTGGGATCTCCAGAAGGGATGATTGAGTGGTCGGTTCACGTTGCGCTGTCTCGCCGTCTATGTTGCGGTGCAGCATGGCCTCAAGTATAGGCAGCTGAGTTTTGCGATCAAGGGGTTTTTGCTGCTCTGCAGCAATTTAGAAGCCGTCTTCTAAATTCGGCCGCCGGGCGGGCCCGTTCAAGTCCAAAGCCGCCTTCGACGGCAACGGCCGCTGGCAAAATGCCGCGCGATGAGCAGCGCCCCCACCAAACCCACCCCGCACGCGCGCAGCAGCTATCGCGCGTTTCGCAGTATCCCGACGCGCTGGGCCGACAACGACATGTACGGCCACGTCAACAACGTCGTCTATTACAGCTGGTTCGATACGGCGGTGAATGCTTTGCTGATCGAGCGCGGCGCGCTCGACATCCACCAGGGCCAGGTCATCGGCTTCGTGGTGGAGACGCAGTGCAACTACTTTGCGCCGATCGCGTTCCCGCAGACGGTGGAGGCGGGCATCCGGGTGGCCCAGGCGGGCCGATCGAGCGTGCGATACGAGATTGCGTTGTTCGCCGAAGGGGCTGACACCGCCGCGGCGCAAGGCCACTTCGTCCACGTCTACGTGGACCGCGCCACGCAGCGGCCGGTGGCGCTGCCCGAGGCGCTGCAGCGGGTGGTCGATTCGCTCAGGAACTGACCTGAGCAACCGAGGCCACCCGCCGCGAAGACCTTACATGGCCTTCTTCATGGCCTTGATGTCGGCCTTGCCCTGGGCTTCATCCGCCTTGGCCTGCTTCACGCAGGCGGTCTTGGCTTCGCCCTTCTGGTCGTCGCACTTTTCCTTCGCGACTTCGTAGGCGGCCTTCACCTTCTCTTCAGCCACGTTGCGGGCGTGGCTGTCGCTCGGCTGGTACTGCTGCTCGAGCTCCGCCTTGGCAACGTCTTCCTTGCCCTTGGCTTCCTTCTGGCAGACGTCCTTGGCGTTGTCCTTCATCGTGTCGCACTGGGCCTTGGCGACCTTGTAGTCGGCCTCGATCTTTTCCTTGGCGACCTTGTATTCGTCCTTGGTCATGGCGCTGGCCTGCGTGGCCACGAAGCAGGTGGAGGCGAGAGCCAGCATGAGGAGGTGCTTTTTCATGGTTGTTTTCCTTCGGGGAGTTGATGAAATCGAGGGGGGGCGCTCAGCGCTCAGTAGCGTTCGAACCAGAGTGCGTCCGGCGAGCGGCCGTCGCGCGATTCCCAGTCCTTGACCTGCTTTTCGGCTTCCTCGCGGCTGATGCCGTGGCGTTCCTGGATGCGGCCGAGCAGCTGGTCGCGCTTGCCAGCGATGACGTCGAAGTCGTCGTCCGTCAGCTTTCCCCATTGCTCCTTGACCTTGCCCTTGAGCTGTTTCCAGTTGCCTTCGATGGTGTCCTTGTTCATGCGAATCTCCTTTGAGACAGTTGATTCGACGGGCTGTGTTCGCCGCCGTGAAATCACTGTCGCGGGGCTGATTCACCCTCCCGGTAGGACGTGCTGTTCAGGCCCCGTAGGCAGAGGCCGACGCGCCCCGTGATAATCGAACGGCCGCCGAAAAGTTTGAGACACCGCGCCCAGCACCATGATCATTCACAGCCTGCTCGACACCGACCTCTACAAGTTCACGATGATGCAGGTGGTCCTGCATCACTTCCCGGGGGCCCGGGTCGAGTACCGCTTCAAGTGCCGCAACCCCGGTGTCGACCTGGCCCAGTTCGCGGGCCAGATCCGCGACGAGGTGCGCAGCCTCTGTTCGCTGCAGTTCCGCGATGCCGAGCTGTCCTACCTGCGCTCGATGCGCTTCATCAAGAGCGACTTCGTCGACTTCCTCGGGCTCTTCCGGCTCAACGAGAAGTACATCAACATCATTCCCCAGCCCTCGGGCGAGCTCGAGATCCGCATCAAGGGGCCATGGCTGCACACCATCCTGTTCGAGATCCCGGTGCTGGCCATCGTCAACGAGGTCTACTTCCGCAACACGCAGAAGAAGCCCGACATCGCCGAAGGCCGCCGCCGTCTCGAAACCAAGATCGCGCAGCTGCAGGACGCCGGCCTCGCCGACCTGAAGATCGCCGACTACGGCACGCGCCGCCGCTTCTCGAAGGACTGGCACGAAGAGGTGCTGCGCACTCTGACCGCCCGCCTCGGCGCCGTCACCTCGCCGCCGGTGCAGGCACCGCCCGGCACGCGGCTGCCGCAGCTCGCGGGCACCAGCAACGTGCTGTACGCCATGAAGCTCGGCCTGATCCCGCTGGGCACCATGGCCCACGAATACCTGCAGGCCTGCCAGGCGCTCGGCCCGCGGCTGCGCGACAGCCAGATCTTCGGTTTCGAGAGCTGGGCGCGCGAGTACCGCGGCGACCTGGGCATCGCACTGTCCGACGTGTACGGCATGAGCGCCTTCCTGCGCGACTTCGACCTGTACTTCTGCAAGCTCTTCGACGGCGCGCGGCACGACAGCGGCGACCCGTTCCAGTGGGGCGAGCGCATGCTGGCGCACTACATCGCCAACCGGGTCGACCCGCGCACCAAGACGCTGATCTTCAGCGACGGCCTCACGGTGCCGCGCACCATCGAGCTGTACCAGCAGTTCCGCGGCCGCTGCCAGCTGGCCTTCGGCATCGGGACCAACCTCACCAACGACCTGGGCTATGAGCCGCTGCAGATCGTCATCAAGATGATCCACTGCAACGACCAGCCGGTGGCCAAGCTGTCGGACACGCCGTCCAAGAACATGTGCGAGGACGAAAAATACCTGGCGTACCTGCGCCAGGTGTTCGAAATCGAGCAACCCCCGGCTTGAAGGCTGTACTGACCTGTCTGGTACGGTACAGCCCCCCATGCAAAAAACGATTCGACTGAAGGCGGCCGCGGTGTCGCTGCCGCTGCTTTTTCTTCCCGCCCTGGCCTCGGCCGCCGACTTCGACGGCGGCAGCCTCTCGCCGCTGTGGGGCGTGCCGTTTGCAGGCATCCTGTTGTCGATCGCGCTGTTTCCGCTGCTCGCGCCTGCGTTCTGGCACCACCACTACGGCAAGATCTCCGCGGCCTGGGCGCTGGCATTCCTGCTGCCCTTTGCCGCGGCCTTCGGCGTACAGCTTGCCGGTGTTCAACTCGTGCATGCGCTGGTGGCCGAGTACATCCCGTTCATCATCCTGCTGACGGCGTTGTTCACCGTGGCGGGCGGCATCCACATTCGCGGCAACCTGCATGGCGCACCCGGCCTCAACACGGCGATCCTCGCCATCGGCGCGGTGCTTGCGAGCTTCATGGGCACCACGGGCGCATCGATGCTGCTGATACGGCCGCTGATCCGCGCCAACGACAACCGCGTGCACAAGGTGCATGTGATCGTGTTCTTCATCTTCATCGTGTCGAACGCGGGCGGTGCGCTCACGCCGCTGGGCGATCCGCCACTGTTCCTGGGTTTCCTGAAGGGCGTGGGCTTCTTCTGGACCGCGCAGAACATCCTGCCTGAAACCTTGTTCATCCTCGGCGTGCTGCTGGCGCTGTTCTATGCCATCGACCGCCACTACTACCGCAAGGAAGGCGTGATGCCGGTCGATCCGACCCCCGACACGCCCGGCATCGGCTTCGACGGCGCTGCCAACTTCTGGCTGCTGGGCGGCGTGGTCGCGCTGGTGCTGCTCAGCGGCTTCTGGAAATCACCCGTGGCCTTCGACGTGTTCGGCACCGAGGTCGGCCTGCCGGGGCTGGTGCGCGACGTGGGGCTGGCGCTGATCGCGGTGGCCTCGTACAAACTCACCGCGCCCAAGGTGCACGCCGACAACCAGTTCGAGTGGGAGCCCATGGCCGAAGTGGCCAAGCTGTTCGCAGGAATCTTCCTGACCATCATCCCGGTGATCGCGATGCTCAAGGCCGGCACGCAGGGCCCGTTCGGCGCCATCGTCTCGGCCGTGACGCGCGCCGACGGCCAGCCCGATCCGGCGATGTACTTCTGGGCCACCGGCGTGCTGAGCTCCTTCCTCGATAACGCTCCGACTTATCTGGTGTTCTTCAACACCGCGGGCGGCGACCCGGCGGCGCTGATGACCACCTACGCCTCCACGCTGGCTGCCATTTCGGCTGGCGCAGTGTTCATGGGCGCCAACACCTACATCGGCAACGCGCCCAACCTGATGGTCAAGGCCATCGCCGAGAGCCGCGGGGTGCGCATGCCGAGCTTCTTCGGCTACATGGCGTGGTCGGTGGCCATCCTGGTTCCGCTGTTCGTCATTTGCACCTTCATCTTCTTCCGCTGACCTTCCTTCGCAGAGAGACAACATCATGAGCAAGCCCAAGATCCTGGTCGCGCGCGCGATCTTTCCCGAGACCATCGAACGCCTGTCGCAGCATTTCGAGGTCGAGTCGAACCAGTCGGACGAGAGCTGGAGCAAGGAACAGCTGATTGCCAGGCTGCAAGGCAAGCAGGGCGCCTTCACCACCGGCAGCGAGCGCATCGACGCCGCCGTGCTCGACGTCTGCCCCGACCTGAAGATCTGCGCCAACATGGCCGTGGGCTACAACAACTTCGACGTCGATGCGATGGCCGCGCACGGCGTGCTCGGCACCAATGCGCCCGACGTGCTGACCGAGACCACCGCTGACTTCGGCTTTGCACTGCTGATGGCCACGGCACGCCGCATCACCGAGAGCGAACACTTCCTGCGCGCGGGCAAGTGGCAGAAGTGGAGCTTCGACATGTTCGCGGGCTCCGACATCCACGGCTCGACGCTGGGCATCATCGGCATGGGCCGCATCGGGCAGGGCATTGCCAAGCGCGGCGCGCACGGCTTCGGCATGAAGGTGATCTATCACAACCGCTCGAAGCTCGACGCGGCGCTCGAAGCCGAATGCAAGGCCAGCTACGTGAGCAAGGAAGAGCTGCTCAAGACGGCCGACCACGTGGTGCTGGTGGTGCCTTACTCGCCGGCCTCGCATCACACCATCGGTGCGGCCGAGATCGCGCTGATGAAGCCGACCGCCACGCTCGTCAACATCGCGCGCGGCGGCATCGTCGACGACGCGGCCCTGGCCGTGGCCCTGCGCGAAAAGCGCATTGCCGCCGCCGGCCTCGACGTGTTCGAGGGCGAGCCCAAGGTGCATCCCGACCTGCTGACCGTGCCCAACGTGGTGCTGACGCCGCACATCGCCAGCGCCACCGTGCCCACGCGCCGCGCCATGGCCGACCTCGCGGCGGACAACCTCATCGCGTACTTCGGCGGCAAGGGGCCGCTGACGCCCGTGACGCCAGTGCCTGGCAAATAGGCAGAGGCGATACCGCAACCTTGGACACTTCACTGGTTCTTATTGCACTGGCCGTACTCGCGGTCATCCAGCTCGTGCTGGTGATCTGGCTGCTGGCCCGCCAGCAGGCCCCGGCCGACCACAGCGACCTGCTGCGCGTGCTGGCCGCGCTGGGCTCGGCCAACGAACGCACCGAGCGCGAGCTGCGCAACGACATCGGCGAAAGCTCGCGCGGTGCGCGGCAGGAAACCGCACAGGCCTTCGCCACCTTCCAGCAGGCGCTGGTGCAGCAGGGCGCCGAGGCCACGCGCACGCAGAACGCGCAACTCGATGCCTTCTCGCTGCAGCTCGCGTCACTGCAGAAGACGCTGGCCGACACGCTCAACACCCAGCTGCAGGGCCTGAGCGAATCGAACGCACGGCGCCTGTCGGAAGTGCGCGAGACGATGGAAACGCAGCTCGCGCAGCTGCAGCAGACCAACGCAGCCAAGCTCGACGAGATGCGCAAGACCGTCGACGAGAAGCTGCAGAGCACGCTCGAAGCGCGCCTTGGCGAAAGCTTCAAGCAGGTGGCCGACCGGCTCGAGCAGGTGCACAAGGGCCTTGGCGAAATGCAGACGCTGGCCGTGGGCGTCGGCAGCCTGCAGCGCGTGCTGACCAACGTGAAGACGCGTGGCATCTTCGGCGAGGTGCAGCTCGAAGCGCTGCTCGAACAGGTGCTCACGCCCGACCAGTACGCCAAGCAGATAGAGACCAAGCCGCGCAGCGGGCAGCGCGTTGACTTCGCGATCCGCTTTCCGGGCCGCGGCGATGACGGCGCGCCGGTGTGGCTGCCCATCGACGCCAAGTTCCCGCGCGACGACTACGAGCGGCTCATCGATGCGCACGAACGAGCCGATGCCGGGGGCGCCGAGCTGGCTGCCAAGGCGCTCGAAGCGCGCATCCGCACCGAGGCCAAGTCGATTGCCGACAACTACCTCGCGGCCCCGCACACCACCGACTTCGCCATCCTCTTCCTGCCCGTCGAAAGCCTCTACGCCGAGGTGCTGCGCCGGCCCGGCCTGATGGATGCGGTGCAGCGCCAGCATCGCGTGACGCTGGCCGGCCCGACCACCTTGCTCGCGATGCTCAACAGCCTGCACATGGGCTTTCGCACCCTGGCGCTGGAGCGGCAGGCGTCCGAGGTCTGGAAGGTGCTGGGCGCGGTGAAGACCGAGTTCGAGCGCTATGGCGAATGGGTCGCGCGCATCAAGGAGCAGGTGGCCAAGGCCTCGGACACGCTCGACAAGGCCGATACGCGCGCCCGGCAGATGCGCCTGGCGCTGCGCAAGGTCGAGGCGCTGCCCGAGGCGCAGGCCCAGGCGCTGCTGCCGCCCACGGCTGGCACTGACGCCGAATCCGACAGCGAGGGCGAAGACACCCCGTGAAAGGCTCCGAACTGTTGCGTGTCATCGGCGCCCAGGTGTGCCTGCACGCCACCATGGCCGGCATGCGGCTCGCCACGCCGCTGCTGGCACTTCAACAGGGGTACAGCGCGCTGGCGGTCGGCGTGCTGATCTCGCTGTTCGCGCTGACCCAGGTTTTTCTCGCCTTGCCGGCAGGGCGTTTTGCCGATCGATACGGCTTCAAGCGGCCGCTGTGGCTGTCTGTCATCGCGGCGGTTGTCGGCGCGGGGCTGGTGGTGATCTTCCCGATCTTTCCGGTGATGTGCGTCGCGGCCCTGCTGACCGGCGGCGCCACGGGAGCGACCGTCATCGCGCTGCAGCGGCACGTGGGGCGCTCGGCCACCGACCCGACACAGCTCAAGCGCGTTTTCAGCTGGCTCGCCATCGCGCCGGCCGTGGCCAATTTCGTGGGGCCGTTCCTGGCCGGCATGCTGATCGACCATGCGGGCCGTGCGCCTGCGGACATGCTCGCGTTCCGCATCTGCTTCGCCGTGATGGCGGCGCTGCCCATCCTCTGCTGGATGCTCGCGCGCGGCGCGCACGAGCCGCCGCCCACCGCCCCGGTGGCGGGCGCCAAGCCGACGCGCGCCTGGGACCTGCTGCGCGAGCCGATGTTCCGCCGCCTGCTGTTCGTGAACTGGTTGCAGTCGTCGAGCTGGGACGTACACGCCTTCGTGCTGCCGGTGCTGGGGCACGACCGGGGCATCAGCGCTTCGGTGATCGGCTCGATCCTGGGCGCCTTCGCCATCGCGGCGGCGGTCATCCGCGTGGTGCTGCCGGTGATTGCGTCGCGGGCATCGGAGCGCAGCGTGATCCTGAGTTCGACGGCGGTCACGGCGATGGTGTTCGCGATCTATCCGCTGCTGGACTCAGCCTGGACCATGGGCATCTGCTCGGTGGTGCTCGGGTTTGCGTTGGGTGCGGTGCAGCCGATGGTGATGAGCATGCTCCACCAGATCACGCCGCACACCCGCCATGGCGAGGCGCTGGGCCTGCGGCTCATGACCATCAATGCGTCGAGCGTGGCAATGCCGATGTTGTTCGGCTCGCTCGGCGCGCTGATCGGCATCGGTGGCGTGTTCTGGGTTGTTGGGGGCGTGGTGGCGATTGGCGCGCGTGCGACCTGGGGTCTCAAGGTCTGACGGGGCGAGGGTGCCAAATCCACGTTTCAAATGCGATTAATTCTCATCTGATTGACAATTTACTGACTTGAAGTCAGTATCGGCGCCTTCTTCAACGACCTTGAAGGCGTCCATGGACTCCCCCATTCAGGCTGCGGCCGACCCGCGCCGCCGTCTCGCGCTGGTTGCCGCGGTGTACCTCGGCAGCTTCATCGCCACGCTCGACGTGAGCATCGTCAACGTCGCGCTGCCCACGTTGCAGCGGGCGCTTTCCACCGACCTCGCCGGATTGCAGTGGGTGATCGACATCTACGCGCTGTGCCTCTCGGCCTTCATGCTGTCGGCGGGGCCGCTGGGCGACCGCTACGGCCGCAAGCGCGCGTGGCTGGCCGGCGTGGCTGTGTTCACCATCGGCTCGGCAATGTGCGCGATGGCCGGCAGCCTGCCGATCCTGCTGGCGGGCAGGGCGGTGCAGGGCGTGGCCGGCGCGCTGATGATTCCAGGCGCGCTGTCGCTGCTGGCGCATGCGTTTCCGGAGCCGGTCGCGCGGGCGCGGGTGATCGGCGGCTGGTCGTCGTTCTCGGCGCTGTCGCTGGTCCTCGGGCCGCTGCTCGGCGGGCTGCTGGTGGACCATGCGGGCTGGCAGAGCATCTTCCTCATCAACATTCCGATCAGGCTGCTCACGGTGGGGCTGGGGCTCTGGGGCATCAAGGAAAGCTCGCATCCCGAGCATGCCGCGCTCGACCCGGTCGGCCAGGTGCTCAGCGTGCTGTGGCTGGGCGCGCTGACCTACGGGCTGATCGCGGCGGGCGAGCATGGCTGGAGTTCGGTGCAGGCCTCGAGCGCACTGGCGGCGGCCGCCATCGGGCTCGCGCTGTTCCTGATGGTGGAGGCGCGCGTGGCGCGGCCATTGCTGCCGCTCGGGTTGTTCCGCGATGCGCGCTTCTCGGTCACCAATTTCGCGTCGTTCGTGCTCGGGTTCTCGGCGTACGCCAGCCTGTTCTTCTTCTCGCTGTTCCTGCAGCAGGTGCAGGGCTGGTCGCCCAGTGACACTGGCTGGCGGCTGGTGCCGCAGTTCGTTGCGACCGGCGTCGTGGCCTCGCAGTTCGGCCGTCTCGCGAAATGTTTCGACGTGCACACGCTGATGGTGGCGGGCTACGGGCTCATCGGCGGCGCGATGCTGCTGCTGACGCTGTTCTCCGCCGACACGTCCTATGCGTTGCTGGCGCTGCTGTTCGTGTTCCTCGGCGCGGGCACCGGCCTTGCCGTGCCGGCCACGAGCACGGCCGTGATGGCGTCGGTGCCGGCACAGCGTTCGGGCATGGCCTCGGCCACGATGAACGCGCTGCGCCAGGCCGGCATGCTGATCGGCATCGCGCTGCTCGGCACGCTGATGAGCACGCGCGCCACCTCGCTGCTTGCCGATGCGCTCGGGCAAGCGGGCCTGGCCAATGCGCGGCAGGTGGCTGCCGAGGCAGTTGGCCGGCATGACCTGGGCGCGCTGGCCTCGCTCGATGCGTCCACCGCGCACAGCCTCCTGGCCAGCGCACTGGCTGGGGGCTTCCACGCCGCCGTGGCTTGCGCCGGCATTGCCGGCCTGCTGGCGGCGGGGCTGCTCGTGAGCGTGCGGCCCCGTGCCGCCGCATTGCCCGCGCGCGCCTGAGGCTTCGTCCAGCCATGCCCGCCGCATACGTGCCGGTGCGCTTTCGTGCGCGTCTTCGTTCGATTTTTCCCAAGGAGCTTTTCATGACCCATCACGAACTCAGCCAATGGCCCCTCGTCATCAGCGTCTCGGCCGGGCTTCAGACACTCGAAGGCATGCAGGCCTTCACCGAGGACTGGAACCGCTGGCTCGACCGCGGCGAACCCTTCGCCTCTCTGCGCGTGTTCGCCGACGCCGATGCGCTGGTCCACCCCGAAGGCAGCGCGCAGAGCGCCAGGCAATGGCTGCAGGAGCGCGGCGCCGACATCCGCAGCCATATGATGGGCATGGCGAGCGTGGTGCCCGCCGACCAGTACGAGAAAATGCGCAAGATGAATGTCGAGAAACTCTTCGGCGTGCCCGCCAGCATCTTTGCCGACGCCGACGACGCACTGGTGTGGCTCGGCGAGCGCGTAATGGCGCCGCGCGGCCTGCCTTTCGATCTGGCGGCTGTGCGTGCGGTGATCCGCTCGGCCCGCCTGGCGGCAGCCGTTTCCTGAGGCAGCCGATGGTCAAGAGCAGCGACACCGTCACGATTCCCGCATCTCCCGAGGGAGAGGCCGCGCCACGCCGCCGCACCAAGGCACCCGAAACGCGCGCCGCCGCGTTGATGGACGCCGCCGAGCGCCTCTTCATCGCGAAGGGCATCGCCACCACCAGCATCGACGACATCGCGGCCGGCGCGCAGGTGGCCAAAGGCACCTTCTATCTGTACTTCCCGTCGAAGGAGGCGATGCTCGGCGCATTGCAGCAGCGCTTTGTCGACACCTTCTGCGCGCGGCTGCAGGAGGCCATGGACCGCCATCGGCCCGACAACTACCACGAGCGCCTGAAGGCCTGGGTCGAAACGGGGCTCGAAACCTATCTGGACAACGTCGCCTTGCACGACGTGGTGTTCCACGAGTACCGGCCCGAAGACCGCCGCATGCGCAACGACAACGCGGTCATCACGCAACTGGTCGGGCTGCTGAAGCAGGGCGATGCCGCCGGCTTCTGGGACGTGGAGGACGCGACCCTCACGGCCGTGATCCTCTTCAATGCGCTGCACGGCGTGGCCGACGACGCGGTGGCGGTGGGGCAGACCGGCGAGGCGGAGCGCAAGCGCCGCGCGCGCACGCTCACGAGATTCCTCGAGCAGGCGCTGCATCCGGCCGAGGATGACAGCGCCGACTGAATCAGACGCAACTCAGAGCTTGTAGAAGCGCTTGATTGCGCTCCACGCGTCTTCCGGCGCGTCGACGTACTCGAAGAGCTTCACGTCGCCCGGCGAGATCACGCCCTCTTCGACCAGGAAGTCGAAGTCGATCAGCCGCTTCCAGTAGTCCGAGCCGAACAGCACGATTGGCACCGGCTTCGACTTCTTCGTCTGCACCAGCGTGATCACCTCGAAGAGCTCGTCGAGCGTGCCGAAGCCGCCCGGGAACGCCACCAGCGCCTTCGCACGCATCATGAAATGCATCTTGCGGATGGCGAAATAGTGGAACTTGAAGCTCAGCGCCGGCGTGACGTACGGGTTGGCTTCTTCTTCCATCGGCAGCGCGATGGCCAGGCCGACGGAGAGGCCGCCGCCCTCGTGCGCGCCGCGGTTGGCCGCCTGCATGATGCCGGGGCCGCCGCCGGTGCAGATGAAGAGCTTGTCCTGCGGCTCCTTGTCGTTGCTGTACTGGGCGACCAGCTTGCCGAAGGCGCGCGCCTTCTCGTAGTAGTGCGAGTTGCGCGCGAGCCGGCGCCAGCGCTCGGACGCTGCTGCGTCACCGCTGGCATCGGCCTGGGCGATCATGGCGGCGGCGTCTTCCTCGCTGCGAAAGCGGGCGCTGCCGAACACCACCACGGTGTTCTCGATGCCATGGGCGCGCTGCTCGATGTCGGGCTTCATCAGCTCGAGCTGCATGCGGATGCCGCGCGTCTCGCGGCGCAGCAGGAATTCAGGGTCGGCGAAGGCGATGCGCGAGGGATCGGGGTCGAGCGGCAGGCCCTGGTCGGCATGGGACCGGAGCGTGGCCCAGGCATCGGCCAGGCGTTTGTCGTGAATGTTGTGCGTGTTGTTCATGGGGAAACCAGACAGAAGTACCTTGGAGATTGTGCAGCGTTGCAACCACCATGCCCACCAAACAAAAAAGGCTCCTTTCGGAGCCTTTTTCGAGGGTGTGGTCAGCGGTGAAGCCGAGACTCAGACGCGCTTGCGGTATTCGCCGGTGCGCGTGTCGATTTCGATCTTGTCGCCTTGCGAGACGAAGAGGGGAACCGGCACTTCGAAGCCGGTGGCGATCTTGGCGGGCTTGAGCACCTTGCCCGAGGTATCGCCCTTGACGGCGGGTTCGGTCCAGGTGATTTCTCGCTCGACGCTGGTCGGCAGTTCGACCGAGATGGCCTTGCCGTCGTAGAACACCACTTCGACAGCCATGCCGTCTTCGAGGTAGTTCAGGGCGTCGCCCATGTTTTCGGCTTCGACTTCGTACTGGTTGTAGTCGGCGTCCATGCAGACGTACATCGGGTCGGCGAAGTAGGAGTAGGTGCAATCCTTCTTCTCGAGCACGATCTGGTCGATCTTGTCGTCGGCCTTGAAAACCACTTCGGTGTTGAAGTTGGCGATCAGGCTCTTCATCTTCATGCGCACGGTGGCGGAGTTGCGGCCGCCGCGGCTGTATTCGGTCTTGAGGACAACCATCGGGTCCTTGCCGTGCATGATGACGTTGCCGGCGCGGATTTCTTGAGCGATTTTCATAACAGGGTCTCTGGATGTTGGCCGCTCGGTGCACGGGGCCATCGGCGACCGTCTCGATTATTTGGACGTTTGCCGCTATGTCTGGCCCCGCGGTACAGGTCCCGCGGCAGGTTTAGCGGAGAGCATCTCGGATCGATGAGATCCGGGCCGAAATCCGCAAAGCCCACTATTTTAGCTTTTTTGGGCGATCAGTTTCCGCAGTTGCGTGACCAGATCATCCTGCGCTAGCAGCCGCGTGCGGGCATCCAGGGCCGTTTCGCGCCACGGGCCCTGCGTTTCCGGTGCGGGCAGGGCGCTGTCGCCGAAGCCGTTCCAGGCGTGGTGAAAAAGCCGCAGCGAGGGCGGGGCGCCGAGCCAGTCCAGCCAGGCATTCAGCTTGACGTGGTGGGCATCGTCGTCCTGCGGGTAGATCTGCCAGACCAGCGGCGCGCCGGCCCAGAGGGCGCGCACCAGCGAATCTTCGCCGCGAACGAAGTTCAGGTCGCAGGCCCACAGCAGGTGGTCGAAATCGGGTTGCGTGAGGTGGGGAAGGTATGAAATTGATAGCGCACCGCGCCCGTGGGGCAATGGGGTGCTCGCAAAGCATGCCTGGACTGCCCGCGTGGCACGGCCCGCCGTCACCAGCAGGCGCGTGGGCTCTGGGCCTTCCGCCAGCCGGGCCAGCAGGGCGGCCAGCGCGGGCGGCTCGTAGCAGAAGAGCGACACCAGCCGCTCGTGGTTCTGCCACGGGATCTGCTGTGCAGCCAGCCACTGCGTGCGGTCGAAACGCGCCCGGCGTTCCATCAGATGGGGTTCCCGTAGCAGTCCTCCCGTAGCGGGGGTGAAGCCTGGATAGAAGAAGCGCTTCGTCAACCCGGCGCCAGGGCCCTTGAACACCGGCGAAGGCAGCCCGTGAAGCCGTTCCACATACGGCTCGGCCGACAGGTATTCGAGGTTGATCCATGCAAGGCCCGGCCCTTCGGCAAAGCGGGCGATCAGTTCCGGCGCCGGCTCGCAGCCGAAGGCTTCGATCAGCACATCGGGCGCCGGCCCTGCCACGGCCGCCTGAAGTGCGGCGGGATCGAGCCAGTCGATCACCTCCACGCCGTCACGGCCGGTGCGAGCCTTGGGCGCCATCCAGAGCAGAGCCGATGCGTCGTCGACCCACAGCCGCGCGCGTTCACCAATCGCTGCCAGCTGGCAGGCCAGCCTCCAGCAGACGCCGAGGTCGCCATGGTTGTCGATGACCTTGCAGAAGATGTCCCATTGCCTGGATTGCATGGCCGCGAGTGTGCCTGTCTTCGACTGCCGGGCCGCTGGCCGTGCTTGCTATGCTGACGGCACAACCACCACTGGAGAGAGAACCCATGAGGATGCAGACCCGTCGCCGCTCGCCCCTGTCCTTTCGTTCCGCGAGAACCGTGCTCGCCCTGTCGCTGGCCTTGTGCGGCATGGCCGGTGCGTCGGCCCAGACTTCGGCTCCTGCGCTCACACCGCAGCAGCAGCGCTTTCACGACATCTACAAAGAGCTGATCGAGATCAACACCACCCATTCGGTGGGCGACAACACCGTGGCGGCGCGCGCCATGGAAAAGCGTCTGGTCGATGCTGGCTTCGCGCCCGGCGACGTCCAGATCTTCGAACCCTTCCCGAAGAAGGGCAACCTGGTGCTGCGCTTCAAGGGCGACGGCAGCAAGAAGCCGCTGCTGTTGCTGGCCCACATCGACGTGGTCGAGGCCCGCCGCGAAGACTGGAAGACCGACCCCTTCAAGCTGCAGGAAACCGGCGGCTACTTCACCGCCCGCGGCGCCATCGACGACAAGGCGATGGCTGCGGCACTGGTCTCCGTGGTGGGGCAACTGAAGCAGGAGGGCTTCAAGCCCAAGCGCGACATCATCCTCGCGCTGACTGCCGACGAAGAGCGCGGCGATGCGCTCAGCAACGGCGCCTTCTGGCTCATCAACAACAAGCCCGAGCTGCTGCAGGCGGAATTCGGCATCAACGAAGGCGGAGGCGGCGAGCTGCGCGGCGGCAAGCCGAACCTGCACCGCATGCAGGTGGCCGAGAAGATGTACACCACCTACATGCTGGAGGCGCGCGACGTGGGCGGCCACAGCTCGGTGCCGACGAAGAACAACCCGATCTATGCGCTCGCAGCGGGCCTGGAGCGCCTGGGCAATTTCAGCTTTCCGGTGAAGCTTGCGGACGTCACCAAGACCTACTTCGCGCGCAGCGCACCGTTCGCCACCGGCCAGCTGGCCGACGACATGCGCGCGGTGGGCAACGGCAATCCCGATCCCGCAGTCATCGAGCGCATGTCGGCCAACCCGGCCTACAGCGCACAGTTCCGAACCACCTGCGTCGCGACGATGGTGCAGGCCGGCCACGCGGAGAACGCGCTGCCGCAATCGGCCAAGGCCACGGTCAACTGCCGCATCCTGCCGCACGACGACCCCGAGGAAGTGGAGCGCCTGCTGACCCAGGCCATCGGCAACGACAAGATCGTGGTGCGCAACCTGGGCAAGCCGCTGCGCAGCCCGGCGTCGCCGCTGAACGGCGACCTCGTGAAGACGGTGGAGTCGATCACGCAGCAGATGTGGCCTGGTGTGCCAGTGGTGCCCGCCATGAGCACCGGCGCCACCGACAGCCGCTTCATGCGCAACGCGGGCATCCCGATGTACGGCGTGACCGGCATGTTCCTGGAGCCGGCCGATGCGCGGGCGCACGGACTCGACGAGCGCATCGAGATCCAGCGGCTGTACGACGGCCGCGAGTTCCTGTATCGGCTGGTCAGCGAACTCGCGAAGTAGTAAGCGGCGCCTTCAAGACCCTCAGGGCGTGAAGGTATCGCCCAGCACGATGCCTTCGCGCCGCGGGTCGGCGCCGCCGGTCAGCACCGTCTTGCCACCGACGCTGGTGCGGATGACGGTGCTCACGCCGCTGGACTGCGCCGATACAGACACCTTGTGACCGAGCCCGATCAGGCCGGCGACCAGCGGATCGTTGAGGCCCGAGTTCGTCGCGTCGATGTTCGGATGCTCACCGCCGACGTTGGTGGTCGCGCTGTTGGAGGCGCCGAAGTCGACCAGTGAGGTGGCCTGCTGTGCGTCGAGCCCCCAGTCGAGCGCACCGACCACCGTCTTCACGACGAACTGGATGATGGTGCCGCCGCCGGGCGAGCCGGTGCCCATGACGAATTCGCCCATGCTTCCGTCGCTCTGCTTCTTGAACACCAGCGTCGGCGCCATCGTGCTGCGCGGGCGCTTGCCGGGCGCGACGCGGTTGGCCACCTTGATGCTGGGGTCGACCGTGTCGTTCGGATTGGCCGAGAAGTCGGTGAGCTGGTTGTTCAGCATGAAGCCCTGCGTCATGTGGAACGAGCCCAGCGTGCTTTCCACCGTGGTGGTCATCGAGACCACGTTGCCCTGCTTGTCGACGATGGTGAAGTGCGTGGTGCCGTGCTCCTCGGTCTTGTCGATGCCCAGCGGCACCGCGCCCAGGTTGCCGGCCTGCGCGACGCCCATGCTCTTCGTCAGGCTGATGAGGCTGGCGCGGCTCTGCAGGTAGGGCTTGTTGATCATCGTGTCGACCGAGCCGCCGGGCAGCGGGACGAAGTCGGTGTCGGCCACGTACTTGTCGCGGTCGGCGTAGGCCAGGCGCTCGGCCTCGCTCACCAGGTGCACGCCCATCACGGTCGGCTTGCCGCCTTCGATGTCGATGGCGGTCGGCTTGTACAGGCCCATGTTGAAGGTCTCGAGAATGCCCAGGCTCGCCACCACCGCGATGCCGCCCGAGGACGGCGGCGACATGCTGCACACGTAGTAGTCGCGGTAGGTGCCGCAGACCGGGTCGCGCCGCTTGGCCTTGTAGTTGGCCAGGTCGGTCAGCGTGGTCATGCCGGGTGTGATGGCCGAGCCGTCGTTCGCGGCGGTGGTGATGCCGATCTTGTCGACGATGCCCTTGGCGACGTCGCCCGTGTAGAAGGCGTTGGCGCCCTGCGTGGCGATGGTGGTCAGCGTCTTCGCGTAGGCCGGGTTCTGCAGCCGCGTGCCCAGCGCCTTCGGCGTGCCGTCGGCGTTGAAGAAGTAGGCCGTGGCTTCGGCGTCGCGCTTCAGGCTGGTGGCCGACGACGAGATGGCGGCGGCCATGCGTCCGCCGATCAGGAAGCCGTCGGAGGCCAGCGTGATGCCGTAGCCGAAGAGGTCTTTCCACGGCAGCTTGCCGTGATCCTGGTAGGCGAGATCGAGCATGCGCACTGCGCCGGGCGTGCCGATGGAGCGGCCGCTGGCGCGCGCGCCGCCGGGCAGAGGCGGCGTGGTGTCGGCACCGGTCGGGTCGATGTAGCGCAGGTAGTTCTCGTTGGCGGCGGCAGGCGCGGTTTCGCGGCCGTCGTAGGCCTGCACTTTCTTGGTCGCGGCGTCGTAATAGAGCATGAAGGCGCCGCCGCCCAGGCCGCTGGATTGCGGCTCGACCAGGCCCAGCACGGCCTGCACGGCCACTGCCGCATCGACGGCGCTGCCGCCGGCCTTCAGCACGTCGCAGCCGGCGCGGGTGGCGAGCGGATGGTTGGCCACCACCATGTAAGTCTTGGCATACACCAGCTTGTGGCCCGGCGCATAGCCCGACGCCGCCTCGGGTGCAGCCGGGTCGCCTGCGTCGCCCGAGCCGACCACCACGGATGAATTGCCTGTCGAGGTGAGGCAGCCGTTGTCGGGCGCGGGCGGCTGGTTGGCCGCGTTGATCGCGGCGATGGTTGCAAGAATCGTTGCCGTGTCTTGGGCGTCGTTTCTGGAGGCGCCACCACAGCCCGCCAGGCCCAGCGAGAGGGCGATGGGCGAGAGCGCCCACCAGACGCGTCTGTTGTTTTTGTTCATGTGGATTTCCCGGGTAGGTATGTTGAAAAACCACGGGCGCTCCTCGCGCCCGTAGCCATCTTCAGCACATTCCATTCCAGCAACGTCGGGGTTTGCGCGCAGGCGGGCGCCGCACCGCGTGCCGCGCGCCACAATAGCCGCCATGTCAGACGTGCATTCCGATCAATTGCTAAGCGAAGTCGCGGCCCTGCCGCAGCTGCCCGGCGTCTACCGCTATTTCGATGCGGCGGGCGCGGTGCTCTACGTGGGCAAGGCGCGCAACCTCAAGAAGCGGGTTGCCAACTACTTCCAGAAGAGCCACGGCGGCACCCGCATCGGCCACATGATCTCGAAGATCGTGCGCATGGAAACCACGGTGGTGCGCTCCGAGGCCGAGGCGCTGCTGCTCGAAAACAACCTGATCAAGACGCTCAAGCCGCGCTACAACATCCTGTTTCGCGACGACAAGAGCTATCCCTATCTCAAGATCGCGTCGCACCAGTTCCCCCGGCTGGCCTACTACCGCGGCGCGGTCGACAAGAAGCACCGGTACTTCGGTCCCTACCCGACCGCCTGGGCGGTGAAGGAATCAATCCAGCTGCTGCAGAAGGTGTTTCGCCTGCGCACCTGCGAGGACACCGTGTATGCCAACCGCACGCGGCCTTGCCTGCTGTACCAGATCAAGCGCTGCAGCGGGCCGTGCGTCGGCTATATCGCGCCCGAGGCCTATGCGCAGGACGTGGCCAGCGCCGAAGCCTTCCTGATGGGCGACACGCAACTCGTGCTCTCGAAGCTCGAACAGCGCATGACGGCGCATGCCGAGAAGCTCGAGTTCGAGCAGGCGGCCGAACTGCGCAACCAGATGTCGGCCATCTCGCGCGTGCTGCACCAGCAGTCGATCGAGATCGCGTCCGACAAGGACGTGGACATCCTGGCTGTGAAGGTGCAGGGCGGCAAGGCCTGCGTGAACCTCGCGATGGTGCGCGGCGGCCGGCACCTGGGCGACCGGCCATACTTTCCCGTGCACGTGGAAGACGCGGCGCAGATCCATCATGGCGAACTTGACGACGATGGAGACGATGCGCCGCCCGTTGCCGCCGACCCGATCGAAGTGCAGGTGCTCGAGGCCTTCATCGCGCAGCACTACATCGACGTGCCTGTGCCTGCCACGCTGGTGTTGAGCGAGCAGGTGAGCCGCGAGCTGATCGAGGCGATTTCGCAGCAGGCCGGCGCGCGCGTGACGGCGGTGTTCCAGCCGCACGAGCAGCGCCGGCACTGGCTGGAAATGGCCGAGACCAATGCCAAGCTGCAGCTGGCCCGGCTGCTGGCCGAAGAGGGCTCGCAGCAGGCGCGCACGCGCGCGCTGGTCGATGCGCTCGAATTGGCATCGGACGACCTCGACAACTTCCGCGTCGAATGCTTCGACATCTCGCACACCGCGGGCGAGGCGACGCAGGCCTCGTGCGTGGTGTTCGAGCACCACACCATGCAGAACCGCGAGTACCGCCGCTACAACATCGAAGGCATCACGCCTGGCGACGACTATGCGGCCATGCGTCAGGTGCTGCATCGTCGCTACGGCAAGCTGGCAGAGGCCATGGCAGCCGAGACCGATGCCTTGCCTCCGGGTGACGCCGAAAGCGACGACACAGACGCGCCGCCGAAGCCCCGGACCGCACGCATGCCCGACCTGGTGCTGGTGGACGGCGGCAAGGGGCAGGTGTCGATGGCGCGCGAAGTGTTTGGCGAGCTGGGTCTGCCGCTGTCGCTGATCGTTGGGGTCGAGAAGGGCGAAGGCCGCAAGGTCGGACTCGAAGAACTCGTGTTCGCCGACGGCCGCGAGAAGGTCTACCTGGGCAAGGACTCGGCCGCGTTGATGCTGGTGGCCCAGATCCGCGACGAGGCGCACCGCTTCGCCATCACCGGCATGCGGGCCAAGCGCGCCAAGGTGCGGGTGGGCGGCAGCCAGCTCGAAGACATTCCGGGCATCGGGCCGAAGCGGCGTGCGCGGCTGCTGCAGCGCTTTGGCGGCATCCGCGGCGTGGCTGCGGCAAGCGTGGAAGACATCGCGTCGGTCGAGGGCATTGCCTCCGACCTGGCGGAGGAAATCTACAAGGCGTTGCATTGAGGACGTGACCCCCGAAGGGGGTTACTTCCGCCATGACACAATCAAGCGATGTTCTGGACACTACCGACCATCATGACCTGGACGCGCATCGTCGCGATCCCTTTGATCGTCGGTGTGTTCTACCTGCCGATGGCCGAGCCGATGCGCAACCTGATCGCCACGGTCATGTTCATCGTCTTCGCGGCAACCGACTGGCTCGACGGCTTCCTGGCACGCCGGCTCAATCAGACCTCGGCCTTCGGGGCCTTTCTCGATCCGGTGGCCGACAAGTTCCTGGTGTGTGCCTCGCTGCTGGTGCTGGTGCACCTGAACCGGGCCGACGTGTTCGTGGCGCTGATCATCATCGGCCGCGAGATCGCCATCTCGGCGCTTCGCGAATGGATGGCGCAGATCGGCGCCAGCAAGAGCGTGGCGGTCCACATGATCGGCAAGGTCAAGACGACCGTGCAGATGATCGCCATTCCGTTCCTGCTCTATGACGGGCGCCTGTTCAAGGTGATCGACACCGGCGTCTGGGGCCAGTGGCTGATCTGGATCTCGGCCGTGCTCACCATCTGGTCGATGGTGTACTACCTGCAGAAGGCCATTCCGGAAATCCGGGCCCGCACCAAATGACCTCGGCGGCCACGGCCCCCGGCGGGGGCTGGCTGCGGGCGATGCCGGCGGTCTTCGTGCTGATCTGGAGCACGGGCTTCATCGTCGCGCGCTACGGCATGCCGTATGCGCCACCCCTCAAGTTCCTGGCCGTGCGCTTCGCCTTGTCGCTGGTGTGCTTCGGCGTGTGGGTCGCGCTGGCGCGGGTCGAGTGGCCGAGGCAGCGCGCGCAGTGGGGGCACCTGGCGGTCACGGGCATCCTGATGCAGGCGGGCTACCTGGGCGGCGTGTGGGCCGCGGTGCATGCCGGCATGGGCGCGGGGCTGGTGGCATTGCTGGTCGGCATCCAGCCGGTGCTGACGGCGGTGTGGATGTCGTTCAACGGCGGGCGCATCTCGGGCCGGCAGTGGGCCGGGCTCGTGCTGGGCTTTGCGGGGCTGGTGCTCGTGGTGTCGCGCAAGTTCGGGCAGGGCGCCGAGGTCAATGCGCTGACGATGACACTGGTGGTGATGGCGCTGCTGTGTATCACAGCGGGCACGCTCTATCAGAAGCGTTTCGTCGCGCCCTGTGACGTGCGCAGTGCCAGCGCCGTGCAGATGGCGGCGGCGCTGCTGGTCACGCTGCCGTTCGCTGCGCTGGAGTCTCAAGGCATCGAATGGAACGCGTACTCGGGCGGCGCGATGGCGTGGTCGGTGCTGGCGCTGTCGCTGGGCGGCAGTTCGCTGCTCTACATGCTGATCCAGCGCGGCACGGCGACGGCCGTCACGAGCCTGCTGTACCTGGTGCCGCCCTGCACGGCGGTGATGGCATGGCTGCTGTTCTCCGAGCCGATCACGCTGGTGACAGTGCTGGGCATTGCGCTCACCGCGGTGGGTGTGAGTCTCGTGGTGCGCAGCGGGCGCTGAGCGGCCGGTTTCTTAACGTGCGCCGGCCTTGCCGGGCTTCCAGGGCTCGCCGCGGAACTGCTCCACGAGGTGATCGACCAGCAGGCGCACGCGGCGCGGCGTCTTCGGCCGCCAGGGCGCGATCCAGTGGATGTCGGCTTCCGCCATCGCATATTGCGGCAGCACGCGCACGAGTTCGCCGCTCGCGAGTTGCGGTGCGATGTCCCACAGGCTGCGCAGCATGACGCCGTGCCCGGCCACGCACCAGTCGCGCACCATCTCGCCCGAGTTGCTGGCCAGCGGCCCTTGAACACGCACGCGCGCCGTGCTGCCGTCGCGCGCATGGCGCAGGGTCCAGAGCGCGTACTGGCGCTGGCTGGCATCGCCGTTCTCGCGGGCGACCAGGCAATCGTGCGAAGCCAGTGCCTCGACGGTGGCCGGCGTGCCACGGCGCTTCAGGTAGCCGGGCGACGCCGCCAGCACGCGCTGGTTGCGCGCGATGCGCCGCGAGACCCAGTCGGCCGCATGGCGCTGCTGCACGGCCCAGAGCCAGACCGCGCCGTCGTAGCCTTCGGCGCCGAGGTCGGGCAGCTGCTCGGTCAACATCAGCTCGATCTGCAGCGCGGGGTGCCGCGCCTGAAAGGCCGCCACCGCCGGTCCGAGCCAGCGCCGGCCGAAGCCGAATGTCGCGGCCAGACGGACTGTGCCGGTCAGCTCGTTCTGGCGTTCGCCGAGCTCGCTTTCGAGTGCGGCAAAGCCGTCGAGCAGCGTTCGCGCATGCAGGCAGACCGCCTCGCCTTCGGCGGTGACGCTGAGCCGCCGGGTGGTGCGGTCGAACAGGCGCTGGCCCAGGCGGGCTTCGAGCGCGCCCAGCCGCTTGGTGATGACGGAGGGCACGACATCGAGCGTGGCTGCCGCGCCCGCCAGGCTGCCGTGGTCGCGAATGGCCAGTACCAGTGCGAGGTCGCCGCGGTCCATCGAGGGTTGATTCATGCCAGATCAGAAAGTATGAATTGACTGATTGTTGCTTGATGATCGTGGAGGCGCAACGCACAATCGTTCCCGTGACGGCCTCTTTTCTTTCCCTTCCCACTTTCGACATCGAGCGCAACGGCGTGCGCATCCACGGCCGTATCGGCGGGAGCGGGGCTCCCTTGCTGCTGCTGCACGGTCATCCGCAGACACATGCGATCTGGCATCGCGTGGCGCCGGCATTGATGGAGCGGTTCACGGTGGTCGCGGTCGACCTGCGCGGCTACGGCGATTCGGGCCGGCCGGCGGCCGATGTCGAACACGCGGTCTACAGCAAGCGGGAGATGGCGCTCGATGCACTCGCCGCCATGCGGCATCACGGCTTCGAGCGCTTCGGCGTGCTGGCGCACGACCGTGGCGCGCGTGTGGCTCATCGGCTCGCGATGGACCATCCCGCAGCAGTCGAGCGCATGCTGCTGCTCGATATTGCACCCACGCTTGCGATGTACGAGCAGACTTCCGAAGCATTTGCCAAGGCCTACTGGCATTGGTTCTTCCTGATTCAGCCGCCGCCGCTGCCCGAGGCGCTGATTGCGTCCAACCCCGTGCGCTACGTGCGCAGCGTGATGGGCGGGCGGCATGCCGGCCTCGCGCCTTTTGCGCCCGAGGTGCTGGCCGAATACGAGCGCTGCGCCGCCATCGCGGGCACCGCCGAATCCATCTGCGAGGACTATCGCGCCTCCGCCACCATCGACCTCGTGCACGACCGCGAAGACATCGCCGCCGGCCGGCAGCTGGCGCAGCCGCTGCGCGTGCTGTGGGGCGAGCATGGTGCAGTCGGCAAGGCCTTCGACGTGCTCGCGCCGTGGCGCGACCGCGCCGCCGATGTGTCGGGCCGTGCGTTGCCGTGCGGCCACTACGTTCCCGAAGAGGCTCCGGACGAGTTGCTCGCCGAGGCCCAGGCATTCTTTCTACCTCTACAACACGCACACGCAGGAGCCAACTCATGAGCACCCACAGAATCGCAGTCATCGCCGGCGACGGCATCGGCAAGGAAACCATGCCCGAGGGCGTGCGCGTGCTCGATGCCGCGGCGCGCAAATTCGGCATCGACCTGAAGTTCGACCACTTCGATTTCTCGAGCTGGGACTACTACGAGAAGCACGGCCAGATGCTGCCCGACAACTGGAAGGACCAGATCGGCGGGCACGACGCCATCTTCTTCGGCGCGGTCGGCTGGCCCGAGAAAATTCCAGACCACGTGTCGCTGTGGGGCTCGCTGCTGATGTTCCGCCGCGAGTTCGACCAATACGTCAACCTGCGTCCGGCACGCCTGATGCCCGGCATCATCGCGCCCGTGGTGCGGCGCGACGGCACGCCGCGCGAGCCCGGCGAGATCGACATGTACATCGTGCGCGAGAACACCGAGGGCGAGTACTCCAGCATCGGCGGGCGCATGTACCAGGGCACGCCGCGCGAGATCGTGGTGCAGGAAACCGTGATGTCGCGCGTGGGCGTCGACCGGGTACTGAAGTTCGCGTTCGAGCTCGCTCAATCGCGGCCGAAGAAGCATCTGACCAGCGCCACCAAGTCGAACGGCATCTCGATCACCATGCCGTACTGGGACGAGCGCGTGGCCGAGATGGGCAAGAACTACCCGGGCATCACGCTCGACAAGTTCCACATCGACATCCTCACCGCGCACTTCGTGCAGCGGCCCGACTTCTTCGACGTGGTGGTGGCGAGCAACCTGTTCGGCGACATCCTGTCGGACCTGGGCCCGGCCTGTACCGGCACCATCGGCATCGCGCCGAGCGCCAATCTCAACCCGGAGCGCACCATGCCCTCGCTGTTCGAACCGGTGCATGGCTCGGCGCCCGACATCGCCGGCAAGGGCATCGCGAACCCGATCGGGCAGATCTGGTGCGGCGCGATGATGCTGGAGTTTCTGGGCCACAAACAGGCGCACGACGCCATTCTTTCGACCATCGAGAAGGTGCTCGCGCCCCAAAGCGGAGCACCACGCACCCCGGACATCGGCGGGACGGCCAGCACCAGCGACCTCGGCAAGGCGATCGCCGAGGCGCTTTGAAAAAGGAGTTCACGAAAGGCCCCTAAAATCGCGCGCTCCGCTGATCGGCATGGCTCTGTGTCTTATTGACACCCTGCAGACCAGTGGTTGTAATCCTCGCTGGCAGTGCGCTGCCGAGGCGTCAGGCCTGCCAGGCTCTTGAGTCGCACCGTTTGCGGCCAGGTCGCAGCTGACGGAAGCCGACCAACTTTTTTTCTACAAGGGGCCCTTGTGAACAAGACCGAACTGATTGAGCACATCGCAAAGAACGCCGATATTTCCAAAGCCGCAGCGACCCGTGCGCTCGAATCCACCATCGGCGCCATTCGTACCACGCTCAAAAAGGGCGGCTCCGTTTCGCTCGTCGGTTTCGGCACTTTCGCAGTAGGCAAACGCGCGGCCCGCACCGGCCGAAATCCCCGCACCGGCGACGCGATTAAAATCAAGGCAGCCAAGATCCCGAAGTTCCGTCCAGGCAAGGCGCTGAAAGACGCGCTGAACTAAGACGTTAGACTCGGAAAGTATTCCCGGTGGGGTGCTTAGCTCAGTTGGTAGAGCGGCGCCCTTACAAGGCGTAGGTCGGGGGTTCGAGCCCCTCAGCACCCACCACCACCCGATGCAAAGGCGAACCACAAGTTCGCCTTTTTTATTGCCGTCCGACAGCCGTCGAAAAAGAGTGTTCAAGCATGTTTGATTTCTTCCGCAAGTACAACAAGATCGTCATGATTTTCTTGTTCTTGCTGATCATTCCCTCGTTCGTGCTCTTCGGTGTCGAGCGCTACCAGGGCTCCGGTCGCGACGAGAAGGTAGCCCGCATCGAGGGCCACGACATCACGAAGCCCGAATGGGATCAGCAGCACCGCGTTGAGACCGATCGCATTCGCCAGCAGATGCCTACTGTTGATCCGACCGTGCTCGAATCGGATGCGTTGCGCTACGCAACGCTAGAACGCATGGTGAAAGAGCGGGTATTGGCGGCAGCAGCGAGCAAGTCAAACCTTGTGATTTCGGATGAACGCATGAAGCGTATCGTCGCCCAAGACCGGGGGCTCGACCGCTATTTCGATAGCGCGAACAAATTCAATGCCGAACTTTTTGCGCAGGAGCAGCGCCAATCGGTCGAGCAATACAAGGCCAACGTACGGGCACAGGCGAGCTTGCAACAGGTCGCGCAGGGCATTTCGGATACAGCCTTCACACCGCCGGCACTGGCCGCCACCACCATCAACGCCTTCTACGACAGCCGCGAAATCCAGGTGGCCCGCTTCAGCCCCGAGAGCTTCGCATCGAAGGTGACGGTGAGCGATGCCGACATCGAGACCTACTACAAGGACCACACGGCACAGTTTCAGGCGCCCGAGCAGGCCAGCATCGAGTACCTCGTGCTCGACCTCGAGGCGGCCAAGAAGAACGTCGTCGTGAACGAGGCCGACCTCAAGACCTATTACGAACAGAACGCCTCGCGCTTCGGCACCAAGGAAGAGCGCCGCGCCAGCCACATCCTGATCACCGCGCCAGCCAGCATGTCTGCCGCCGACCGCGAAAAGGCCAAGGCCAAGGCCGAGCAACTGCTGGCCGATGTGAAGAAGGCGCCCAACACCTTCGCCGACTTGGCCAGGAAAAACTCGCAAGATGATCTGACGGCGAAAAGTGGTGGTCAGCTTGACATGGGGCCAAAGGGGAGTCTCATTGCCAAGCCATTGGACGATGCTGTATTCGCGCTCAAGAAGGGCGAAATTGGCAACTTAGTCGAGTCAGAGTTTGGCTTCCATATCGTTCAGCTCAACGAGGTCAAACCAGCGCAGGTGCCGCCCTTCGAGCAAGTGCGCGCGACCATCGAGAACGACATGCGCTCGCAGCAGGCGACGCAGGAGTTCGCGAAGGCGGCCGAAGCATTCACCGATGCGGTCTACCAGTCGCCCGAGAGCCTCAAGCCGGCGGCCGACAAGCTGAAGCTCACGATCAAGACGGCCGACAACGTCGCGCGCCTGCCTGCACCGGGCGCTACCGGTCCGCTGGCCAGCCGCAACTTCCTGAGCGCGCTGTTCGCAGCCGACTCGCTCGACCGCAAGCAGAACACTGAAGCGATTGAAGTCGGCCCCAGCCAGCTTGCTTCGGGCCGCGTGACGAAGTACACGCCGGCGCATCCGGTGCCGCTGGCTGACGTGAAGGACAAGATCCGTGCGCAACTCGTCACCGAGCGCGCTGCGGTGCTGGCCAAGACCGAGGGCGAGGCCAAGCTCGCTGCGTGGACCGCCAAGGCAGACGGCGCGACTTTCGGCGCACCCGTGACGGTGTCGCGCCGCGACGCGCAATCGCAGCCGCTGCCGGTCATCGACGCCGCGCTGCGTGCGGATGGCTCCAAGCTGCCCGCGATCGTGGGCGTGGACCTCGGCGCGCAGGGCTATTCCGTGGTCCGCGTGACCAAGATTGTTCCGCGTACGCCGCCGCCACCCGAGCTCGCAAAACAGGAGCAGGCGCAGGTCGGCCAGTCCGTGTCCGCGGCTGAAGATGCCGCCTACTACAACATGCTGAAGGACCGCTTCAAGGCTGAGATCCTGGTGCCGAAGCCGGCAGAAACGCTGCCGACTGCTGCGGGCCGCTGATACACACGAGCGTCGCCAGGCAAAGCCCGAGCCAATCAAAGGCTCGGGCTTTTTTCATGGCCGCGCGAATTGGTCGCACGAGGGACAAGCGGCGTCTTCGCTTCTTGCCAGAATCCCGTGCATGGGAACCCTCTACCTCGTGCGCCACGGGCAGGCCAGCTTTGGCGCTGCCGACTATGACAACCTGAGCGAACTCGGACATCGCCAAGCTGTTCGCCTCGGTGAGTACTGGCGTGAGCGCGGCATGAAGTTCGATGCCGTCATCACCGGCACGTTGAAGCGCCATCGCCAGACGTGGGAAGGCATCGCCAAGGGCCTTGGTCTCGAGCGCGACGACGTGTTGCCGTGGCCCGGCCTCAACGAGTACGACAGCGAAGCGGTCATCGCCACCATCCACGAAGGCCAGCTGCAGAAGCCCGATTCGCCCGAGATGTACCGTCACCACTTCCGCCTGCTGCGCGAAGGGTTGAGCGCGTGGATGCAGGGCAAGACGGCGCCAGTCGGCATGCCGAGCTATGTCGACTTTCTGGCTGGAGTGACGACGGCGCTCGACCACGTGCGTGACAAGCACCATGGCGCGAAGGTACTGGTGGTGTCGAGCGGGGGGCCGATCAGCACGGCAGTGGGGCATGTGCTCGGTACGAGCGCCGAGACAACGATCGAGCTCAACCTGCGCATCCGCAATACGTCGGTGACCGAGTTCGCCTTCACGCCCAAGCGGCACATGCTCGTGACCTACAACACGCTGCCGCACCTGGATGGTCCGGCGTATGAAGACTGGATCACCTACTCCTGAAGGCTTGCCGCATCAGGCCTGCCAAACGCCGTAGCCGGCCTTGCGCAGCGCGATGCCGAGGTCGACCTCCATCAGGCGTGCGTCCTCGTAGGTCATCGGGTTGTAGCGTTCGTAGAGCGCGGGCAGCAAGCGAAGGCCGAACTCCTGCACGAAGGTGTTGGCCTGGATGCCGGCCTTGTGCTTGTCGAAACGGATGTCGGGGTCCAGGCCGGTCATGCCGACGTAGACGAAGGGCTTGCCGAGTTGGTAGTCGGGGTTGGCGCGCCTGAAGCGGCCGTTGTTCCATACGCGGTCGTCGAGTTCGACCACATAGACATGATGCTTGGCGCGTGGTTTGCGGGGCATCACAGTGGCCGTGCGCGCGGAGCGGCACGGCCCCTTTTTTGCATCAGCTCTTGCGCTTGATCAGGCCGTAGATGATGAGCAGCACGATCGCGCCCAGCACGGAGGCGATGAAGCCAGCGCCCTGGCCGGCGGTGTACCAGCCCAGCGACTGGCCGACGTACGTGACGATCAGCGAGCCTGCAACGCCGATGATGGTGGTGACGATGAAGCCCGCGGAGTCGTCGCCCGGTTTGACGGCCCGTGCCACAAGACCCACGACGAACCCGATCAGAATAGTCCAGACGATGCTCATGAAGAAATTCCTTTGGTGGTGAAGTGGTGGAAGTGGCCAGAAGCCATGCCCGTCTGCGCGGGCCGCATTCATGATAGCGGAGCGATATGCGTGTCGGTGCCGGCGACGCACATCGAACAGGCACACGAGAATTTGTGCCGGACTTCGTGACGTGGAGGCTGCGCCGCGTCCTACAGGTCCGCTGCCAGCGCCGCGATACACCGTTCGCATGCTCGAAAAACTGCCCGAAGTCATCGGCCAGGCGCTGCAGGGTGTGCGCGCCGGCCTGGACAACATCGTCTTCAACACTCTCGGCATGCGGGAAGGGATGGCCTCCATTGCGCTCACCAGTGTGGCCTTTGCGGATCATGCGCCGCTGCCGAGGCGCTATACCGCTGATGGCGAAGGCGTATCGCCGCCGCTCCAGTGGACCGGCTTGCCGGCTGGCGCGGCGTCGTTGCTGCTTATCGTGGAAGACGCCGATTCACCCACGCCGAATCCGCTGGTGCATGCCATCGTGGTGAATCTTGCGGCGGACAGCGGGGCGCTGGCCGAGGCTGCCATTCCCAGTCAGGGCAGTGAGGGCGCGGGATTGCACGTTGGGCGCAATTCGACACTGCAGGCAGCTTGGCTGCCGCCCGATCCGCCTCCTGGGCACGGGGTCCATCGATACGCGTTCCAGTTGTTTGCGCTTGGAAGCGTTCCGGAGCTTTCAGACACTCCCGGCCGTGACGAGATCGTCGATGCCTTGCACGAACACGCTATTGCCAGCGGACTGTTGATCGGCACGCACGAGAGATCCGATGGCTCGATCAAGATTCAGGAGGGTGTGACCCCGGGCGGGCCAATGGCGGCCGGGTGAAAATGTAGCTTTCAGGCCTCGCCATTGATTGCTGCCGTCAAAACCGCGATTTTTAACGCTACAATCGTAGGCTCTGCGGTGGCTGTAGCTCAGCTGGTAGAGTCCCAGATTGTGATTCTGGTCGTCGTGGGTTCGAGTCCCATCAGCCACCCCAAAAAATATCTCATATCTCCTTTGTGCTATTGCGCAATAGCGCTCAAAGGATCACAGCGCCGGGCTTGCCCCGGCGTTGCCATTTCTGGCCGCCGCAACTTCTTCTTCTGCCTGCGCGCCGCGGACTCTTTTCCCCATCTCACGTGCATATAACGCGTCCAAAGTGGTGCGCTTTATGTTGCGAGTTGTTGCATTAATGCAATGCGCCGCCAATTTTTTCGCGCGGTAAGGTACTTGTGGCAAATGTAAACTGAATTAAAATCCACCCGTTTTCAATTTCAGGAGTCCAACAATGGCTTCGACCCTCGCCGATATCAATTCCCAGATCAAGAAGCATGACGAGCAGATTGCGCAATTGCGCAAGCAGGCTGAAGACCTGCGCAACCAGGAACGCGCAGGCGTGGTTGAAGAGTTGCGCAAGAAGATCGCCGAATACGGTTTGACGGCTTCCGATCTGAAACTTACCGGCCGTGTGGGCGCGGCCAAGCGCAGTGCGGGAGCTGCTCCGGCCAAGGCTGCCGCCAAATACCGCGGCCCGACGGGCGAAACCTGGTCTGGTGGCCGTGGCCGCAAGCCGCGTTGGGTGACTGAGGCATTGGCCGCAGGCAAGTCGCTTTCTGATTACGAGATCAAGTAAGTGCCCCTGTTTTTGCTGGGCAGGTGCCCAATAAAAAAGCCCGCATGCGCGGGCTTTTTTATTGGGCGTTGAGGGGGACGCGCTCAGTTCACCATCACCAGTTTTCCTTTAACGCCGCGCGAACCCATGTGGGCGTATGCGGCCTTCAATTCCGCCATCGGCATCGTGCTGTCGATCACTGGCTTGATCTTTCCCTGACCGTACCAGTGCGCCAATTCCGCCATCATCTGTGCATTGGCCTTGGGTTCTCGCTTGGCGAAATCGCCCCAGAACACGCCGACCAGCGAAGCGCCTTTCAGCAGCGTCAGATTCAATGGCAGCGACGGAATCGGGCCGGACGCAAAACCGACGACCAAATAACGGCCGCGCCAGCCGATGGAGCGAAAGGCCGGCTCTGCAAAATCACCGCCCACCGGGTCGTAAATGACGTCCGGTCCTTTGCCATCGGTGGCGGCCTTGATGGCGTCGCGAAAACCGTTGGGCAGCGCATGCGTCGTGTAGTTGATCGTCGCGTCGGCGCCGATGGAACGGCAAAGCTCGCATTTCTCATCAGTGGAGGCGGCTGCGATCACCTTGGCTCCTGCAGCCTTTGCGATCTGGATGGCCGCCGTACCCACGCCGCCAGCCGCACCGAGCACCAGCACGGTTTCGCCGGCCTTGAGTTGCGCGCGGTCCATCAGTGCATGCCACGATGTGGCATAGATCATGATGAAAGCCGCCGCATCGACGTGACCGAAACCTTCAGGCAGTGGCATGCACAGGGCCGCGGGCGCCAGCGTATGGGTGCCGAAGCCGCCAGTGCCCGAAAGGCAGGCCACGTTCTGCCCGACCTTGAGGTGCGTGACACCATCGCCGACCGCCTGGACGACGCCCGCATATTCAGAGCCCGGCACGAAGGGGAGGGGCGGCTTCATCTGGTATTTGTTCTGCACGATAAGCAGATCGGGGAAATTCAGGCTCGCCGCCTTGATTTCGATCAGCACCTGACCCGGGCCCGGTGTTGGTGTCGGCAGTTCTTTCCAGGTCAGCGCGTCGACGCCGGTGGGGTTTTCGCAAAGCCATGCGTGCATGCTCGGGTCTCCTTCGGGTAGGTAATGTTCGGCCAATGAATGCGGGCGATGATAGGTGGCGCGGTGGGGTGGGCTTGTCCCTGCTGCGACGCACCCGACGCCTACAATCTGAGCGCATCCAGGACACCATGAAGATACTAATTTCCAACGACGATGGCTTTCAGGCGCCGGGCATCGTCGCGCTGCACGACGCGCTCAAGGACATCGCCGAGGTCGAGGTGGTTGCACCCGAGCACAACAACAGTGCCAAGTCGAACGCGCTGACCCTGGCGGCACCGCTCTACGTGCGCGAGGCGCACAACGGCTTTCGCTATGTGACCGGCACTCCAGCCGACTGCGTGCACATCGCGCTCAAGGGCCTGCTCGACTATCGGCCCGACCTGGTGGTTTCCGGCATCAACAACGGTGCCAACATGGGCGACGACACCATCTATTCGGGCACGGTCGGTGCGGCGATGGAGGCCTATCTGTTCGGCATTCCGGCCATTGCGTTCTCGCAGATCGAAAAAGGCTGGGCACATGTGGATGCGGCCGCCCAGGTGGCGCGTCGACTGGTGCAGCAGATCGAACGCGAACGCATGCTCGACGGCGGTGCTTTCCTGCTCAACGTGAACGTGCCGAACCTGCCTTTCGACGAGTTGAAGCCCGTCAAGGTCTGCCGGCTCGGCCGCCGCCACGCGGCTGAGAAGGTGATCACGCAGGACAGTCCTCGCGGCGAGACCATGTATTGGATCGCCGGCGCGGGCGGCGCCAAGGACAGCGGCGAAGGCACCGACTTCCATGCCACTGCAGCCGGCCACATCGCGCTGACACCGCTGCAGATCGACCTGACCGACCACGCCAATCTCGGCCAATGGCGCGAGACGGTGGCCCGTCTCGGCAACTGACATGGCCACACAGCGGCCCAGTTTCCCCGTTCGCCTGACACCTACTGCTTCTGCCGCCACGCGTGGGCGCATGCCCGCCGTGCCGGCCAAGCCCTTGGTGCACTCCACGCCCTCGATGGCGTCTGATGCCGTGCGCGCGCGCATGGTGCAGAGGCTCGCGGCACAAGGTATTTCCGATCCGCGCGTTCTGCGCGCGATGGGGGCCGTGGAGCGGCATCGTTTCGTCGACAGTGCGCTGGTCAACCAGGCGTACGAGGACACGAGCCTGCCGATCGGGTTGGGACAGACCATTTCGAAGCCCAACGTGGTGGCCCGCATGATCGAGCTGCTGATGGGTGCACCCGCACTGGCAGGAAAGCCGCAGGACAAACTGGGCCGCGTGCTCGAGATCGGCACCGGTTGCGGTTACCAGGCGGCCGTGCTGAATCATGTTGCGACCGAGGTCTACAGCATCGAGCGTCTGCGTGGCCTGCACGAGCGAGCGCGCGCCAACCTGCGGCACTTCCGTTTGGCCACGGTGCACCTGATGCTGGGCGACGGGATGGTCGGCTATGCCAAGGGCGCGCCCTATGCCGGCATCATTGCCGCGGCAGGCGGCGAGGCGGTGCCCGAGGCCTGGATTGCGCAGCTCGCGGTGGGCGGCCGCATCGTGGCGCCAACCCAATCAGCGAGTGGTGGTCAAGCCCTTGTCGTCATCGACAAGACCTCACGGGGACTGGAGCGGCTCATTCTTGAGGCGGTTCACTTTGTCCCCCTAAAATCGGGTATCGCTTGAAGGAATAACAAATGCAGGGTTTTGGCAATCGGAGTTGGTTCGCTGGCGTCACGTTGGCCTTTGTGCTCGTGATCGCGGGCTGTTCCACACCGCGTGGGCCGGCACCGGTCGAAGACCGCGGCACCATGACGCGCGCGCCAGGCGCAGCAGTGCCCGGCGGCCCGCCCATCACCACAGATGCCAACGGCAAGCCACTCGCCGGTATCGAAAACTATGGCAAGCCTGGCTACTACGCTGTGCGCCCGGGCGACACGATCCGCCGTATCGGCAATGAAACCGGCCAGCGCTGGCAGGACATCGTTCGCTGGAACAACATCGATAACCCAGACCTGATCGAAGTCGGCCAGGTGCTGCGCGTGATTCCGCCAGTTGGTTCGGGAACGGCTGTTGCGGCCGCGCCCGCGACGCCTCCGGCCACTTCTTCCGAAGGTGCGGTCACGAAGCCTGTGACGCCGCAGCCTGCGGTGGTGCCTACGACGCCTGCCAGCGGTGCGAGCAAGCCACCGGCCCCGGTTACGGCTTCCCCAGCCAGTCCTGGCAGCGGCAACTCGGGTGATGAAGACCTCGGCTGGATCTGGCCCGCCAGCGGTTCGCTGATCGCGGGTTTCGACGAAGCCAAGAACAAGGGCTACGACATCAGCGGCAAGGCGGGCGACCCCGTGCTGGCCGCCGCCGACGGTCGTGTGGTCTATGCGGGTGCGGGTCTGCGCGGCTATGGCAACCTGATCATCCTGAAGCACAACAACACCTACCTCACGGCGTATGCGCACAACCAGACGCTGCTCGTGAAGGAAGACCAGTCGGTTCAGAAGGGCCAGAAGATCGCCGAGATGGGCAACAGCGATGCTGATCGCGTGAAGCTGCATTTCGAGATTCGCCGCCAGGGCAAGCCCGTCGATCCTTCGCGCTACCTGCCCGGCCGGTGATGCCATGGCTGCCTCCCGCCCCCGCCGTACGCTGTTGCCTGTGCGCGGGTCGGCGGGCAGGGGCAGCAGCCCATCTTCCAGCAAGGGTCAGCGCGAGCTCACCAGCGAGAGCGCTGGTCCCCAAGAAGAAGGCGTAGATCCGTCGTCGACAGACACCGCGCTGCCCAATGGCGTCGCGAGCGAACTGATTGGCGGCGAGGGCGCGGATGCGCTGACCATCTACCTGCGCCAGGTCCGGCGCACCGAACTCTTCACGCCCGCGCAGGAATACCAGACTGCATGCGCCGCGCGGGCTGGCGACTTCGCCGCGCGCCAATCGATGATCGAGCACAACTTGCGGCTCGTGGTCAACATCGCCAAGAGCTACCTGGGCCGGGGCGTGCCGCTGTCCGACCTCATCGAGGAAGGCAATCTTGGCCTGATGCACGCCATCACCAAGTTCGAGCCCGAACGCGGCTTTCGCTTTTCCACGTATGCGACCTGGTGGATCCGCCAGTCTGTCGAGCGCGCCGTCATGACGCAGGCGCGTGCGATCCGGCTGCCGGTGCATGTGGTGCGCGAACTGCAGCAAGTTCTGAGGGCTCGCCGCACCCTCGAAGGCGACGCCGAATTCCTTGCGCACCGGCCCGACGGCGTGCGCGTGGAAGACATTGCTGCGCTGCTGGGCCGCGAGGTGCAGGCGGTGGCCGACCTGCTGGCCCTGTCCGAGGCCCCGCGCTCGCTGGATGCGGGCGATGCCCGGGGAGACGAGGGCTTCACGCTGGCCGATACCGTGGCTTCTGAAGACGAGCAGAGTAGTCCGACTGGCGTGGCGCACACGCACGAGGTGGAGCGCCTGCTCGACCAATGGGTGCACGCCCTCGATGCGCGCGAACGCGAGGTGCTGGAGGGGCGCTATGGCCTGCACGACCGCGAGCCCGAAACGCTGGAGGTGCTGAGCGTGCGCCTCGGCCTCACGCGCGAGCGTGTACGGCAGATCCAGAACGAGGCGCTGGCCAAGATGCGCCGCCAACTGGCCCGTTCGGGCGTGGGCCGCGACGCGCTGTTCTAGGGGGCCCGGCCACGCTGAGACAATCGGGGGATGACGGAATCCATCGAAGAAAAGAAAGTCCCCACGAATCCCGGCGAAGAATGGCTGCAGGTCGAGTCTCTCGACCTCGATGCGCAGGGCGTGGCGCACAAGGCCGACGGCATGGTCGTGTTCATCGAAGGCGCATTGCCTTTCGAGGAAGTGCAGTTCAATGTCCATCGCCGCAAGAACAACTGGGAGCAGGGCACGGTCACGACCATCCGCCGCGAATCGTCGCAGCGGGTGCGCCCGGGCTGCCCGCATTTCGGCCTGCACACGGGTGCCTGCGGCGGTTGCAAGATGCAGCACCTGGACGCGGCCGCCCAGGTGGCCGTGAAGCAGCGCGCACTGGAAGACAACCTGTGGCACCTCGGCAAGGTCAAACCCGACAACCTGCTGCGGCCGCTCGAAGGGCCGGCTTGGCACTACCGCTACCGCGCGCGTCTTTCGGTGCGCCATGTGGTCAAGAAGGGCACGGTGCTGATCGGTTTTCACGAACGCAAGAGCCGCTACCTGGCCGACATGCAGGTGTGCCCGGTGCTGCCGAAGCAGGTCAGCGAGATGCTGATGCCGCTGCGCGCGTTGATCGGTTCGATGGATGCGCGCGAGACATGCCCGCAGATCGAATTGGCCTGCGGTGACGCACCCGATTCCACGCGGCTCGGCACGATCGCTTTGGTGCTGCGTCACCTCGAGCCGCTCTCGCGTGCGGACATCGATCGGTTGAAGGCCTTTGCCGCGGGCAACGAAGGCGTCCAGTGGTGGCTGCAAGCCAAGGGGCCGGAAACCGTGAAGCTGCTGGAAGAGGGCGGCACGCCGCTGGCGTATCGGCTGCCGGAGTTCGGTGTCACGATGCCGTTCAAGCCCACCGATTTCACGCAGGTCAATCCGCACATCAATCGGGCGCTGGTGGGCAAGGCGCTGCGCCTGCTCGACGTGCAGTCGGACGAGCGCGTGATCGACTGGTTCTGCGGCCTCGGCAACTTCACCCTGCCGCTGGCGAGCAAGGCGCGCGAGGTGCTGGGCATCGAGGGCAGCGACACGCTGGTGGCGCGCGCGACCGACAACTTCAAGAGAAACCAGCCTGCAACCTCGGCCCGCCGTGCGTTGTCGCCTGCAACCTTCGTGGCGCGCAATTTGTTCGACATGACGCCGGCGATGCTGGTGGCAGATGGCAGCGCCGACAAGTGGCTGGTCGATCCGCCGCGCGAAGGCGCGTTCGCGTTGGCCAAGGCCATGGCCGACCTACACCAGCAGCCCGAGTTGCGCACTGATGGCTGGACGCCGCCCAAGCGCATCGTGTACGTGAGTTGCAATCCCTCAACGCTCGCGCGCGACGCCGGCTTGCTGGTGCACCAGGCGGGCTACCGCTGCACATTCGCGGGGGTGGTCAACATGTTTCCGCACACCGCGCACGTCGAGTCGATAGCGGTCTTCGAGCTGGAATGAAAAAGGGCCCCTCGGGGCCCTTTGTTCTGGTGAGCGCGATTCGCTCGCTTGTTCGTTCGTTCAGTCGCGCTCGCCGCCGAAGATGCCCAGCAGCGCCAGCAGACTCTGGAACACGTTGAACAGGTCGAGGTATAGCGCGAGCGTGGCGCTGATGTAGTTGGTTTCGCCGCCGTCCATGATCTGCTTCAGGTCATAGAGCATGTAGGCCGAGAAGATGCCGATGGCAGCCACCGAGATGACCAGCATGCCCGTGGTCGAACCAACGAACACATTGATGATGGCGCCGAACATCAGCACCAGCGCGCCGACGAACAGGAACTTGCCCATGCCTGACAGGTCGCGCTTGATGACCGTGGCCAGCGAGGCCATCACGAGGAACACGCCGGCGGTGCCGCCGAAGGCCGTCATGATGAGTTCCGAGCCATTCTTGAAGCCGAGCACCATCGCGATCAGGCGCGACAGCATCAGGCCCATGAAGAAGGTGAAGGCCAGCAGCACCGGCACGCCGGCGGCGGAGTTCTTGGTCTTCTCGATGGCGAACATGAAGCCGAAGGCGCCGCCGAGGAAGACGATGAGGCCCAGGCCACCGGTGAGCGAGCGGGTGATGCCGGTGCTCACGCCGACCCAGGCGCCCAGAACGGTGGGCAGCATGCTCAGTGCAAGCAGCCAGTAGGTGTTGCGCAGTACGCGCTGGCGTTCAGCCTGCGCCAGCGGCTGGCCGTAGCCTGTTGAAGTATCTAGGGTGGTAACGCGGTCGTTCATGGCCGGAGCTCCTGTGATTGCTGCAATGACGCAGTTGGGCGCATTCTAGGGGGCTGCAAGAGGGGGTGTCGCAAAGACCGTATGCGGGGTGTTCTCAAGCCCTTAAGACACCCCTGGCAGCATGGCCGTTATGCTGTCGGGTTTTCACGCAAACTGAGCTCATCATGAAGACCAAATCTTTCCTCGAACTCGCCGACGTCAAGGCCGTTGCCGCAGCGGCTGAAGCCGAGGCCCTGAAGAACAACTGGGCGGTGACGATCGCGATCTCGGACGACGCCGGCAACCTGCTCTGGCTGCAGCGCTTGGACGGCGCCGCGGCGCTGTCTTCGCACATCGCTCCTGCCAAGGCGCACACGGCAGCTATGGGCCGGCGCGAAAGCAAGGTCTACGAAGACATCATCAACGGCGGCCGCACGGCGTTCCTGACGGCTCCCGAAGTGCAGGGCTTGCTCGAAGGCGGCGTGCCTATCGTCAAGGACGGCCAGGTGATCGGCGCTGTTGGCGTGAGCGGCGTGAAGTCGAATGAAGATGCCCAGATTGCCAAGGCGGGCATTGCGGCTCTCGGCCTCTGAGTTTTTCTTCCGCACAAAGCAAAACGCCGACTTCGAGGTCGGCGTTTTCTTTTGGGCTGCTTCAGCGTGAAAAAAAGCTTGGCTAGTCGGCGAACCGTTGGCTAGCAAAAAACGACCCTTCGGAGATGAATCTCCTTGAGTCGCCCCACGATGAAACTTGCGCGAAGGGCGGGCTGGACGACTTACTTGGTCAGGATCAGCTTGCCGAGTTTGGTGGCTTGAAGCCGGTAGAGGGAACCGTTGTGCATGATGCCCACGGTCTTGCTTCCTTTCAGAAGCTCCGTGCTTTCGACCATCGGCACCGGACGCGTTGCCTGGATGGACGCATGGCCGCCACCCGACTGGTCGAGCGAAGGATGGTTCAGGACAGAAAAGGCATTCGGTGTGGCTGGCATCTGGAGTTCCCTTATCGAAGCGATGAGTGAATGATAATGATTCGCAATAAAAAGTCAATCGTCGCGATCAACTTTTTTTGGCTTGCGATTTCAGATCACTTCGCTTCAGGCTCCGTGATGAAGCCGATCTTGCGCACACCGGCTTCACGGGCTTCCGACATCGCCTTGGCCACGCGCTCGTAACGCACGGCCTTGTCGCCGCGGATATGCAGCTCGGGCTGCGGTTCCTTGGCGGCTTCGGCGGCGAGGCGGTTGGGCAGCTCGCTGTCGTCGATCTTCTGTTCGTTCCAGTAGTAGGAACCGTCAGCCGTGACGCTGAACAGGATGTTCTGCGGTTTGGGCTGCTCTGGCTCGCTGGAAGCGCGCGGCAGGTCGATGTTGACTGCGTGCTTCATCACCGGCACGGTGATGATGAAGATGATGAGGAGCACCAGCATGACGTCGACCAGCGGCGTCATGTTGATCTCGTTCATCACCTCATCGGGTTCGTCTTGCGTTCCGAAAGCCATGATGCTCAGCCCTTCTTGAGCGGAACCACGATGGCATCGCCGCTGCCGCTCTGGACGCGGGCGCCGGTCACGAAGTAGGCGTGCAGGTCGTGGGCGAAGGCGTTGAGCTTGGTCAGCACGAACTTGTTGCCGCGCACCAGTGCGTTGTAGCCCAGCACCGCGGGAATGGCCACGGCAAGGCCGAGCGCCGTCATGATCAACGCTTCACCGATCGGGCCAGCCACCTTGTCAATGGTCGCCTGGCCGGCCGAGCTGATGCTCATGAGCGCGTGATAAATACCCCAGACAGTGCCGAACAGGCCGATGAACGGCGCGGTGGAGCCGACCGAAGCCAGGATCGCGAGGCCGGTCTGCAGTCGGGCGGTGAAGGCGTCGATGCCATTGCGCAGTGCGCGCGTGATCCAGTCGCTCACGTCGAGCGCATCGTGCAGATGGGCCTTGGTGTTGCGGTGGTGAGCAGCCGCCTCGCGGCCTTCAAGGGCCAGCGCGCGGAAGGGGTTGCTGTCGTCCTTGCCCAGTTTGTTCAGCGCGGTGGCGAAGTCTTCGCTGTGCCAGAAGTCCTGCGAATGCTTGGCAAGGCGCTTGTAGCGGACGACATCGAGTGCCTTGACGATGATCACGATCCACGACGCGAGCGACATGCCAACCAGCAGCACCGCCACGGCCTTGGTGACGAAATCGCCTTGATTCCAGACGTTCATCAAGCCAAATTGGGAATCCATACGAAGTTGCTCCAGAGAAAAATTAGTTCAGGACGTAATTGACGGGGGCGTCATAGGACATGGCCTGCACCACGCCGTTGACCTTGCCGGGCACAAACCGGCATTTCATGATGTATTCCACGGCCGCCTCGTCGAGGCGATCGAAGCCGCTGGATTTCTTGACCTCGGCGCTCTTGGGCAGACCGTCGACACCGACGAGCACCCGCACGATCACCTTGCCCTGTTCGCCGAGCCGTTTGCTCATGGCGGGGTAGGTGGCTTTCGGATTCTGAAGATAGTCGGCATTGCTCGACGGCAACTGCACGGCCGGTGGCGCCGGGGGGGCAGGTGGTGGCGCGGGCGGCGCCGGTGGAGCGGGAGGTGCCGGCGGCGTTGCCGGTGGGGGCGGTTCCGTGACGCCGACGGGCGCCATGGGCGCCGGCGTGGGCTTCGGCTCGCGAATGGCCTGGGGCCGCGGCGGAGGCGGCGCCTTGGTCACCTTGGGTTGGGGCGGTGGTGGTGGCGGCGGAGGCGGGTCCGCCTTCGGCTTCGGTGGCTCGACGAACTGGCTCAATATTTCGACGGGAATCACCACTTCAGCGGCGCGGCGCAGCAATCCGCTTTGAAGCGCCCAGAGCGCGGCCGCGTGAAACAGGATGACACCGCCGGCAATGACGACATTGCGCGAAAGGCCAAGGACGGATGGGGGGGGAGCAAAGCGGTCAGACACGATCAACCATTCGAATGCGGGCACCGCGAAAGGTGCCCCGATTGCAGCAAAACCGCTACGAAGACGCCACGCGCGCTACTTGCGAAAGATCCACCAGACCGAACCTGCGACCAGAATCAGGCTGCCGCCGAGTGCCGAGACGAGTTCCATGCCTTGCTTTCCTTGATGGAGTTGGCAAGCTGGATCGCTCTCGGACCCGAATCGCAATTCAGCGCGGCGACCGGATGCGAAGCGCTGCACTGCGCGACGATATCGCGCGCACAACCTTCACATTGACCACACTGGGTGGCCACGCCAAGTTCGAATTGCACTTCGTCAAAAGTCATGCCGGCCCGCACGTGGCGTGCGATTTCTCGGTCGGAGACTCGGCGGCAGACGCAAACGATCATGGCTGTGAAAGCGGCAGTTGGCTGGCTGTTGGATGTGGTCGATTATAAATAAGAATCCATCGCATTTGCAATAACTATGTGTTACTGATTCATGCAACATCTTGTTCCCCCGGAATCAGACCTCCGACCAGAGCCGCAGCAGGTTGTGATAGTGCCCGGTCAGCGCCACCGTTTCCTCGCATTCGTCGAGGCGCGCGCGCAGTTTCTGGATGTTCTGGTCGAGCTCGAACAGCATGCTGCGCTGCTGATCGTTTCGCACCATGCTCTGCAGCCAGAAAAATGAGCAGATCCGCGCACCCCGGGTCACAGGGTGAACGCGATGCAGGCTGCTGGCCGGGTAGAGGATGAGATCGCCGGCCGGCAGCTTCACTTCGTGCGAGCCGTAGGTGTCGATCACCTCCAGTTCGCCGCCCTCGTAGTCTTCGGGGTCGCACAGGAAGAGGGTGCACGACAGGTCAGTGCGCAGTTGTTGACCACTGCCGGGCAGAGCACGGACCGCACCGTCGACATGAACGCCGTAATGCTCGCCCCCCTCGTAGCGATTGAACAGCGGCGGCACGAAGCGCGACGGAAGCGCTGCCGAGAAAAAGAGCGAGTGCCGGGCCAGCGCGGCCAGCACGATGTTGCCCAGCTCCCGGCCGACGGCCGACTGTTCCGGCAACTGGCGATTGCGCTTGACCTGCGCGCCTTGTGCGCCGACCGTCTCGCGCCCGTCGGTCCATTGCGTGGCGTCGAGCGCGGCGCGCATTTCGCGCACCTGGTCAGGGCTCAGCACTTCGGGCACATGCAGCATCATTTTCAGGAACTCCGCAAAGAGAAAAGCCCCGGCGCGGGCCGGGGCTCGAGTTTCGCACCGCACCGGGCGAACCCGGCGCGCACAAGGACCGTCAGAACGCGAAGTTCGCGGTGATCTTGGCCGAGCGCGGCGTGCCCGGCGTGTAGCGGTAGCCGCTCTTGTTGATGGCCGCCACGTAGTCCTTGTCGAACAGGTTGTACAGGTTCAGCTGGATGTCGATGTTCTTGTTGATGCGATAGGAGGCCATCGCATCGAACACCCAGTACGAATCGACGTACGCCGGCGTTCCCACCGCACCGTCGGTGCCGCGCTGCAGCTTGCCGTTGTAGCGGGCGCCGCCGCCGACAGTCAGGCCGAACGGGAACTGGTAGGTGGTCCAGAGCGTGAAGGCCTTCTTCGGCGTGTAGGCGAGGGCGGTCGAGCCATCGGCCAGCACCGAGGGGCCGCTCGCCACACGGGTGTTCATGGTGGTGAAGCCCGAGCTCACGCCCCAGTTATCGGTCAGCGCGCCTGATACGCCCAGCTCGACGCCCTGCACGCGCTTCTTGCCGGTCTGGAAGTACTGCTGCGAGACCGCGTCCTGCACGACTTCGTTGCTCACGTCGGTGCGGTACAGCGCCGCCGTCAGGGCCACGCGCTTGTTCATCACGTCCCACTTGGTGCCGACCTCGTAGGTCTTGGCCTTCTGCGGCAGGAAGTCGGTGCGCCCGGCGCTGTTGCCGGTGCCGCTGGCGGCCAGCTGGAAGTTGGCGCCGCCCGGCGGCTGTGCGGCGGTGCCGTAGGCCGCGTAGACGCTGCTGTTCTCGGTGGGCTTGTAGACCAGGCCGATCTTGCCGGAGAGCAGGTTGTCCGACAGCTTCAGGTTGGTCGGCGTGATCGTCGAGGTCTGCGGGCCGTTGCCGGTGCGTGCCAGCGTCAGCGCGGTGGCGTTGTACGTGGTCGAGTAGTGGTCATAGCGCAGGCCGGCGGTCAACTGCCATTGCTCGTTGAACTTGAGCGTGTCGAAGGCGTAGAGGCCGATGGTGTCGGTGCTGCCGTCCGAGCCGGTGCCGTTGGCAATGCGGTTGTAGCCGCTCACGTACGGGTTCGGGTTGTACAGGTTGGCGGCTGGCCACGAACCGGCTGCTGCCAGCGTGGTGCCTACGCTGGGGTAGCCCGCAGCGTAGTAGTTGTTGGCGGTCTGCTTCTCGCGGATGAATTCGAGGCCGCCGTTGAACGAGTGGCTGATGCTGCCGGTGTTGAACTTGGCCGACACGCTCGTCTGGTTGGTGAAGATCGTGTTTTCCTGGTCCTTGTTGGTGGGCAGGTTGCGCGTGACGGTCCAGCTGGCGGGAATCGTGGGGATCACCGTGTTGAGGAAGCCCGCGTTCGCGGCCGGCAGTTGGCCGACACCGGTTGCCGACGCCGTGAGGCCGCCGCCCATGAACGACGTCAGCATGTAGTCCTGCGAGGTCTTGCCGTAGCGCGTGGTGTTGCGGATGGTGATGTCGGGCGTCAGGTCGTGCTCGATGCGCGCGGTGAACATGTCCGCGGTCACATTGTCGAAGTCCGAGCTGGTGCCGTAGAAGTTGCTCGAATCCACGCGCGCGGCGGCGTTCAGGTAGGTGCGGCGCGCCAGGCCGCGCGTGATCGCGGTGGCGTCAGGCGTGCTGTAGCCCGGCAGGCCGATGGTGGGCACACCGCCATCGGGAATGTTGTTCTGCTTGACGTGCAGGTAGTCGAGGAAGATACGCGTCGGGCTGTTCAGGCCGAGGGCCAGCGACGGGGCGATCGCCGTGCGCTTGTTCTTGACGAAATCGCGGCCGGCCACGCCGCCGTCTTCGGTTACTGCATTGAGGCGGAACGCCGCGCCGATGCCGTTGGCGCTGCTGAGCGACTTGTTCCAGTCGACGCTGCCGCGCTTGAAGTCGGCGCTGCCGAAGCTGAGCGAACCAAGGAAGCTGTCTTCGAGCTTCGGCTTCTTGGTGACGAGGTTGATGTAGCCGGTGGGCGAGGTGCGGCCCACGTCGGTGCCCGACGGGCCCTTCACGACCTCGATCTGTTCGATGTTGAACACGTCGCGCGACACCGAGCCCAGGTCGCGGATGCCGTCGACGAAGATCGCGCTCGAGCTGTCGAAGCCGCGCATGAAGACGGCGTCGCCTGTGTTGGTGTTGCCGTTTTCCCCGAGGAAGAAGGTGCCCACGCCGGGTGTGTTGCGCAGCGCCTCGGTCAGGGTGGTCGCGCCCTGGTCGCGAATGATCTGTTCCTTGATGACCTGGATGGTTTGGGGCGTGTTCACCAGAGGAGCCGTGAACTTGGGGTTCGACGAGTTGTCGGTCTTGTAGTCGGCGGCGGTGGAGTCCTGCACGCGGACTTCAGGCAGCGCGCCACCCGATTGGGCGAGAGCGGCTGGGGCCGCAATGGCCATCAGCGTGGCGGCGGCAGCGCCTGAGAGGTGTGGAACGGCGCGCGAAACGGTGTGTTTGCGGCTCTTGATGTAGGCCATGAAGTTCTTCTCCGAAAAGGGCGGCAGCAGGACTCGACTGGCGATGTCCTGGCGGCCTGCGTTTTCTGGAGAAGCGAGGGCGGACTGGCTGGGTGAGTCGACTTACAAAGCGTTTGTAAATCGCTGAGAATGATATTGCTTCTCAATACGACGAAACGCAGATGGAGCACTTTCTAATCCGAAAGTTTTGCTTTCTGTTGCTATCGCGCAACTGAAGCAGGCGTGCGGGCCTCAATAGACGTCGCGGCGATAGCGCCCGCTGGCTGTCAGCTCATTCACCAGCGCCTCACCCGCAACCTGCCGCAACGCGGCGTCCACGCCCGACGCCATGCCTTGCAAGCTTCCGCAGACATAGACGGCCGCGCCGTCGTGCAGCCACCGCAGCAAGGCGTCGGCCGACTGCAGCAGCCGGTGCTGGACATAGAAGCGCTCCGCCTGATCGCGCGAGAACACCATGTCGAGCCGCTGCAGCACGCCGTTGGCCTGCCAGGTTTCGATTTCTTCGCGATAAAGGAAGTCGTGGGCCGCCTGGCGTTCGCCGAACACCAGCCAGTTGTCGTGCCTGCCCGCGGCGGCACGGGCCCGCAGGTGCGCGCGCAGACCAGCCAGGCCGGTGCCATTGCCGATGAGGATCAGCGGCCGCGTTTCGTTGCCATCCAGGCGGAATCCCCGATGAGGCCGCAGCCGCAAGGCCACCGTGTCGCCGATGCTGAGGGTGGACGTGAGCAGCCCTGACGCAGCACCAAGCGTCCCGTCGGGATGTTGCTCCTGCCGGACGAGCAATTGCAGTTCGCCGTCGGCATGCACGGATGAGATCGAATAGTCGCGCGGGCGCGCCGGATCGCTCGCCACCGCCACCTGCGCCAGGTCGCCCGAAACCCAATGCGGCATCGCACCGGCCTGCGGCACAAGTCCGAGGTGGAAGACAGGTGCGCCCGCACTGCCTTGATTGAGCCGCTCGCGTGCAACGAGCCGCCACTGCGTGAAGCTGGTAGTCGCGCTGTCGTCGGCCGCTGGCATATCGCCCCATTGCGCCTGCCATGCGGCCAGTGCCGCAGGGTCGCTGGTGTCGACCTCGATGCGATCGAACTCGCGCTTGGCGCCCGTCGCAAGCAGCCACTCGTCGAGCGCGCGGCCGAAGCCGCAGAAGTTGGCGTACTGGCGGTCGCCCAGCGCCAGAACGGCATAGCGCAGCGAAGGCAGCTTGGGTGGCGAATTCATCATCACGCGTTCGGCGAACACGCTGGCGCCATCAGGTGCGTCGCCTTCGCCGTAGGTGCTTGCGATGAAGAGTGCACGCCGCGCGGCGGCAAGCGTCGGGGCATCGAGCGTGTTCAGCTCCATCACGCGAGCCGGCATGCCTGCGGCGCTCAGCTGCCGCGCGGTCTGCCAGGCGATGGCTTCGGCCTGGCCGGTCTGGCTGGCGAACAGCACGAGAATGGGGGGCTCGTCGCCGCTCCCCGAGAGCGCCACGGCGTCGCGTGCGGCAGCGGCTTGACGCCTGCGCTCGCGCATGTAGATCGACGCACAAAGCGCCGCATACGCCACCACGGTGGAACCCGCACCCAGCGCGCGCAAGGTGAGGTCGTTCATGCCCCGGCCAGTGCGGGCCACGCGCGCGTGGCCTTTGCCGCAGGCGATGCGTCGCCATGGCTCACGAACAGCGCGGCAACGTCGTGCTGCTGCGCAAAGTCGAATCCTTCGTCCGGGCCCAGCACCGTCAGCACGGTGGCCAGCGCGTCGGCCTGCATGCATTCCACGTGCAGCACGGTGACGCTGGCCAGCGCATGAGCGACAGGCTCGCCCGTGCGCGGATCGATGGTGTGCGACCAGTGGCGCCCTTCGTGCGAGCGCCGATGCCAGCGGTCGCCCGAAGTGGCGATGGTCATGTCGGCGAGCGCAACGCGCCGCGCCTTGGTCGGGTCGCCGTCGACGAGCACTTGCCAGGGCTGCCCACCGGGACGTTGCCCGGTGCCTCGCAACTCTCCGCCGACTTCAAAGAGAAGGTCGACAAGGCCAAGTGCGCGCAGCGCCTCGACGCCGTGGTCGACCGCGAAGCCCTTGGCAATGCCCGAAAGGTCGAGCGCGACGCCGCCCGGTTGCAGCAGCGAGCCATCGACCGAATCGAAGGCCAGCCGCGACCAGCCGACGCGCGCACGCGCATCGGCCAGGGCCTTTGCAGCAGGTAGGCCGCCTTCACGCGCTTCGGGGCCGAAGCCCCAGCAAGCGACGAGCGGACCGACCGTCGGATCGATCGCACCACCGCTGGCTGCTGCCCATCGCGCAGCACAGCGCATCACCTCGGCGAACTCCGCGGGCAGCACGTGCAGCGACCCGGCTGGCGCCCGGTTGAACCGGCTGATGTCCGAGTCCGGCTCCCAGTGGCTCATCTGCGCGATCACACGGCCAAGCGCCGATTCGACGGCCGCGCGCACCTGCGCCAGCGGCAGCATCCGCGGATTGTCGAAGCGCAGCGACCAGGTCGTGCCCATGGTCTGCCCGCCAAGCTGCTGCAGGGTCGCGGGATCGGCGGGACGCGGTACGGCCGCGTTGGCGTAGCCGCCAGCGCGCCATGTGCTGAACGAAATGCCCAAGGTGGCTTGCTGCGTCAGGGCATCACTTCAAGGGTGGCCGCGTAGTTCAGGCGGCGTTCCTTGGCTTGCGGCACCGTGGTCTTGTTGTCCTTGGTGCTGGCGTCGAGCCAGTACATGCCGGCGGCCGGCCAGGTCACGCTGAACTGGCCCTTGTCGTCGGTCTTGAGCTTGATTTCTTCGAGCTTGTCGCGGTACTGGGTGTTGCCTGCCGTCACCGTCACTTCGAGGCCTTTGGCGGGTTGGCCGTCGAGGTTCAGCGTGAAGGTGGCCTTCTCGCCCTTGACCAGGTCGGTCGGGCTGCCGGTGGCGATCAGCTCCAGCCCCTGGCCGGTCGGCTTGAGCGCCGAAGGCTTGCCGACCGTCACGAAGGTCTCGATGCGGCCGGACGACTGGGTGACCGTCACGTCCTGCGCATCGGCCGGGATTTCCTTGCCGATGGTCTCAGCCGTGCCGCGCGCGCGCTTGGTCTGGCCCGTGGCCTTGTCCTTCCAGCTCGCGAAGGCGCCGGCATTGATCACGGCGATGCGATAGGTGCCCGATTGCGCCACGTTCACGTCGAACACGTTGCGCAGCTTGAGCTTGGCTTCGGTCTCGGGCTTGATGGTGCTGCCATCAGGCGCGGTGATCTGCAGGCCGTCGAGTCGCAGCGGTGCGTGGTTGGCAACGAACAAGTCGTTCGACACCGCGGCATCGACGGTGACGGTGTCGGCCTTGGAGAACACGGTGGAAGAGGGCAGCAGCCAGGCGTTGTGCGCCTGGGCGAGCGAAGCGGCGGCTGACAGGGCAATGGCGATGGAGGCAGCGCGCAGGTTGAAATGGGTCATGGCAGTTCCTTGATGTGACGGGCTGGCGGTGAAAGGGGCTGTGCGGCGCAAGTCAGGGCTTGAGTTCGAGCTTGATCTCGCCGAGCTCTTCCTTGCCCGTGGCAGTTGGCTGCGCGGCTGCCGTCGGCGGCCACTGGAAGGGAATGCTCACGACCTCGCGGCCACCGACTTCGCGCGCGGCTTCCACCACGAGCTTGTAGGCGCCCGGTGCGAGCTTGGGCATGGGCGCCGTGCCTTCGGTGAAGCTCAGCTGGTGCTTGCCGGCGGGCTTGGTGGCGCCCGTCACGCCGTCGACCGGCACCGCGAGTTCGCGGCCGCCGCGGCGCCACCACTGGCGCATGTCCTTCAACCATTTCGTGCCTTCGCCTTCGGGGTTGTTGGTCTTGGTGCGCACGTCGTACCAGACGGCCAGCGTGCCGGCGACGGTGTTGTCGGCGCGCTCGATCCAGGTTGCCACGTAGGGGCGGTGGTACTCGGAGACGTTCAGCCGGGGTATCTCGATGTTGACGGCCAGTCCCGACGCAAAGGCCGGGGCTGCGAACAGCGCCGACATGGCCAGCGGCGCGAGTGAATAGCGAACGTGCACGGGAAACCTCTTTTCCTGGATCGACGATTGATGAATGAATCAGTGAATGAACATAAGCGCGAGCAGCACCGGCACGACGAGCCCCATGCCTACCATCGGCCAGGTGAACGGCCGGTTGCCTGCATGCATCTTGAGAATGAACAGGCCGGTGATCGAGAAGACCAGGGCGGCGCCCGCGAAGATGTCTATGAACCAGCTCCACGCGGCGCCGGTGTTGCGGCCCTTGTGGAGGTCGTTGAAGTAGGAGAGCCAGCCGCGGTCGGTGCGCTCGTATTCGATTTCGCCGTCGGCCAGGCTCAGGCGCAGCCAGGCGTCGCCACCGGGGCGGGGGAGCGAGAGATAGATTTCGTCGTCCGACCACTCGGCCTCGCGGCCGGCGGTGCCGACGTCCCAGTGCGTCTGCACCCAGGTCTGGAGTTCGGTGGGCAAGGGCGCTTTCCCCTTGCTGGCCTTGGCGGCGGGCAACTGCTTTTCGAGTTGCGCGCGAAGGGCTTCGTCGATCGAACCGCTCAATTTCGTGACGGCCGGCTTGGCCTCGATCTGTCCCGCGTGGTTGAGCGTGAAGCCCGTGACGCTGAACAGGATCATGCCGATGAGGCAGATGGCCGAACTCACCCAATGCCATTCGTGCAGGGTCTTGAGCCAGTAGGCACGGCGGCGGTTGTCGGGGCGGGTGGCAGTCATCGAAGGCGCGGATTTTATCCGTGCAAATGAGAATGACTGTTATTCGTGCAGAGTTAAGTTACGTAAAGCAATAAAAAACGGGACCGAAGTCCCGTTGATTGGCTGGTGCGAGAGCTTTGCCTTACTCAAGTTCGCCCATCTGCGATTGCAGATAGTTCTGCACCCCGACCTTGTCGATCAGGTCGATCTGGGTTTCGAGAAAGTCGATGTGCTCTTCGGTGTCGTCCAGGATCTCTTGCAGCAGATCGCGCGAGACATAGTCGCGCACCGATTCGCAATGCGCGATGCCGTCCTTGATGGTGGCCTGCGCGCCGGTTTCTGCGCCGAGGTCGCAGCGCAGCAGTTCGGGCACGTCTTCGCCGATGTTCAGCTTGCCCAGGTCCTGCAGGTTCGGCAGGCCGTCGAGCATGAAGATGCGGTCCATCAGCTTGTCGGCGTGCTTCATTTCGCCGATCGATTCCTCGTATTCCTTCTTCGCCAGCTTGTCCAGACCCCAGTGCTTGAGCATGCGGTAGTGGAGGAAGTACTGGTTGATCGCGGTGAGCTCGTTCTTGAGCTGCGCCTGCAGATGTTCGATGACCTTGGGGTCGCCCTTCATGGTTTTTTCCTTGTTCTGAAAGCAGCGATTGTCAGAGGGGCGCAGTGGCACTTGCAAGCAATCCCATGCTGCGCCGGTCTGCATGCGTGTGATGGTGATACACGTTCGTATTGATGTATCGCCAAACGCGTTTCGCGGTCATCGTAAACATAGCAAGTCCTAATACTTTTAATAGATACTGACTATCAAATGTATTGAATTGGTAGTTATACTCATGGCTCGCACTTATCTTTGTCCAACCGCAGCATCTAAGGAATTTCAATGTCCCTGATCAACACCCAAGTCCAGCCCTTCAAGACCCAGGCCTACCTCAACGGCAAGTTCATCGATGTGTCCGACGAGACGCTCAAGGGCAAGTGGTCCGTGCTGATCTTCATGCCGGCGGCGTTCACCTTCAACTGCCCGACCGAAGTCGAAGACGCGGCCGACAATTACCCCGAGTTCCAGAAGCTGGGTGCCGAGGTCTACATCGTGACCACCGACACGCACTTCTCGCACAAGGTCTGGCACGACACCTCGCCGGCCGTCGGCAAGGCCAAGTTCCCCCTGGTGGGCGACCCGACCCACACGCTGACCAACGCTTTCGGCGTGCACATCCCCGAAGAAGGCCTGGCACTGCGCGGCACCTTCGTGATCAACCCTGAAGGCATCATCAAGACCGCCGAAGTGCACTCCAACGAAATCGCCCGCGACGTCAAGGAAACCCTGCGCAAGCTCAAGGCCGCGGTCTACACCGCTGCTCACCCGAACGAAGTCTGCCCGGCCAAGTGGAATGAAGGCGACAAGACGATCGCGCCGTCGTTCGACCTCGTCGGCAAGATCTAAGCGTCTCCCGCGCGAAAGCCCGGGCGCTCACGAGGCCCCGGGCTTTTTTGCCCCCAGTTGATAGTTTTCAGTTATCGAAAGAGAGTCCCTCATGCTCGACGCAAGCACCAAAGCCCAATTGAAGAGTTACCTCGAACGCGCCACGCAGCCGATCGAGATCGTCGCCTCGCTCGACGACAGCAAGGCCTCGGGCGAAATGCTGTCGCTGCTGAAGGACGTTGCCGAATCGTCCCCGCTGGTCAAGCTGACCGAAAGCCGCGACGACAACCATCGCAAGCCCTCGTTCTCGGTCAACCGCCCGAGCGAAAACCACGGCCCGCGCTTTGCCGGCCTGCCGATGGGCCATGAGTTCACGTCGCTGATCCTTGCGTTGCTGCAGATCGGCGGCTATCCCCCCAAGGTCGAGCAGGCAGTGCTCGACCAGATCAAGGCGCTCGACGGCGACTTCGAGTTCGAGATCTACGTCTCGCTCACCTGCCACAACTGCCCCGACGTGGTCCAGGCGCTGAACCTGATGGCGGTGCAGAACCCGCGCATCCGCACCACGATGATCGAAGGCGGCACCTTCCAGGAAGAAGTGAAGGAACGCCAGATCATGGCCGTGCCCACCGTGTTCCTGAACGGCACCGAGTTCGGCCAGGGCCGCATGAGCTTGGAAGAGATTCTCGCCAAGATCGACACCAGCGGCGTCGAGCGCGAAGCGAAGAAGATCGCCGCCAAAGACCCGTTCGACGTGCTGATCGTCGGCGGCGGCCCTGCCGGCGCGGCAGCAGCGGTGTACGCAGCGCGCAAGGGCATCCGCACCGGCGTTGCCTCCGAGCGTTTCGGCGGCCAGGTGCTCGACACCATGGGCATCGAGAACTTCATCTCGATCAAGGAAACCGAAGGACCGAAGTTCGCGCACGCGCTCGAAGAGCATGTGCGCGACTACGAGGTCGACATCATGAATCTGCAGCGCGCAAAAGCGCTGGTGCCCGGCAGCGACCTCATCGAGGTGAAGCTGGAAAGCGGCGCGTCGCTCAAGAGCAAGTCGGTCATCATTTCGACCGGCGCACGCTGGCGCAACATCAACGTGCCCGGCGAGCACGAGTTCAAGAACAAGGGCGTGGCCTACTGCCCGCACTGCGACGGCCCACTGTTCAAGGGCAAGCGCGTCGCGGTGATCGGTGGCGGCAACTCGGGCGTCGAAGCGGCGATCGACCTGGCCGGCATCGTGGGCCACGTCACGCTGATCGAGTTCGACACGCAATTGCGCGCCGACGCCGTGCTGCAGCGCAAGCTCAGGAGCCTGAAGAACGTCGACGTGTTCACCAACGCGCAGACCACCGAGATCACCGGCGACCAGAAGGTCAACGGCCTGGTCTACAAGGACCGCGCCACGGGCGAGCTGAAGAAGGTCGAGCTCGAAGGCGTGTTCATCCAGATCGGCCTCGTGCCCAACACCGACTGGCTCAAGGGCACGGTCGAGCTGTCGAAGCACGGCGAAATCATCGTCGACGCACGCGGCCAGACCTCCGTGCCCGGTGTGTTCGCAGCCGGTGATGCCACCACGGTGCCGTTCAAGCAGATCATCATCGCGGCCGGCGACGGCGCGAAGGCGGCGCTCGGTGCGTTCGACCATCTGATCCGCACATCGGCCCCTGCTTGAGTAAGCCTTAAGTTGTTTCAATGAGAATTGTTCTCATACAATAAAAGGCTTGGGCGACAGCCCTTCATTGCCAGCCAGGTCGTTCGCGCAGTCTTCTGCGCCTGAAGGTCCAGCAAGCAGTTCTTTAACTGTTTCTGGACCTTTTTTCGTGGCCTCCAAACTCAACCGACGTCCCTCCCATCGCCTTGCCCTCCTGCCCTGCCTGATCGCCTCCGGGCTCGGTCTTTCGGCACCCTCGTGGGCCCAGCGCGTCGCGGCGCTCAATGAAGTGGTGGTGAGCGGTTCGCGCTCGGAGCAGGCGAGGGACGATCTTCCGGTGAGCACCGAGGTCATCAACCGCGACGACATCGAATCGAAGCAGATCACCGACATCCGCGACGCGGTGCGCGACCTGCCCAACGTGTCCGTCAAGCGCGCCCCCGCGCGCTTCGGCCTCGCGCAGGGCAACACCGGCCGCGACAGCAATGCGGGCTTCAACATCCGTGGCCTCGACGGCAACCGCGTGCTGCTGCTGACGGACGGCATCCGCACGCCGCGCAGCTATGTCTTCAGCGCCAACGCGTTCGGGCGCGACTACTTCGACATCAGCCTTGTCGAGCGCATCGAGATCATCAAGGGCCCAGCCTCTGCGCTCTATGGCTCCGACGGCCTCGCGGGCCTGGTGAACTTCATCACGCGCGATCCGTCGTCCTACCTGCGCGACGGCAAGAGCTTCGGCGGCAGCGCCAGCATCGGCTACAGCGGCGACGACAACGGCACGCATGGTGGCGTCACGCTAGCGGGCAAGGCCAACGAAACGCTGCAGTGGCTCATCTCGGCCAACATGGGCCGCTCCGGCGCGCTGGAGAACATGGGCACCAACAACGCCGCCAACGTCGACCGCACCACGCCCAACCCCGAGCGCGACCGCAACAAGGCGCTGCTCGCCAAGGTCATCCTCACGCCCAATGCCGACCAGCGCCACGGCTTCACCTTCGAGCACATCGAGAAGACCAGCCGCTACGATCTGCTCTCGGGCGTCGCCAAGCCGCCCTATGCGTCCACCTCGGTCGTCGGCCTCAACGCGAAGAACGACCTGCAGCGCGACCGCTTCACCTACGACGGCCGCCTGCGCCTGGACTCCGTCATGGCCGACAGCCTGCTCGCCGTGGTGAGCTACCAGAAGGCGAAGTCGCGCGAGTTCATCTACGAAGACCGCTTCACCGCCGCCGACCGCACGCGCGACGTCACCTACGACGAAAGCACCTGGCAGTTCGGCCTGCAGGCCGACAAGACCGTGCGCACGGGCGATTGGGCACAGAAGATCACCTACGGCTTCGACTACACGCGCACCAACGTCGAGAACCTGCAGACCGGCCTGGTACCCCCGGCCGGCGAGACCTTCCCGCTCAAGCGCTTTCCCGACACGCGCGAGACCTCGTCCGCGTTCTACGTGCAGGACGAATTCATCCACGACCGCTGGAGCATCACGCCGGGCATCCGCTTCGACCGCTTCTCGCTCGACGCGAAGCAGGCCGGCTTCGGCGCGCAGGCCGTGTCGCTCTCGGGCTCGGCCGTATCGCCCAAGCTCGGCGTGCTGTTCCGCGCAACGCCGCAATGGAGCGTGTACGGCAACTACGCCTCTGGCTTCAAGGCGCCCAACGCGTTCCAGGTCAACAACTTCTTCGAGAACGTGATCTCGGGCTACAGGACGATTCCCAACCCGAACCTCAAGCCCGAGAAGAGCCAGAACATCGAGCTCGGCGTGCGCGGGCGCACCGGCGTGCTGAGCTTCGACGTGGCCGCGTTCACCGGTGACTACAAGGACCTGATCGAGAACGACCGCCAGGTCGGCGGCGTGTTCGGCTCGCGCACCAATCCGGCGACCTTCCAGTCGGTCAACATCGGGCGCGCGCGCATCAGCGGCTTCGAGATCAAGGGCGAACTCGACTTCACCGACAACGGCAACGGCTTCTCCGTGCCCTTCGCCTATGGCCAGACGCGCGGGCGCGACCGCACCAACAACCGGCCGCTCAACTCGATCGACCCGAGCAAGGCCAGCGTCGGCGTCAAGTACCAGGCGCCGGTGTGGAGCGTGCGCCTCGACGCCGTGAACCACGCACGCAAGAAGTGGTCGGACATCGACGGCACCGAGGTCACGACCGGCACCCAGTTCCGGACGCCCGCTGCCACCACCTTCGACCTGAGCGCACAGTGGCGCATCCGCAAGGACTTGCGGCAATCGTCAATCTCACCAACAAGCGCTACTGGATGTGGAGCGACGTGCGCGGCCTGACCTCGACCTCGACGATCCGCGACGCCTACACCCAGCCGGGCCGCAGCTTCAACGTGTCGCTCGTGGCGGACTTCTGATCGCCGCACCCCGCTCTCGCCACAACAAGGAAACCCGATGATCAACGCCCAAGACATCCGAGACCGATTCGCCGCATTGCGCGCCAAGGGCATGCGCCACAAGGACGCCGCTGCGGCCATGGGCCTGTCCGAAGGCGCAGCGGTGGCCGCGCACATGGACACGCACGACAAGGCCCTGCGCGCCACGCGACTGCACGGCCCGTGGGTCGAGCTGCTGCAGGCGCTGGAGCTGTGCGGCCCCGTGCTGGCGCTCACGCGCAACGAGACCACGGTGCACGAGAAGACCGGTGTCTATGAAAAGGTGTCGGGCAGCGACGCGATGGGGCTCGCGCTGGGCGAGGCCATCGACCTGCGGCTGTTCTTCAGCCGCTGGCATGCGGGCTTCGCGGTGAGCGAGGCAGCGGCCAACCCGGGCGTGCTGCCGTCTCTGAGCCTGCAGTTCTTCAATGCGCAGGGCGTGGCCGTGCACAAGATCTTCGTGCGCGACGCCACCGACCGCGATGCCTTCCAGTCGGTCATCGACAGCTTCACCGCGCCGGACGAACCCGTGGTGTTTGCCGCGCCCGAAGACAAGGCAGCGCCGCGCGAAGACGGCGCCATCGATACGGCAGGCCTCGCCGAAGCCTGGCGCGGCATGCAGGACACGCACGAGTTCTTCGGCCTGCTGAACAAGTTCGGCGTGGAGCGCCAACAGAGCTTTCGCCTGACCGAAGGCGAGTTCACTCAGCGCGCCGAACTGAGTGCCATCAGCAGCCTGCTGAACGAAGCCGCGTTCGACGGCACGCCGATCATGGTTTTCGTCGGCAGCCCAGGTTGCATCCAGATCCACTCCGGCCCGGTGGTGCGCATCGAACCGATGGAAATGAAGGGCCACGGCGAGAACGCGACGCCGATGCGTTGGCTCAACGTGCTCGACCCCGGCTTCAACCTGCACATGCGTGAAGACCGCATTGCCAGCGTCTGGATCGTCGAGAAGCCGACCAGCGACGGCGTTGTCACTTCGGTCGAAGCCTTCGACCAGCAGGGCGAGCTGATGGCGATGTTCTTCGGCGCGCGCAAGCCCGGCATGCCGGAGCGCGAGGAATGGCGTCGCATCGTGCGCGAGCTGCCGCGTCTTCAACCTGCGACCGAGGCCCCATGACCTCCTTTCACGAAATGAACGATCGGTTTTCGCTGCAGCGCCGCGACGTGCTGCGCCTGCTCGGCGCCTCGTCGCTGGGCGCCACCGCGCTGCCCCTGTTCGCGCAGAACGCGAAGCTGCCCAAGCTCGTGACCGTCAGCGGCGCGATCACTGAAGTCGTCTACCTGCTAGGGGCGGAAGCGCAGCTTGCCGGCACCGACACCACCAGTCTGTATCCCGCTGCCGCGCGTGCCACGCCGAAGGTCGGCTACATGCGCCAGCTGTCGGCTGAGGGCCTGCTGTCGCTGAAGCCCGACGCGATCATCGCCACCAACGAGTCAGGCCCGGCTGTCGTGCTCGACCAGGTTCGCAGCGCGGGCGTCAAGGTCGAGATCATCGAGGCCGACCACAGCTGGGGCGAAGTGCAGCGCAAGGTACAGGCCGTCGGCCGCGCCGCTGCGCGCGAGGCGCAGGCGCGTGAGCTGCAGGCGAAGCTCGATGCCGATTGGAGCCAAGTGCAACAGCGCGTGGCCGCAGCGTCGAAGGGGCGCAAGCCGCGCGTGCTGTTCGTGCTGTCGCACAGCGCCAGCCCGCAGGTTTCGGGCGAGAAGACCGCTGCGCACTCGGTGATCGGCTTTGCGGGCGGCGTCAACGCACTCGCGGTTTCCAGGGCTACAGGCCGATGACCGCCGAAGCCATGGCCAGCGCCGCGCCCGACATCATCCTCACCAGCACGCAGAGCATCGAAGCCCACGGCGGCGTCGACAAGTTCTGGCAGCGGCCCGAGCTTGCGCTCACGCCGGCGTTCAAGAAGCGCAGCCTGATCACACAGGACGCCTTGCTGCTGCTGGGCTTCGGCCCGCGCATGCCTGCGGCCATCGCCGAACTGCACGAAAAGTTCCTGGCTGCCACCGCATGAGCCAGCGCTTCTCGGCACAGGCCGTGCTGGGCGGCAGTGCGTTGCTGCTCGTCGCCGCCTTCGTGGTGGGGGCTGTTTCGGGGGCGTATGCCATCAGCCTGCCGCAACTCTGGGGCGTGCTGACCTCGCTGGGGCAGGGCGCCGACAAATCGCCCGAGCACCTGGTGTTTCTCAACATCCGCCTGCCGCGCCTCGTGCTGGGCGTGGCGGCGGGTGCGGGACTCGGGATGGCGGGCACGCTGATGCAGGGGCTGTTCCGCAACCCGCTGGCCGACCCGGGGCTTGTTGGCATCAGCAGTGGCGCGGCGCTGGCGGCGGGCGTGACGATCATCCTCGGCGCATGGCTGTGGCCCGTGCTGCCGCGCACGCTGGGCAGCTGGACGCTGGTGCTCATGGCATTCGGCGGCGGGCTGTCGGTGACCTTGCTGATCTACGGCCTGTCGCGCAGCGAAGGTGGCACGCGCATGGCGCTGATGCTGCTGGCGGGCATCGCGGTCAATGCGCTGGCGAGCGCGGGGCTTGGTTTTCTCAGCGTGATGGCGACCGACGAGCAATTGCGCAGCCTGCAGTTCTGGCTGCTGGGCAGCCTGGGCGGTGCGCGCTGGAGCGCCGTGCTGCTGGTCGGCGCGGCGGTGCTGCTGTCGTGCGTGGCGGCGCGGTCTCTGGCGGCGCCGCTGAACGCCATTGCGCTGGGCGAGGCGCAGGCGGCGCTGCTCGGCGTGGATGTCGAACGCATCAAGCGGCGCGCCATCGTCGTCACGGCCGTGGCTGTAGGGGCAGTGACGGCGACGACCGGGATCATCGGCTTCATCGGCCTGATCGCGCCGCACTGGGTGCGCATGGTGGCCGGGCCCGATCACCGCGTGGTGTTGCCGGCGTCAGCTCTGCTTGGGGCGGCGCTGGTGCTGGCGGCCGACACTGTGGCCCGCACGGTGATGGCGCCGGCCGAACTGCCGCTGGGCGTGCTCACGGCGTTCATCGGCGCGCCGATGTTCCTGTGGATGCTGCGGCACTTCAAGGGGCGCATATGACTGCGATGCCGCGCGATCCGATGGCGCTGTGCTGCGCCGGTGTGGAGGTCCGCGTCGGGGCGAAGACGCTGCTCGCCGATGCTTCCGTTCACCTGGCGCCGGGCCGGGTAACGGCCATCCTCGGGCCCAACGGCGCGGGCAAGTCGACGCTGTTATCGGTGCTGGCCGGCCAGCGCGCGCCGACGCGGGGGAGGGTGACGCTCGACGGCCGTCCGCTCGAAGACCACGGCATGCCGGCACTGGCGCTGCGCCGGGCCCTGATGCCGCAGGAGAGCGCGGTCGCCTTCGACTTCACAGCGCAGGAGATCGTGGCGCTGGGCCGCTACCCGCACCGCCGATCGCCGGGCCGCGACGAGGACGCGATCATCGAAGAGGCGATGGGGCTGACCGACGTGTCGGCGCTGGCGCCGCGCGTCCTCAACACCCTGTCGGGTGGCGAGAAGGCGCGGGCCCACATGGCTCGGGCGCTGGCCCAACTCTGGCATCCGCGGCCCGACGGCGCGACCCGCTGGCTGCTGCTCGACGAGCCCACTGCGGCGCTCGACCTCGCGCACCAGCATTCGGCGATGCGCCCGCTGCGCGCCTGGGCCGCGCGCGGCGTGGGCGTGGTGGCCGTGCTGCACGACCTGAACCTCGCGCGGCGCTACGCCGACGAGGTGGTGGTTCTGGGCGGCGCTTCGGGCGGGCTGATGCAGGGGGCGACGGCTGAGGTGCTCCAGCCGGGGCTGATCGAGGCGGTCTGGGGCACGCCGTGTCAGCCGGTGACGAGCGTGGACGGCACGGTCCAGTATCTTTTCGGGTAGCTCTTGTTCTTGTTGCTGATTGCTATCCAAAAGATAGCAATCAACCTCAGTAGACCAGCCGCTCGGGCCGCAGCTCCTGCAGGATCGTGGTCGCGATTTCCTCGATCGACTTGGTGGTCGTCGACAGCCAGCGGATGCCGGCGCGCCGCATCATCGCCTCGGCCTCGCTCACCTCGTGGCGGCAGTTCTCGAGGCTGGCGTAGCGCGAATTCGGCCGGCGCTCGTTGCGGATCTCGCTGAGCCGCTCGGGCTGGATGGTCAGGCCGAAGATCTTCTTGCGATGCGGAATCAGGGCCGGCGGCAGTTGCCGCCGGTCGAAATCCTCCGGAATCAGCGGGTAGTTGGCTGCCTTCAGGCCGTGCTGCATCGCCAGGTAGAGCGAGGTTGGCGTCTTGCCGCTGCGGCTCACGCCCACCAGGATCACGTCGGCGCCTTCCAGGTCACGGTTGCTCTGGCCGTCGTCGTGCTGCAGGCTAAAGTCGATCGCGGCGATGCGGTCGTTGTATTCCTTGCTCTTGCTGACGTCGCTGAAACGGCCGATCCGGTGGTTCGACTTCACGGCCAGCTCGATTTCGAGCGGCCGCACGAAGGTGCCGAACATGTCCAGCAGCATGCCCTTGCAGCCGGTTTCGATCACTTCCAGCACGTCCATGTTGGCCAGCGTGGTGAAGACGATGGGGCGCACGCCCTCGAGTTCGGCCGTGTGGTTGATCTGCCGCACCGCCTGGTGGGCCTTGTCGACCGTGTCGGTAAAAGGTAGTCGGACATGGCGCGGTTTCATCTCGAACTGGGCCAGAACGGCGTTACCGAAGGTCTCGGCGGTGATGCCGGTGCCGTCGGAAATGAAGAAAACAGTGCGTGAATGCGTGGTCATGCGGCCTTGTCCTGCGGCGCGGGCAACCTTGCCACGCCTACAATCCGGGCCATTATCGGGAATCCGCTTCCCAGCCCCAATTCTTTCCATGCACACCGCGCCCGCACCCAAAGCAACGACAACGATCGTGCCGCGCCGTCTGCATGCGGCACCGGTTTCAACTTCTGGAGCTTCCCCATGTCTGCACTTTTCGACGCGACCGCCTTGGTCGTACCGTTTGAAAACCTGAGAATGACCGACGTCGAGGCGGTTGGCGGCAAGAACGCCAGCCTCGGCGAAATGATCTCGCAGCTGCCGCAGGGCGTGCGGGTGCCCACCGGTTTCGCGACCACGGCGCACGCATTCCGCCAGTTCCTGGCCCACGACGGCCTGGCCGACAAGATCAGCAAGCGGCTCGCCGCGCTGGACACCGAGGATGTGCGCGCGCTGGCCACCGCCGGTGCCGAGATCCGCGCCATGGTCGAGGCCCAGCCGTTCCCGGCCGACCTGCAGAAAGCCATCGGCGAAGCCTTTGCCACGCTGAGCGCCGGCAACCCGGCCGCGTCGTTCGCCGTGCGTTCCTCGGCCACTGCGGAAGACCTGCCCGACGCCTCCTTCGCGGGCCAGCAGGAAACCTTCCTGAACGTGGTCGGCATCGATGACGTGCTGCACAAGATGAAGGAGGTGTTCGCCTCCCTCTACAACGACCGCGCCATCAGCTACCGCGTGCACAAGGGCTTCGAGCACGACGTGGTCGCGCTGTCGGCCGGCGTGCAGCGCATGGTGCGCTCCGACCTCGGCGCCGCCGGCGTGATGTTCACCATCGACACCGAGTCCGGCTTCGAAGACGTGGTGTTCATCACCTCCAGCTACGGCCTGGGCGAAACGGTGGTGCAGGGCGCCGTGAACCCTGACGAGTTCTACGTGCACAAGCCGACGCTGCGCGCCGGCAAGAAGGCCGTCATCCGCCGCAACCTCGGCTCCAAGCTGATCCAGATGGAGTTCGCCACGCCCGAAGAGAAAAAGGCGACCGGCAAGCTGGTGAAGACCACCGACGTCAAGGCCGAGCAGCGCAACCGCTACTCGCTGAGCGACGCCGATGTCGAGCAGCTCGCCAGGTACGCGCTGGTCATCGAAGAGCACTATGGCCGCCCGATGGACATCGAGTGGGGCAAGGACGGCACCGACGGTCATCTCTACATCCTGCAGGCGCGCCCGGAAACGGTGAAGAGCCAGCAGCAGGGCAAGGCCGAGCAGCGCTACAAGCTGCTGGGCAAAGGTGCCGTGCTGGCCGAGGGCCGTGCCATCGGTCAGAAAATCGGCACCGGCCCCGTGCGGCTGGTGCACAACATCAGCGAGATGGACAAGGTCCAGGCCGGCGACGTGCTCGTCACCGACATGACCGACCCCAACTGGGAACCGGTGATGAAGCGCGCCGCCGCCATCGTCACCAACCGCGGCGGGCGCACCTGCCACGCGGCCATCATCGCGCGCGAACTGGGCATTCCGGCCGTGGTCGGCTGCGGCGACGCCACCGATCTGCTGAAGGACGGCACGCTGGTCACGGTGAGCTGCGCCGAGGGCGACACCGGCTTCATCTACGACGGCCTGCTCGAAACCGAAGTGACCGAAGTGCAGCGCGGGGTGATGCCCGAGATCGACATCCAGCTGATGATGAACGTGGGCAACCCCCAGCTCGCCTTCGACTTCGCGCAGCTGCCGAACCACGGCGTGGGCCTCGCGCGGCTCGAGTTCATCATCAACAACAACATCGGCGTGCACCCGAAGGCGATCCTCGACTACCCGAACGTCGACAACGACCTGAAGAAGGCGGTCGAGTCGGTGGCACGCGGCCACGCCTCGCCGCGCGCCTTCTACGTTGACAAGGTTGCCGAAGGCATCGCGACCATCGCGGCGGCCTTCTGGCCCAAGAAGGTCATCGTGCGCCTCTCGGACTTCAAGTCGAACGAGTACCGCAAGCTGATCGGCGGCAGCCGCTACGAACCGGAAGAAGAAAACCCGATGCTGGGCTTCCGTGGCGCCGCACGCTACCTGAGCGCCGATTTCGGCGAGGCCTTCGCCATGGAGTGCGAAGCGCTGAAGCGCGTGCGCAACGACATGGGCCTGACCAACGTGCAGATCATGGTGCCCTTCGTGCGCACCCTGGGCCAGGCCGAGCGCGTGACCACGTTGCTGGGCGAGCATGGCCTGAAGCGCGGTGAGAACGACCTCAAGCTGATCATGATGTGCGAGGTGCCGAGCAACGCCATCCTGCCCGAGGAGTTCCTGAAGTTCTTCGACGGCTTCTCGATCGGCTCGAACGACCTGACCCAGCTCACGCTGGGCCTGGACCGCGACTCGGGCCTCGAGCTGCTGGCAGCCGACTTCGACGAGCGCGACCCGGCCATCAAGGCGCTGCTGAGCCGCGTCATCAAGGCGTGCAAGGCCGAGGGCAAGTATGTTGGCATCTGCGGCCAGGGCCCCAGCGACCACCCGGACTTCGCGCTGTGGCTGGCGGAGGAGGGGATCGAATCGATCTCCCTGAACCCCGACAGCGTGATCGATACTTGGCAGCAACTCGCCAAGCGCTGAAGCCCGGACTGCGGAAATCCCCATGGGGGGATTCCCGCGACGGTGGGGTGTTATTGAAACGAATTGCGTAATTGATGCCAGACTTGTGAGATTCACGGGCGCATCCCGGAAGGGAAGACCACCATGATTCTTGTCAAGACGCAAACGGGCCATCAGGTTCTCAAGGACCGCTCGGTCCCTCTGTCGCCGCGCCAGCGCTCGGCCTTCATCCTTTTCGATGGCAAGCGCTCGGTCGATGAGGTGCTGGCCAACGGCATGGGCATTGCCCGCGAAGACATCGACCAGATGGTGGCGCTGGGCCTGCTCGAGCCGGCGGAGGGCAGCGCAGCATCGCCGGCCGCCGGAGGCGCATCCGCTGAGGTAGTGGCGAAACCGGTCGCGCCGGCCGCACCCGCTGCTCCCGCTGTGAGCTCCTCCGGGCGCAGCAAGCAGCAGCGCTACAAGGACGCCTATCCCATCGCCACGCAACTCACCGGCGGCCTGGGCCTGATGGGCTTCCGGCTCAACCTGCAGGTCGAGGGCACGACGAGCTACGAAGACCTCCTGGCGCTGGCGCCCAAGATCCGGGCCGCGGTGGGCCCGGAAAAGGCAGCCGCCCTGGACAAGGCCCTCAACGACTGAGGTGGCTTGCCGAAGTGCGCGCTACAGGGCTATAATCGCCGGCTTTGCCTTGCCACACTGCGCCCGACGCTGCAGGTGGCTTTTCCTCTTCTTCGGAAGAATCCACAAGGAGTGCCATGCGTCACTACGAAATCATTTTGCTGATCCACCCGGATCAGAGCGAACAAGTTCCGGCCATGCTGGAGCGCTACAAGGGCCTGATCACGGCCGGCGGCGGCAAGATCCACCGCGTTGAAGACTGGGGCCGTCGTCAGCTGGCTTACCAGATCAACAAGCTCAACAAGGCCCACTACCTGTGCGTCAACATCGAAGCTGAGCAAACCGTGATGGGCGAACTCGAACACGCGTTCAAGTTCAACGACGCCGTGCTGCGCCACCTGACCGTTCAGAAGAAGAAGGCCGAAACCGGTCCTTCGTCGATGATGAAGACGGTCGAGCGCGAAGAGGCTCGCAAGGCCCAGCAGGCCGAATACGCCGCCAACAACAACTGATGGCGTGACTGCTGCCGCTGCGGCAACCGGGGTCAACCAGCTTCTGCTGACCGCCTCCGTTGCCGAACTCGGAGCATTGCGATTCACACCAGCCGGCTTGCCCGCCATAGACCTGAAGCTCGAACACGAGTCGACGCTCCAGGAGGCAGGTAAACCCAGGCAGGTGAAGACGGCCCTCAAGGCCGTTGCCTTCGGCGCCATCGCCGAACGGCTCGCAAAGCAGTCGATGGGAAGTCTCTGGCGTTTTCAGGGCTTTCTCGCGACACCGGGCAACGGCAAGCATCCGGTCCTGCACATCCAGGATTTTCAGCAAGATTAATTTTCGACAAGAGGTCCCCAAATGGCCACGTTCAAGAAATTCAACAAAGACAAGCGCCCGAAGCGCAACACCCAGTCGCTGCTGTTCAAGCGCAAGCGCTTCTGCCGCTTCACCGTCGCTGGCGTCGAGGAAATCGACTACAAGGACATCGACACGCTGCGTGACTTCATCAGCGAAAACGGCAAGATCATCCCCGCCCGCCTGACCGGCACGCGCGCGATCTACCAACGCCAGCTGAACACCGCCATCAAGCGCGCGCGCTTCCTGGCCATGGTGCCGTACAGCGACCAGCACCGCGTCTAAGGAGTCGATACCATGCAAATCATTCTTCTGGACAAGGTTGTCAACGTCGGCGGCCTGGGCGACATCGTCAAGGTCAAGGACGGCTACGCACGCAACTTCCTGATCCCGACGGGCCGCGCCCGCCGCGCCACCGCCGCCAACAAGGCCGAATTCGAAGCCAAGCGCGCCGAACTCGAAAAGGCTGCGGCCGCCAAGCTGGCCGAATCGCAAGCTCAAGGCGAAAAGCTCGGTGGCACGACCATCAAGCTGACGCAAAAGGCTGGCGTCGACGGCCGTCTGTTCGGCTCGGTCACCAACGGCGACATCGCCGAAGAACTGGGCAAGCAAGGCTACAAGGTTGCCAAGTCGCAAGTGCGCCTGCCCAACGGCCCGATCAAGGTCGTCGGCGACAGCACCGTGAGCGTGGCCCTGCACACCGACGTGGTGGTCGACATCACCGTGACGGTCTACGGCGAAACCGCCTGATCGTCCACAGCGCCTGTGCGCTGCAGCAAAAGCCGCCTTCGGGCGGCTTTTCTTTTTCTGCGCCTGAGTTTTCCAGTCGATTGCACTGGAAGATCACTGTTTATTCACAACCTTGTCCACACACGCATCGGCGCGCGCGGCTTAGCATGCAGGGTTGCAAGGGAAGTCCATGTCCGCCGTTTTCTCCTATGCCGACAATGACCCGTCGGCCGATCGCCAGGTTGCCCAACTGCGCATTCCGCCTCATTCCATCGAGGCCGAATCCAGCGTGCTCGGCGGCCTGCTGCTCGACAACGGCGCCTGGGACCGCATGGGCGACCTGCTGGTCGACGGCGACTTCTACCGCCATGAACACAAGCTGATCTATGCCGCCATCGGCGGGCTGATCAACGCCAGCAAGCCGGCCGACGTGATCACCGTCTATGAGCAGCTGCAGAACCTCGGTAAGGCCGACGACATCGGCGGGCTGGTGTACCTGAATTCGCTCGCGCAGTACGTGCCCAGCGCGAGCAACATCCGCCGCTACGCCGAGATCGTGCGTGAGCGCTCGATCCTGCGCAAACTGGTTTCCGCCAGCGACGAGATCGCGACCAACGCCTTCAACCCGCAGGGCAAGGCGGTCGACAAGATCCTCGACGAAGCCGAACAGAAGATCTTCAACATCGGCGAAGAAGGCACGCGGATGAAGCAGGGCTTCCAGAGCATGGATGCCCTGGTGGTCGAACTGCTCGACCGCGTGACGGAAATGGCCGAGAACCCGAACGACATCACGGGCGTGCGTACCGGCTTCAACGACTTCGACAAGATGACCTCGGGCCTGCAGCCGGGCGACATGATCGTGCTGGCTGCTCGTCCCTCGATGGGGAAGACCTCGCTCGCGATCAACATCGCCGAGCACGTGGCGCTTGAAGAAGGTCTGCCGGTGGCGGTGTTCTCGATGGAAATGGGCGCCGCGCAGTTGGCGGTGCGTATCGTGGGCTCCATCGGCCGCATCGACCAGGGTCACCTGCGCACCGGCAAGCTCAGCGACGAAGAGTGGCCGCGCCTGACCGAGGCCATCGAGAAGCTGCGCACCGTGTCGCTGCACATCGACGAAACGCCGGGCCTCTCGACCAGCGAACTGCGCGCCAACGCGCGCCGCCTCGCGCGCCAGTACGGGCGTCTGGGCCTGATCGTGGTCGACTACCTGCAGCTGATGTCGACCAGCACTTCGGGCGACGAAAACCGCGCCACCGCCGTGGGCGAAATATCGCGCGGCCTGAAGATGCTGGCCAAGGAACTGAAGTGCCCGGTGATCGCGCTGTCACAGCTCAGCCGCGGCGTTGAAAGCCGCACCGACAAGCGCCCCATGATGAGCGACTTGCGCGAATCCGGCGCCATCGAGCAGGACGCGGACATCATCATGTTCATCTACCGCGACGACTACTACAACAAGGAGTCGAAGGAGCCGGGCGTGGCCGAGGTGATCATCAGCAAGCACCGGAACGGCCCGACAGGCACCATCAAGCTGGCCTTCCTGAAGCCGATCACCAAGTTCGAGAACCTGGTGGGCTACAGCCACAACGACGAGTACTGAGCCGGCGCGGAAGGCCGTCAGCTGGCGCCGTTGCCGGACCAGGGCGGCAAGGCCGGCGGCTCCTGGGGCACCACCTTGCCCTGCTCCGTCTTGGCCTTCAACTGCCGCAGCATGTCGGCCAGCGTCTTGCCCGGCTCGTCACGAAAGCGCTCGGACAGCACCGTGATCGCATCCATGCGATCCAGGCGAAAACCCCGGAAGTCATTGCGCAGCTCGCACCAGGTCGAGAGCGTCCAGACCTTGCCCCAATAGAAGCAGCCGAGCGGCCGCACCGTGCGCTCGCTGGCATCGCCCGATACGTCGTGGTATTGCAGCAGCAGCTTGTTGTGCGACTGCACCGCCTCGCGCAGCGTCTGCAGCCGCGCGCGCAAGGTGTCGTCCAGGCCCATTGCGGGTGCGTAGAGCGCCAGTGCCTCGGCCGAGACCCGCGCCGCCGGTGGCAGCACCGACAGGATCTTGCCCAGCCCGGTCTCGATGTCGCGTGCCAGTGCCGGATCGACCCAGCTCTGCGCAAGCCGCGCTGCGGCCACCAGGGCCGAGGCCTCGTCCTGCGTGAACATCAGCGGCGGCAGCTCGAAGCCGGCGCCCAGCCGGTAGCCCACGCCTGCCTCGCCCTCGATGGGCACGCCTTGATGCTGCAGATCGGCCACGTCGCGATACACGGTGCGCTCCGACACTTCGAGGCGCTGCGCCAGGAACGCGGCCGTGGTCAGACGACGCCCGCGGATGAGCTGCACGAGTTGGAACAGGCGGTCTGCACGGCGCATCAGCGTGTTCCGGTGAGCTTCTTCGCGAAGTCTTCGACGAAGTAGCGCTTGCCGCGCTGCACGACCGTGTGGCCTTCGGCTTCGAGCTTCGACATCTGCGCCTCGATGCCGCCGGGGTACTTGGCATTGAGTTCGCCACCGATCTTGAGGGTGCGCCAGTAGGGCGTTCGTTCTTCCGTCCTCTCTGCCTCCTCGGCCGCATGCGCGACCATGTGCGCAAAGATCGCCGTGGTCACGGTGCAGCCGATGGTCGCCTGGTGGCGCAGTGCGATGTCCTCGCCGATGCCCATCACCGTTGCGAGCCGGCCTTCCGGAATGCTGCGCATCGCGGCTTGCACCTCCTGCGGCGACGGCGTGGCGATGGTCCCTTCGCCGCGCCGGGAGCGCATGGCGGCGGGAATCTCCTTGACGTTCGGCAGGTGAGGGTAGCTGGCCAGCCGGTCGCGCCAGCTCTTCTTGGGGCTCATGAAACTCCGATGTGGATCGCCACCTTGTCCGGCCCTTCGTAGGCTTCGAAATCGCTGCGGTAGCGGCGCGCGACTTCCGGGTGCGCCTCGAAATACTGCCAGATGCGCTGCCATGTGGCGATGACCATCTGCGGCATCTCTCCCTGGCCGGTGAACACGAGGTAGTCGCCGGCCTCGACGGCGCGGCTGCCCTCGCTGCCCGTGACGGCGACACCCGCTGTCACGTCGAAGGCGCCGTGGGCGTCGGATTCGTAGGCGGAGTAAACGCTGAAGATGCGAGCGTCGCCGGTGCGGTCCGGCGTCGATGCGTAAGTCTCTTCGCCGAAGAAGCGGCCCCACAGCTTGCCGATGCGGGCGGTTGCGGGCTCGTTCTCCTCGCGGTTGGTGGTGCGGATGGTGAGGCCCGCGACGTGAAAGGCGTCCTGGTGTTGGCGGGTGGGTTCCATAGGGGGTTTCTCCTCAAAGCGACAGTGTTTTCAGGTCGGCCTTCATCGCCTGCGCGATCAGCTTCATGTCGGCGTCGGTGACGTCGAACATGCCAAAGCGAAACTTGTAGCCCCATTGCTTGGGGTTTTCGATGAAGGCCAGGCGCTCGATCAGTGGTGCGATTGGCGCCTCGTGCCCGGCTGCATAGCTCACGTCGCGCCGCCACGGCACGAAGCCGTTGCCCATGTCGAACTCATACGGCTCGCCGGGTTGCACGACGCCGATCGACACGAAGCTCTGCAGCCTGTCCGTGCCACCGAACACCGTGGACGGCGAATAGTAGGCGACGCGGTCGCCCGCCGAGAGCCGCTTGAGCGGCGAATGCTTGCCGTGGCCGACCTGCATGAAGCCGAGCGGCCGGTGGTCGCGGCCGAGCCGCGCGTGCTCGGCGCTGGCCACGGCAATCCAGTTGCGTTGCGTCATGACGGGATCAATCCAGCGCGTGCAGGCCGACTTCGTTGCCTTCGGTGTCGCGCATGTGGGCGATGAAGCCCATGCCGGGCGGCAACGCAGACTTTGGCGCCACGATCTGCCCGCCGGCGGCTTCGACCCGCGCAAGCACGGCGTCGATGCCGGGGTTGCAGTCGAGGTAGATGCGAATGCCCGTGCCGGCGCGCGCGCTGGCGTTGGCACCGGCCTGCAGGGCACCGCCCGTGGCGGGATCGTCGTAGGGGAGCACGGCCAGCGTCTCGCCGCCGAAGTTCTCGCGGCGCAGCTTGCGGGCCAGCACGGTTTCGTAGAAGGCCTGGGCGCGGTCCATGTTGGCGACCGGGATCTCGAACCAGCTGATGGCGTTCTGTTTTTGCATTCTGGGGCTCTCTTTCGTGTCGGTTGAAGGAGCCCTGATGGTGCGAGCCGCCTACTGACAACGTCTTGTCAGTAGCCTGTCATGGCAGGCGAAAAAAAGCCCGCGATGCTCCGGGGAGCATGCGCGGGCTTGTGTCGGCCGGTGCCGCTGGTTCTAGAGCACGTCGCTTGCGAAATCCGCCAACCGCGATCGTTCGCCGCGCGCCAGCGTGATGTGCCCGCCGTGCGGCCAGCCCTTGAACTTGTCGACCGCGAAGGTCAGGCCCGAGGAGCCTTCCGTCAGGTACGGCGTGTCGATCTGCGCGAGGTTGCCCATGCAGATGATCTTCGTGCCGGGGCCGGCACGGGTGATCAGCGTCTTCATCTGCTTGGGCGTGAGGTTCTGCGCCTCGTCGATGATCACGTACTTGTTGAGGAAGGTGCGTCCGCGCATGAAGTTCATGCTCTTGACCTTGATGCGGCTGCGGATCAGCTCGTTGGTGGCCGCGCGGCCCCACTCGCCGGCGCCGCCGCCGTCGCCCTTGGCCAGGAACTCGAGGTTGTCGTCGAGCGCGCCCATCCAGGGGCCCATCTTTTCCTCTTCCGTGCCGGGCAGGAAGCCGATGTCTTCGCCGACGCTCACGGTGGCGCGGGTCATGATGATCTCGGTGTAGCGGCGGTCGTCGAGCACCTGCGTGAGGCCGGAAGCCAGTGCCATCAGGGTCTTGCCGGTGCCGGCGGTGCCGGTCAGCGTGACGAAGTCGATCTCCGGATCCATCAGCAGGTTCATCGCGAAGTTCTGCTCGCGGTTGCGCGTGTTGACGCCCCAGACCGCGTTCTTGCCCGAGCTGTAGTCCTTGAGCGTCTTGAGCACCGCGGTCTTGTCGCGGATTTCGGTGACGCGGGCGTACATGCTCGGCTCGCCGGGCGCCTCGAAGTACACGAACTGGTTGATGTACAGGTTGGGCACCAGCGGACCGCTGATCCGGTAGAAGGTGTTGCTGCCGCTCTGCCAGCTTTCGACCGTCTTGCTCTGGCGGGTCCAGAAGTCGGGCGGCAGTGCGAGCGAACCGGCGTAGAGCAGGTCGCCGTCTTCCAGTGTCTTGTCGTTCTGGTAGTCGTCGGCGGCCAGGCCCAGCGCGCGCGCCTTGACGCGCATGTTGATGTCTTTCGACACCAGCACCACTTCCTGCTTCGGCTTGCCCGGACGGTCCTTGGCGTACTCGTCGCGCAGCGCGTGCACCACGCCGAGGATCTGGTTGTCGGCCTTGCCCTGGGGCAGGCTGATCGGCAGCGAGTAGTCGAGCGGGGCGGTCTGGAAGAACAGCCGGCCACCGGCCTCGCGGTGGCCCGTGGTGTCGAGCTTCAGGCCCTTGTCGATGTCGGCGTCCTGGGCGCCGGCCAGCGCATCGAGCGTGCGGCTGGTCTGGCGGCCGTTGCGCGCGACTTCGGTGGTGCCTTTCTTGTGGCCGTCGAGTTCTTCCAGCACGATCATCGGCAGGAAGATGTCGTGCTCCTCGAAGCGGAACAGGCACATGGGGTCGTGCAGCAGCACGTTCGTGTCGAGCACGAACAGCTTGGCCGGACCGGTGGACTTGTTGCGTTTGGGGCGTGTCGGCGCTTGCGGTGCCGGGGCGGGAGCTGGTGCGACTTCGACGACCGGCGCCTTCCTCGTCTCGACCTGCACCATGGCCTCCGGCTGCGGTGCGCTCACGGGCGCGGGTGCCGGCGCAGGTTTGGATCTGGCCCGGCGCGTCGGGCGCGTGGTGGCGCCGCCGGCGCCTTCAGTGCCGAGGCTGTCGAACAATTCCAGCGGCTGCGGGCTGTGCACCGTGGCTTCGTCAGCGCGCGAATCGCCGGAACGGCGCGAGCCCCTGTGCGAGGACCGGGCAGGCGCATCGAGTGCGTCCGGCGAGAGCAATGCAGCGCGTTTCGTGGGGGCGGGGGGCAGTGGCATGTGTCAGATCGCTCGCAGAAAATGGGAACCAGAAAACGAAAAAGCCGCCTGAAGACCAAGGCGGCTTTGTTCGGGGGATGCGGTCGTGGAGCTCAACGGCATGAAACCATTATGCACACCGCAGATGACGAGTCGGAGGCTCTTTACGCGCTGCGTTGGGCATTCCCCACGCCAGAGCGGAAAAGTGCACGGCCGGCTCGCCGGGCAGCAGTCAGGCTGCCTTCTTGAGCGCCTTGACGGCCTTGAGCACGTCGTCGACATGGCCGGGAACCTTGAGCCCGCGCCATTCGGCCTTCAGGATGCCGTCGGCGCCGATCAGGAAGGTGCTGCGCTCGATGCCCTTGACCTTCTTGCCGTACATGATCTTGTTCTTGACCACGCCGAACATGTGGCACATCTTTTCTTCCGTGTCGGCGATGAGCTCGAAGGGCAGCTCGAGCTTGGCCTTGAATTCGTCGTGCGACTTCATGTTGTCGCGGGACACGCCGAACACCGTGGCACCGGCCTTTTCGAAGTCCTTGTAGCGGTCGCGAAACTGCATGGCTTCGGTGGTGCAACCCGGAGTGTTATCTTTCGGGTAAAAATACATGACCAGCACGTGGCCGAGATGCGAGGTATTCGAGACCTTGAGGCCGCCCGTGGCGTTGGCGTCGAATTCAGGAATGGGTTTGTTGACAACGATCGCCATGAAACTTGTTTTCTCCGTTAGATTCCGTTCCCGAGCCCTCTCGTCCCGTTTCGGACGGGACTTGCTCAAGGAATGGAGGATTGGTCGTTGCTAACTTTGGGGTAGCGGGCCTGTTCGCAACCCGGTATTTTACCCCGAAAATACCTCTCTCAGCCACCCGCCGGGCTCTCGACCAGCAGGGCGGCAATCACGTGCCGGCCTTCTCCGGCCAGGATGTTGTAGGTTCTGCAGGCCGCCGCGGTGTCCATGGTCTCGACGCCGGTGCGCTGTGCCATCAGGGGCTTCAGCCATGCGGGCTGGGGGAAGCGGATACGGTTTCCGCTGCCGAAAATGATCAATTCCGCACCCAGGGTCGCCAATTGCGCGAAATGTTCGGCGCCGAGCTGATCGAAGCTTGAACAATTCCATTCGAAGCGCTCGCCGCGCGAGCCAACCACTACGCTGCCTTCGACTTTTTCGTTGTTGATTGCCACCCAGCCGGGGCCGTGTGCGGTGAGGGACTGAGCGTCGGATTTGTCGGGCTGGAGCTTCATCTGGGCACTGGGAACTGTGGTCAAATTATAGGTTTTCCCTAGTGCCACGGGGCTCGCAAGGGCCTTTGACTCCGCGGTGACCCCGCATCAAGCGCATCCAAGCAACTCCGTAACCCGCGCCCGGGAGGGCCTTTTGAAGCAGCTCAAGAAATCGGCCAAGCTGGCCAACGTTCTTTATGACATCCGCGGTCCCATCATGGACGCCGCCAAGCAGATGGAAGAGGACGGCCAGAAGATCATCAAGCTCAACATCGGCAATCTGGCCGTGTTCGGCTTCGATGCCCCCGAGGAAATCCAGCAGGACATGATCCGCAACCTGCCCACCTCGGCTGGTTACTCTGACAGCAAGGGTGTCTTCGCCGCGCGCAAGGCGGTGATGCACGAGACGCAGAAGCAGGGTATTGCGGGCGTCACCCTCGACGACATCTACCTCGGCAATGGCGCCAGCGAGCTGATCGCCATGTCCACCAACGCGCTTCTCAACGACGGCGACGAGTTGCTGCTGCCGGCCCCTGATTACCCGCTGTGGACTGCCTCCACGAGCCTGTCGGGCGGCACGCCGGTGCACTACCTGTGCGACGAAGCCAACGGCTGGATGCCCAATCTCGACGACATCCGCGCCAAGATCACGCCGCGCACCAAGGGCATCGTGGTCATCAACCCGAACAACCCGACCGGCGCGCTGTACTCGAACGATCTGCTCAAGAGCATCGTGGCCATCGCGCGCGAGCACGGCCTCGTGATCTTCGCCGACGAGGTCTACGACAAGGTGCTGTACGACGGCGTCAAGCACACCGCCATTGCCAGCCTGTCGACCGACGTGCTCACGCTCACCTTCAATTCGCTGTCCAAGAGCTACCGTTCGTGCGGCTATCGCGCCGGCTGGCTCGTGGTGTCGGGCGACAAGCGCAGCGCGCAGGACTACATCGAGGGCCTGAACATGCTCTCGAACATGCGCCTGTGCGCCAACGTGCCGGGCCAGTGGGCCATCCAGACCGCGCTTGGCGGCTACCAGAGCATCAACGACCTCGTGTGCGAGGGCGGTCGCCTGCGCCGCCAGCGCGACCTGGCCTACGAGCTGATCACCGCCATCCCGGGCGTGAGCTGCGTCAAGCCGAGCGCAGCGCTCTACATGTTCCCCAAGCTCGACCCCGAGGTCTATCCGATCGAGGACGACCGCCAGTTCTTCCTCGAGCTGCTGAAGGAAACCCGCGTGATGCTGGTGCAGGGCACCGGCTTCAACTGGGCCACGCCGGACCACTTCCGCATCGTGTTCCTGCCCCACGAAGACGACCTGCGCGAGGCCATCAACCGCATCGCGAAGTTCCTGGAGCAGTACCGTTTGCGCCGCAAGTCGCGCACATGAAATCTGCCTGCATCGCTGCTGCGGCGCTGTCGCTCGCCGCGTTGTCCGCCGGAGCCGCCGACAAGGAGCTTGTCTCGTTCTCGCACAACGACTGGGAGCTGGCCTGCGACAACACGCGCACCTGCCGCGCCGCCGGCTACCAGCCGGAAAGCGGGGCGAGCGAGCCGGTGTCGATGCTCATCACCCGCAAGGCCGGGCCCGGCACGGCAATTGACATCCAGCTGCAGATCGGCGATGACGACGGCGTCAAGGGCCCGCTGCGCTTCAAGGTCGGCAAGGCCACCGTCTCGGGCCTGGCTGCGGGCACCGCCAGCTTCGACGACAGCCAGGTCCGCACCGTCCTGCCCGAGCTGCTCAAGGGCGACGACGCCACGGTGACCGCCAACGGCGGCAAGAAGTGGACTCTTTCGCTCGCCGGCCTCAACGCCGTGCTGCTGAAGATGGACGAGGCCCAGGGCCGCGTCGGCACGCCGGGTGCGCTGGTGCGCCGCGGCAGCAGGCCCGAGTCTTCGGTGCTGCCGCCGGTGACGGCCCCCGTCGTGAACGTGGTCGTGCCGCCGAAGGCGCACCCCGGCGACGACGCGCTCGCCGCGCGCATCTTCCCGTTCCTGAAGCTGGACAGCGCCAAGGAAGACTGCAACAACCGCGAAGACATCAACGCCAAGTCGCTGAACGTCTCGCGCCTGACCGACCGGAAGGTGCTGCTGTCGCTGGGCTGCGGCATGGGCGCCTACAACTATTCCAGCCTGCTCTGGATCGCCAGCGACAAACCGCCCTATGCGCCGGTGTCCATCGAGGCGAATGGCGACTTCGACGAGAAGGAAGGCAGCGTCACCTCTGCCATGAAAGGCCGAGGCATCGGCGACTGCTGGTCGAGCGAGACCTGGCATTTCAACGGCAAGGACTTCGTGCGCACCGGCTCCACAGGCGACGGCATGTGCCGGGGCTTTGCCGGCGGCGCCTGGACCTTGCCCCGCTACGTCAGCCGCGTCGTGACTTCCACGCCGTCAGCCACCCCATCCAAACCATGAACGCGACTCTCCCAATGAAACCCATCCAAGTAGGCCTGCTCGGCGCAGGCACGGTCGGCAGCGGCACCTTCAAGGTGCTCCAGCGCAACCAGGAAGAAATCAAGCGCCGCGCCGGTCGTGGCATCGAGATCACCATGGTGGCCGACCTCGACACCGCCCGCGCCCGCGAAGTGGTCGGCGAAGGCGTCAAGGTGGTCAGCGACGCGCGCGAAGTCATCGCCAACCCCGACATCGACATCGTCATCGAGCTCATCGGCGGCTATGGCATTGCCAAGCAACTGGTGCTCGAGGCCATCGCGGCCGGCAAGCACGTGGTTACGGCCAACAAGGCGCTGCTCGCGGTGCACGGCACCGAGATCTTCGCGGCCGCGCACGCCAAGGGCGTGATGGTGGCCTTCGAGGCTGCGGTGGCCGGCGGCATCCCGATCATCAAGGCGCTGCGCGAAGGCCTCACTGCCAACAGCATCCAGTGGCTGGCCGGCATCATCAACGGCACCACCAACTTCATCCTGTCCGAGATGCGCGACAAGGGCCTGGACTTCGCGACCGTGCTCAAGGAGGCGCAACGCCTGGGCTATGCCGAAGCCGACCCGACCTTCGACATCGAAGGCGTTGACGCCGGCCACAAGGTCACGCTGATGAGCGCCATTGCCTTCGGCATTCCGGTGCAGTTCGACAAGGCCCACATCGAAGGCATCACCAAGCTCGCCGCGCAGGACATCAAGTACGCCGAACAGCTGGGCTACCGCATCAAGCTGCTTGGCGTTACCAAGCGAACCGCCAAGGGCATCGAGCTGCGCGTGCATCCGTCGCTCGTGCCGTCGAAGCGCCTGCTGGCCAACGTCGAAGGCGCGATGAACGCGGTGGTGGTGCACGGCGATGCCGTCGGCACCACGCTCTACTACGGCAAGGGCGCCGGCAGCGAGCCGACCGCAAGCGCCGTGATCGCCGACCTGGTCGACATCACCCGCCTGCACACTGCCGACGCAGCGCACCGCGTGCCGCACCTGGCCTTCCACCCCGACGCAATGAGCGACCTGAAGGTGCTGCCGATGTCGGAAGTCGTCACCAGCTACTACCTGCGCCTGCGCGTGGCCGACCAGGCCGGCGTGCTCGCCAAGGTGACGGGCCTGCTGGCCACCGCCGGTATCAGCATCGACGCCGTGCTGCAGCGCGAAGCCGACGAAGTGGGCGGCGAGGGCTCCACGCAGACCGACCTCATCATCCTCACGCACGATGCGCGTGAAGGCACCGTCAATGACGTCATTGCCGAGCTGCAGGCGCTGCCGACCGTGCTCGAACCCATCGTGCGCATCCGCAAGGAAGAGTTGAAGTGAACTACCTGAGCACCCGCGGCCACCCCGACCGCAAGCGCTTCTGCGAAATCCTTCTTGAAGGCCTTGCGCCCGACGGCGGCCTCTATCTGCCCGAAACGTACCCGCAGGTCGACACCGCCACGCTCGCCAAGTGGCGCGCACTGCCGTACGCCGAGCTGGCCTTCGAGATCCTCTCGCTCTACATCGACGACATTCCGCCGTCCGACCTGAAGGCGATCTGCGCGAAGACCTACACAGCCGAAGTGTTCGGCACCGACGAGATCGTGCCGCTGCGCGAGCTCGAAGACGGCGTGTACCTCGAAGCCCTGTCCAACGGCCCCACGCTGGCCTTCAAGGACATGGCAATGCAGCTGCTGGGCAACCTGTTCGAGTACGAACTGGCCCGCCGCGGCTCCGAGCTCAACATCCTCGGCGCCACCAGCGGCGATACCGGCAGCGCGGCCGAGTACGCCATGCGTGGCAAGAAGGGCGTGCGCGTCTTCATGACCTCGCCCGACGGCCGCATGAGCCCGTTCCAGCAGGCGCAGATGTTCAGCCTGCAGGACGAGAACATCCACAACATCGCCATCACCGGAGTGTTCGACGACTGCCAGGACATCGTCAAGGCGGTGTCGAACGACCTGGGCTTCAAGCGCAAGTACCGCATCGGCACGGTCAACTCGATCAACTGGGCGCGCCTTCTGGCGCAGGTCGTCTATTACTTCGCGGGCTACTTCCAGGCCACGGCGAGCAACGACAAGCCGGTGAGCTTCACCGTGCCCTCGGGCAACTTCGGCAATGTCTGTGCGGGCCACGTGGCGCGCATGATGGGCCTGCCGATCCAGACGCTGGTGGTCGCCACCAACGAGAACGACGTGCTCGACGAGTTCTTCCGCACCGGCGTGTACCGCGTGCGCGCGGCCGTCGATACGCACGAAACCTCCAGCCCGTCGATGGACATCAGCAAGGCCAGCAACTTCGAGCGCTTCGTGTTCGACCTGGTGGGCCGCGACCCCGCCAGGCTGCGCCAGCTGTTCGTGGACGACCTGGGCCTGCAGGGCAGCTTCGACCTGAGCGCCGACCCGGCGTTCAAGCAGGCCGCGGGGCGCTTCGGCTTCCGCAGCGGCCGCAGCACGCACGCCGATCGCCTAGCCACCATCCGCGACACCGAGAAGCGCTTTGCCACGCTGATCGATCCGCATACGGCCGACGGCCTCAAGGCCGCGCGCGAGCAGATCACGCCCGGCGTGCCGATGGTGGTGCTCGAAACCGCGCTGCCGATCAAGTTCGCCGCGACGCTGGTCGAGGCGTTGGGCGAAGAGCCCGCGCGGCCGAAGAAGTTCGAAGGCATCGAGGCGCTGCCCAAGCGCGTCGTCAAGCTGCCGGCCGACGCGGAAGCCGTCAAGGCCTACATCGCAGAGAACTGTGACTGATCACGGCCGGGCTCCCGCATGAAGGTCGTCGGTTTCGCCGGCTATTCGGGCGCGGGCAAGACCACGCTGCTCGAGCGCCTGATTCCGGCGCTCAAGCGGCTCGGCCAGCGCGTGTCGGTGGTCAAGCATGCGCACCACAAGTTCGACATCGACCATCCGGGCAAGGACACCTACCGCCATCGCGAGGCCGGCGCCTTCGAGGTGGTCGTGGCGTCAGACAAGCGGCTGGCCGTGATGCGCGAATTCGAAGTTCCCGTTGAACTCAGCGTACACCAGTTGCTGGCCGAGGTGCACCCGGCGGCCGACTGGGTGCTGGTCGAAGGTTTCCGGCACAGCGACGTGCTCAAGATCGAGGTCTGGCGCGAGCCGGAAGCGGGCGAGCCTTCGCGGCCCGTGCTGTACACCAACGATCCCTTCGTCACCGCCGTGGCCACCGACGCACCGGCCAGCCTGCCGTCGCCCACCGAACGGCCGCTGTTCGACCTCAACGACGCCGAGGCCATTGCGAAGTGGTTGATCGACAGCGGCGACCGCTTCGAATACAACCCCGATCACCATGGCTGATTCACCCGTTCCCTTTTCCGCTTCCTCGTCGCGTCCGCCACTGATGCCGCTGGACGAGGCCATCGCGGTCCTGCTCGCGAAGGCGCAGCCGAAGCTGCCCACCGAAAGCGTCGGCACCTTCGACGCCGACGGCCGCGTGCTGGCGCAAGACCTCGTCTCCGGCCTCACGGTGCCGCCGCGCGACAACAGTGCGATGGACGGCTACGCGGTGCGCGTGGCCGACTGCGTTGTGCCAGGCGCAGAGCTGACAGTGGCGCAGCGCATTCCCGCAGGCACGGTCGGCACGCCGCTCGCGACCGGCATCGCGGCGCGCATCTTCACGGGTGCACAGATCCCGGAGGGGGCCGACGCGGTCGTGATGCAGGAAGACACCTCGGCCACGCCGCAGGAAGGCAGCCTGGGCTCGGTGCGCATCGCCATCGTTCCGGTGGCCGGGCAGTGGATTCGCCGTGCCGGCGAAGACGTGGCCTCCGGTGACGTCGTACTGAAGCAGGGCGAGCGCCTCACGCCAGCCGCACTCGGCCTCGCGGCCAGCGTCGGCTTTCACAAGCTGCAGGTGGCCCGCAAGCCGCGCGTGGCCATGCTCTCCACCGGCGACGAGCTGGTGATGCCCGGCGAGGTTGCGCCCGACGCGATGAAGCCCGGCGCCATCTACAACTCGAACCGTTTCTTCATGCGGGCCCTGCTGCACCGCCTGGGCTGCGAGGTGAACGACCTGGGCATCGTGCCCGACGACCGCGAAGCCACCATCGCCGCGTTGCGCAACGCGGCTGAGGCCAGCGATCTGATCATCACGACCGGCGGCGTCTCCGTCGGCGAAGAAGACCATATCCGCGCGGCGCTGCAGTCGCTTGGCGAGCTGCAGCTCTGGTCGCTGTCGATGAAGCCCGGCAAGCCTTTTGCCTATGGCTCCATTGCGCGCAGCTACGGGCAGGGCGCATGCCATGTGACGGGGCTGCCAGGCAATCCGGTGTCGAGCTTCCTCACCTTCCTGATGCTGGTGCGGCCCTTCCTGCTGACGCTGCAGGGTGCCACGCGCGTCGCGCCGGAGGCGGTGAAGATGCGCGCCGATTTCGACTGGCTGCGTGCCGACAAGCGCCGCGAGTTCCTGCGCGCGCGGCGCAATGCGGCCGGCGGCCTCGACCTGTTCGGCAACCAGAGTTCGGGCGTGCTCACGTCGATGGTCTGGGGCGACGGCGTGGTCGACAACCCGTCGGGCCAGACGATCAAGTCGGGCGACACCGTCAACTTCATTCCGTTCGCATCGCTGCTGGGCTGAATCCCGTCATGAAGATCCAGGTCCGTTATTTCGCCTCGGTGCGCGAGGCACTTTCCAGCAGCGGTGAAACCGTCGACACACAAGCCGAAACGCTGTCGGCCCTGCGCGACGAACTCATCGCCAGGGGCAGCGCCTACGCCACCGCGCTTGCGCGCGGCAAGGCGGTGCGGATGGCGCTCGATCAGGCCATGAGCGACGAGGCCGCCGCCTTGAGCGAAGGCTGCGAAGTCGCTTTCTTCCCGCCTGTCACGGGCGGTTGAGCCGGGCATCCAGCGCCACGAGGCGCTCGCGCAGGCCGTCGGACGCGCGGGTCATCGGCGAGCGCAACTCGTCGCGCATTTCGCCCATGTGCGCCAGCAATGCCTTCAGCGGGCCCGGGTTCGGTTCGGCAAACAGCATTTCCACCAGCGGCTGCAACGCCTGCCATTCGGCGCGCGCCTCGGGCAGCCGGTTTTCCGCAAGCAGGCGCACCAGCCGGACGAAGCGGCGCGTCTGCACGTTTCCGCTGGCCGCGATGGCGCCCACGCCGCCTTCGGCCATGGTGCCGAAGATCTGGTGGTCTTCGCCCGTGAGCACCTGCAGCCGCCCGTCGGCGATCACAGCGCGCGTCTTGGCCATGTCGCCGCCGCAGTCCTTGATGCCGCGAATGCGCGGATGCTCGGCCAGCGTCAGCAGCGTGTCGCGGGCGATGGTGACGCCCGTGCGATAGGGAATGTCGTAGACCAGCACCGGCACCGTGCTCGCATCGGCGATGGCGCGGAACCATTCGAGCAGGCCGGCCTGCGACGGGCGGATGTAGTTCGGCGCGGACACCAGAAGGCCCGCCAGCGGGCGTTCCGAGAGCTTGCGCGCCCAGGCCGTGGCCTTGCCCAGGTGGTAGCCGGAGATGCCCATGACGACCGGCAGCCCGCCGGCCGCTGCCATCACGGTGTCGAGCACGGCCAGTTGCTCTGCCTCGTCGAGCGCGGCGGCCTCGCCAGTGGAGCCGCAGGGCACGAAGCCCGTCACTCCGTCGTCGGCGAGCCGCCGGGTCAGCGCGGCGAGGGCGGCATGGTCCACAGCGCCGTCGTGGAACGGTGTGACGAGGGCCACCCAGAAGCCGGAGAAGTCAGGGGTAGCGGAGCTTGGTTGTTGATGAGGCACGCGGGTTTCCTTTCAGGAATCGACCGATGGAAAGAACCACCGTCCGATGCGCGCGAAACCCATGAGGGGGCCAAAAAAACCTTGGCAGGTTCCGTCGCTCATCCGACGACGGAACCTCGGCTCCGGTCAGACGAGCTTTGGTTTTTTGGCTTTGTTGCTGCCTTGGCGCGCGCGGCGGCCTTCGGGGTGCGAAGGCACCGGGAAGAGCGTGGCGGGACAAGGCATTGCGGCAGTCTATCGCGATGCCACAATTCGGACATGAGCGTTGCGCGTGTTTCGATCCAGACGGCCGATTTCGACCTTTCGCAGGAGGTTGCCGCGTTGCGCGACGGCGACAAACGCGTGGGCGCCGTCTGCAGCTTCGTGGGCACCGTGCGCGACCGCAACGACGGCAGCACCGTCGCCTCGATGGAGCTGGAGCACTACCCCGGCATGACCGAAAAGGCCATCGAAGCCATGATCGACGAGGCGCACAAGCGCTTCGACATCCTCGGCGCGCGCGTGATCCATCGCGTCGGGCTGCTGCAGCCGCTGGACCAGATCATGATGGTGGCGGTGGTGTCGGCGCACCGCGGCCAGAGCTTCGAGGCCTGCGAGTTCCTGATGGACTATCTCAAGACCCAGGCGCCGTTCTGGAAGAAAGAGCAGACGCCCGAAGGCGCCCGCTGGGTCGATGCGCGCGTGGCCGACGACGCGGCGCTGGCGCGCTGGGGCATCAGCGCCCCGAATGCCTGAAGACGCTCAGAGGGGCTTGAAGCCGCTCGCCTGGATGATCCGCTCCCAGGTCTGCGTGTACGTGCGCACGCGGCCCGCGAACTGGCCCTGCGGCTCGTAGCCGACCGTCAGCCCCATCGTCGTGAGCTTCTGCTTCACGTCAGGCATCGCCAGCACCTTCTGCAGCGCATCGCCGTACTTGTCGATGATCGGCTGCGGCGTGCCCACCGGCGCGAAGATGCCGTAGTAGGGCAGGTCTTCCAGGTTCGAGAAGCCCAGCTCGGTGAAGGTCGGCACGTTCGGAATCACGGCCTGGCGCTTGGCGCCGATGGAGGCCACGATGCGCACCTTGCCCGCCTTGTGGTTCTCGATGAAGTCAGGCACCGAGGCGATGCCTGCGGTGATCTGGTTGCCCAGCATGTCGGCCGTCATCGGCGCGCTGCCGCGGTAGGGCGCGGGTTGCACGTCGATCTTGTACTTGTCCGAGATCATCTTCACCAGGAACTCGGGGATCGAGGCCGGCGCCGGGATGCCGATGGTTTCCTTGCCGCCCTTCTGCGTGCGGACCCACTTCACGTACTCGTCGATGCTCTTGGCCGGCGTGCCGCCCGACACCGCCAGCACGTTGGCGAAGGTGGCGAAGCCGGCCACGGGCACGAAGTCGGTGGCGGGGTTGAAGCCCGGGTTCTTCACCACCTGCGGCAGGATCGAGATGGTGTGGTCGTGCGACAGGAACAGCGTGTGGCCATCGGCCGGGGAAGACTTCAGCACCGTTGCAGCAATCTGCCCACCCGCGCCGGCGCGGTTCTCGACCACCACGGGCACGCCCAGCACATCCTTGAGCTTTTCGCCCAGCGTGCGTGCAATGGCGTCGGTGCCGGCGCCGGCGGGGAAGCCCACGAGCAGGCGGATGGGGGTGCCGCTTTGCGCTTGCGCAAGGCCGGACAGGCCCATGGCGGCTAGAAAGAGGCCCACGCTGATCGCCCGGCGCACCGGTTGAACGCGCTGCATTGAAAAAACCATGATCGACTCCATTCGAGAGAGGGAAATGCCTACGGGCAGGGGAAACGGATCTTGTGCAATAGCCGTGCCCACGGCACCGGCATAGCCGGCAGCCTTGAATCGTGCCCGAACAGCCCTATTTTGGATGCAGGAATACCACCATGCGACAAGACAAACTCACCACCAAATTTCAGGAAGCTCTGGGCGATGCCCAGACGCTCGCGCTGGGCAGCGACAACGCCTACATCGAACCGGCCCACCTGCTGGTCGCGATGCTGCGCCAGGACGACGGCCCGCGCGCCCTGCTGGAGCGTGCCGGCGTCAACGTACCTGGCCTGACGCAGGCGGCCGAGGCCGCCATCAAGAAGCTGCCGCAGGTGCAGGGCCACGACATCGTCCAGGTCGGCCCTGAACTGGGCAAGCTGCTGCAGGCCACCGAAAAGGAAGCCCTCAAGCGCAATGACCAGTTCATTGCCGGCGAACTCTTCCTGCTCGCGCTGGCCGACAGCAAGGCCGACATCGGCAAGACCGCCCGCGAAAACGGCCTGAGCCGCAAGTCGCTCGAAGCCGCCATCGACGCCGTGCGCGGCGGGCAGGGCGTGAACAGCGCCGATGCCGAAGGCCAGCGCGAAGCGCTCAAGAAATACACCATGGACCTGACCGAGCGCGCCCGCCTGGGCAAGCTCGACCCGGTCATCGGCCGCGACGAGGAAATCCGCCGCGCCATCCAGGTGCTGCAACGCCGCACCAAGAACAACCCCGTGCTCATCGGCGAGCCCGGCGTGGGCAAGACCGCCATCGTCGAAGGCCTCGCACAGCGCATCGTTGCGGGTGAGGTGCCCGATTCGCTCAAGGGCAAGCGGGTGCTGTCGCTCGACATGGCCGCGCTGCTGGCGGGGGCCAAGTTCCGCGGCGAGTTCGAAGAGCGCCTGAAGACCGTCTTGAACGAACTCGCGAAGGACGAAGGCCAGACCATCGTCTTCATCGACGAGCTGCACACCATGGTCGGCGCCGGCAAGGCCGAAGGCGCGATGGATGCGGGCAACATGCTCAAGCCCGCACTCGCTCGAGGCGAGCTGCACTGCGTGGGCGCCACCACGCTCGACGAATACCGCAAGTACATCGAGAAAGATGCCGCGCTGGAGCGCCGCTTCCAGAAGATCATCGTGGGTGAGCCCAGCGTCGAGGCCACCATCGCCATCCTGCGCGGCCTGCAGGAAAAATACGAAGTGCACCACGGCGTGCAGATCACCGACCCGGCCATCGTGGCCGCGGCCGAGCTGTCTGACCGCTACATCACAGACCGCTTCCTGCCCGACAAGGCCATCGACCTGATCGACGAGGCCGCGGCCAAGATCAAGATCGAGATGGACTCCAAGCCCGAGGTCATGGACCGCCTCGATCGCCGCCTCATCCAGCTGCAGATCGAGCGCGAAGCCGTGCGCCGCGAAAAGGACGAGGCCTCGCAGAAGCGCTTCGGCCTGATCGAGGACGAGATCGAGAAGCTGCAGAAGGAAATTGCCGACTACGACGAGATCTGGCAGGCCGAGAAGGCCCAGGCCCAGGGCAGCGCACAAGTGCGCGAAGACGTCGACAAGATCAAGTTCCAGATCGAAGAGTGGAAGCGCAAGGGCGACTTCAACAAGGTCGCCGAGCTCCAGTACGGCCAGCTGCCCGCGCTCGAAAAGCGCTTGAAGGAGGCCGAGGCCAACGAAGCGAACAAGGGCAAGTCCAGCGCGCCCACGCTGCTGCGCACCCAGGTCGGCGCGGAAGAAATCGCCGAGGTCGTGGCGCGTGCCACCGGCATCCCGGTCGCCAAGCTGATGCAGGGCGAGCGCGACAAGCTGCTCGTGATGGAAGACAAGCTGCACGAGCGCGTGGTCGGCCAGGACGAGGCCATCGGTGCGGTCGCCAACGCGATCCGCCGCTCGCGCTCGGGCCTGTCGGACCCGAACCGTCCGACCGGCTCGTTCCTGTTCCTCGGCCCCACGGGCGTGGGCAAGACCGAGCTGTGCAAGGCGCTCGCGGGCTTCCTGTTCGACAGCGAAGACCACCTGATCCGCATCGACATGAGCGAGTTCATGGAGAAGCATTCGGTCGCGCGCCTGATCGGCGCGCCGCCGGGCTACGTGGGCTACGAGGAGGGCGGCTACCTCACGGAGGCCGTGCGCCGCAAGCCCTACAGCGTGGTGCTGCTCGACGAGGTCGAGAAGGCCCACCCCGACGTGTTCAACGTGCTGCTGCAGGTGCTCGACGATGGCCGCCTTACCGACGGCCAGGGCCGCACCGTGGACTTCAAGAACACCGTGATCGTGATGACGAGCAACATCGGCTCGCCCATCATCCAGGCCATGGTGGGCAAGCCTTCCGAAGAGATCAAGGAAGCGGTGTGGGACGAGCTGAAGAACTACTTCCGCCCCGAGTTCCTGAACCGCATCGACGAGACGGTTGTGTTCCACGCGCTCGACGCGAAGAACATCGAATCGATTGCCGCGATCCAGCTCAAGGTGCTGAAGGCGCGGCTTGCGAAGATGGATCTGGGTCTGGAGGTGTCGCCGGCGGCGCTGGCAGAAATTGCCAAGGTCGGCTTCGACCCGGTGTTCGGCGCGCGTCCGCTGAAGCGTGCCATTCAGCAGCGCATCGAGAACCCGCTCTCGAAGCTGCTGCTCGACGGCAGCTTCGGGCCGAAGGACACGATCGAGGTCACGACCGATCCGATCCAGTCGCCGGGCAAGTTCTCGTTCGCCAAGGCCGGGGAACCAACGGCGGCGGCTTCGGCCTAAAGTTGGATGATGAACTTCATTTTTCGCGTCATTCTTCTGCTCCTGGGGCTGGTCTTTGCGGCCAGCCTGGCCGTGGCGGTCATGCTGCTGGCGGCTGTGTGGGGTGTGCGCTACGCCTGGGGGCGTCTCACGGGCAAGCCCGTGACGCCTTGGGTCATGCGTTTCAACCCGCGCTCGGGCTTCGATAAATTTCGTAATGCGGCACAGCCGGCCGAACCGACCGCCGCCGACGTGGCCAATGCGCGGGCACGCGGCGAATCGGTGGAGCGCCCGGTGCGCATTCGCGGCAGCGCCAGCGACGTGACCGACGTGTCGCCGAAATCGGTCTCGCGCGGCTGAGCCACTGCTATTTCAGGCGCGACAACCCGTCGCGCCTTTCGCCGTCAGAATCGTCCTCCTGCAGCCGCCGCTGAGTGCGGCTTTCGCTTTCATCAGGAGAGACATTCCATGACATCGCGCGACATCTTCGTGGTCGGCACTGCCCGCACCGCCATCGGCACCTTCGGCGGCGCGCTGAAGGACGTGCCCAATACCCAGCTTGCCACCACCGCCGTCAAGGCTGCCATCGAGCGCAGCGGCGTGGCCGCCGATGCCATTGGCCACGTGGTCATGGGCAACGTGATTCCCACCGACGTGAAGGATGCGTACCTCAGCCGCGTGGCCGCTATCGACGCCGGCTGCCCGATCGAGACGCCGGCCTTCAACGTCAACCGCCTCTGCGGCTCGGGCCTGCAAGCCATCGTGTCGGCGGCGCAGGCCATTGCGCTGGGCGACTGCGACATCGCCATTGGCGGTGGCTCGGAATCGATGAGCCGGGGCCCGTACTTCGACACCTCGGCCCGCTACGGCGCACGCATGGGCGACGCGGTGCTGGTCGACTACATGCTGGGCATCCTGCACGACCCGTGGGAGAAGATCCACATGGGCATCACTGCAGAGAACGTGGCTGCCCGCTACGGCATCACGCGCGAGCAGATGGACGAACTGGCCGTAAGCAGCCAGCAGCGCGCGGCAGCCGCCATCGAGGCAGGACGCTTCAAAGAGCAGATCGTTCCGGTCGAAGTGAAGACGCGCAAGGGCATCGTCTTGTTCGACACCGACGAGCATGTGCGCGCCGACACCACCGTCGACGCGCTCTCGAAGATGAAGCCCGCTTTCAAGAAGGACGGCCTCGTCACCGCCGGCAACGCCTCGGGCATCAACGACGGCGCCGCCGCCGTGGTGCTGGCGAGCGGCGAGAGCGTCAAGGCGCGGGGCCTGAAGCCGCTGGCGCGCCTGGTCGGCTACGCACACGCCGGTGTCGAGCCCGCATACATGGGCATCGGCCCGGTGCCGGCCACGCGCAAGGTGCTGGAGCGCACCGGCCTGAAGGTGAGCGACTTCGACGTGATCGAGTCGAACGAAGCCTTTGCGGCGCAGGCCTGCGCGGTCATCAAGGAGCTGGGCTTCGATCCGGCCAAGGTGAACCCGAACGGCTCGGGCATTTCATTGGGCCACCCGGTGGGCGCGACCGGCGCGATCATCACGACGAAGGCGATTGCCGAGCTGCATCGCACGGGCGGCCGTTACGCTCTCGTCACGATGTGCATCGGCGGCGGCCAGGGCATTGCCGCCGTCTTCGAAAGAGTCTGACCCACATGTTCCGCCCACCCATCCTGATCGACCCCGACGAGGTCGACTTCAGCGCCATCCGGGCGCAGGGTGCGGGCGGGCAGAACGTCAACAAGGTGTCGAGCGCGGTGCACCTGCGCTACGACATCCACGCCAGCTCGCTGCCGGCCGATGTGAAGGAGCGGCTGCTCGCGCTGCGCGACAGCCGCATCACGCAGGAAGGCGTGTTCGTGTTGAAGGCGCAGCAGCACCGCACGCAGGAGATGAACCGCGCCGACGCGCTCGCGCGCCTGCAGGCGGTGATTGACAGCGTGGCTACGCCACCGCGCGTGCGGCGCGCCACCAAGCCGACCTACGGTTCGAAGCAGCGCCGGCTCGAAGGCAAGAGCCAGCGCTCGCAGATCAAGAACCTGCGCGGGCCGGTGCGGGACTGAGCGCGCCAGCGCCGCCGCGCAGCCGGCGGATCTGCAGGCCGACGCCGATCAGGTACAGCACGAGCAGCACGCCGGTGATCGCCTTGAGCTCCGGCGCGTCGGCGTTCGGCAGCAGCGGGGCGCCGAGCGGCAGGCGCGTCAGCGTTTCGGTGAAGGCCGGAATCCAGTGGAACAGGAAGCTGGCCGAGAACGCGATGGCCTCGACATAGCGCGCCGACTTGCCGAAGAGCACGCCCCGGCCCGCGAGCGTGCCCACGGCCAGCGCCAGCAGCGTAATGATGCCCAGCGCATGCGGCTTGCCGAAGCCGCCGTGCTGGAAGATGCCGAAGCCCGTGAGGCAGGTGAGCACGGTGGTCCATACGAAGACCTGGCCGAGCCCGGTGCGCATCGTGATCTCTTTGTAGCGGAACAGGGCCAGCAGCCCTGCGGCGACGGCGATCAGGCTGATCGCGGTATGAACTGTGCCCAGGGACGTGAGTCCCAGCCATCCTGTCGGTGCCATGCGGATCCCCTCGTTGTTCGTGGTGCGGCATTCTGGCGCGTTACATCAAATTTGTGGAATCTGGGATGAAATGAGTGCAAAAGGCCCTGCTTTACGGGCCTGAAACATCTCCCAAGCAGAATCGTGGTCATGAGAAGGTTTCTTTCGCGCGCCGTGCTGGCTGCGCTCCTGCTTGTGCCGGCCGCGGCGCTCCTGACCGGCTGCGGTCCGGGAGTGGCGGCGCAGCAGACCGCGAGCGCCGCGCCGGCCCCCGAGCTCAAGTGGGAAGAGCTGATTCCCAAGAGTTGGGACCCGACCAAGCGCTACCGCAACATCAGCCTCGAGGCGCTGCGCGACAACGACCCGCGCGCGATCCAGATGCTCGACGAGATGCGCGCCGTCTGGGACAACGCACCGGTCAACGTGGCGCTGGACGACAAGCCGGCCAAGCTGGCGGGCTTCGTCGTGCCACTCGACAGCACGCAGGACGGCATCCGCGAATTCCTGCTGGTGCCGTATTTCGGCGCCTGCATCCACACCCCGCCGCCGCCCGCCAACCAGATCGTTCACGTGATCGCGGCCACCACCGTGAAGGGCCTGCACGCGATGGACACGGTGTACGTCAGCGGCACGCTGAAGGCGGCGCGCTATTCGTCGGTGGATATGGGCGTGAGCGGCTACGAGATCAAGTCGGCCGCGGTCGAGCGCTTCGTGGCCAGGCAGCCGCAGTAAGCCGCACCGGCCGCGCAGCTCAGGCCATGCGCTGCGACAGAAAGTCCAGGAACGACGTGATCCGCGCTGTCAACTGCGTGTTGCGGTAGTACACCGCGTTGACCGGCTGGCGCACGTCCGCCGTTTCTTTTGCCAGCACCTGCACCAGCGCGCCGCTGGCGCGGTCGGCACCCGTCATGAAATCCGACAGGCAGACGATGCCTACGCCGGCCAGCGCCAGCTGGCGCAGCGTTTCGCCGCTCGACGCCATCAGCGTCGGCGCGATGTTCCATTCGTCGCCGTGCACGCCGCGCAGGGGCCAGCGGTTCAGCGACTCGGGCTGGGTGAAGCCCAGCAGCGCGTGCTCGGCCAGGTCGGCCACCTTGCGCGGCTTGCCATGCGCTTCGAGGTATGCCGGGCTCGCGAGCACGCGCAGCCGGTGCGTGCCCAGTGGCCGCGCATGCAGCGTGGAATCGCGCAGCGGCCCGATGCGGATCGCGATGTCGGTGCGGCGCTCCAGCAGGTCGATGGGCAGGTCGTCGGTGTCGAGTTCGAGGCTGATCTGCGGGTAGAGCCTTCGAAACTCCGGCACCAGAGGCACGATGGCATGCAGCATGAAGGGCGAGGCCGCGTTCACGCGCAGCCGGCCGGCCGGCTGCTGGCGGCGCGCGGCCATCTGCTCTTCGGCGTCGTCGATGGCATCGAGGATGGCGCGCGTGCGCTGCAGGAAGGCCGCGCCTTCTTCCGTCAGCTCTAGCCGCCGCGTGGTGCGGCGCAGCAGCGTGGTGTCGAGCTTCTGTTCGAGCCGGCTCAGGGCGCGGCTGATGCCCGAGACCGTTTGCGCCAGCTGCTCGGACGCAGCCGTGATCGAGCCCGTGTCCACCACCGTACGGAACGCGACCAGTTCTTCGATGGTGGTCTTCATGGGCGCTGGCAGGTCAGGCTTCGGCTTCCTGCACCACGGGCATGTCGCCGATGCGCGGCATCAGCGCCGCGAGCGCTTCGCCGTCGGTGCGGTAGCTGAACAGCATCGGCCCCGGGGCCAGCAGGCCGGCGCGTTCCAGCACCTGCATCGCGGGCAGCTTCAGGCCGCTCAGGTGCAGGCGGATACCCTTGGATTCCATCATCCGGCGGATCGAACCGAACACCTCCGCGCCGGTGATGTCGATGCGGTTGATGGGCTGCGCGAACAGGCACACGTCGGTGAGCTCGGGCCGCTCGGCCAGCGCCACGGTGAGCGCGCGTTCCAGCGTGGAGGCCGAGGCGAAGTCGAGCTCGGCATCCATGCGCAGCGCATAGAGCTGCGGCGCCAGCGGCGGCAGCTTCCAGAGGTTGCGGTCGCGCAGGCTGCCGTCGGGGTGCAGGCCCACTTCGATGATGCGCGGGTGCAGGTGCCGGTACATGTAGTGCGCCAGGGCGGCCAGCAGCCCGCCGAGCACGCCCCAGTAGATGCTGGGCGCGGTCGCGATGGTCAGCACGAAGGTACCGAAGGCAATGCCCGCCTCGATGCGCGAGATGCGCCACAGCGCGGTGAAGCTCGCGGGCTTTACTAATCCGAGGATGGCCGTGACCACCACCGCAGCCAGCACCGCCTGCGGCACGTGATACAGCAGCGGCATCAGCCACAGCAGCGCGCCGGCCACGACGACCACGCTGAACAGCGTGGCCCAGCCGGTCTGCGCGCCCGCATAGAGCGTGATGGCCGAGCGCGAGAAAGACGAGCTGGTAGGAAACGCACCCGTGAAGCCCGAGGCCAGCTTGGCCAGGCCCTGGCCGATCAGGTCCTGGTTTTCGTTCCACAGCGTGCCGGCACGCGCGTTGTCGACCTTGGCGCTCGATGCGGTTTCAAGAAAGCTCACCAGCGTGATCATCAGCGCCGGCAGCACCAGCGCGCTGAATGTGCTCACGGGCAGCAGGCCGGGCCAGTAGAACGAGGGCAGGCCCGAAGGGAGGCTGCCCACCACCGCGCCGCCGCGCAGCGCGTAGTCGATGATCCAGCTGATGGCGGCAGCGCCGGCCACCAGCGCCATCGTGGTCGGAAAGCGCGGGAGCATGCGCTTGCCCAGCCACAGCACCGCGATGCTGCCGAGCCCGAAGGCGATGGCCACGAGGTCGGGCAGCGGGCCGCCCTGCAGTACCTGCGGAATGGTGCGCCCCGTGAAGCCGAGCAGCGCGGGCAATTGCGAGATGGCGATCAGCACCGCCGCGCCCTGCGTGAAGCCGATGAGCACCGGCGAATTGACCAGCCGCAGCAGCCAGCCGAAGCGCCCCGCGCCGAGCACGATCTGGATCGTGCCCGACATCAGCGTGAGCCACACCGCCATTGCCACCCACTCGGCACTGCCCGCCACCGCCAGCGGCGCGAGCGAGGCGCCGACCAGCAGGCTGGTGAGCGCCGTGGGCCCGACCGACAGCCGCTGCGACGAGCTGAACATCACCGCGATCAGCGCCGGGAACAGCGCCGCGTACACGCCCGTGACCAGCGGCATGCCCGCCAGTGCCGCATACGCCACGCCTTGCGGAATGACCATCAGCGCCACGGTGATGCCAGCCATCGCCTCGTTGCGCAGCAGCGCGGCGGAAGGGCGCGGCCAGGCGAGACAGGGAACCCAGCGCGCGAGGCGCTGGCGCAGGGAGGGAGAGAGGGCAGCCGGGGTCATGGAGATTTGCGGGCGCACTGGGGAAAACTGCAAACGCATGCGCGGTGCGCCGCGCGGGAGCGATGTGGAATGCGGGTCGGGATCAGATCAGCGAACTCGCGTTCTTCAGAACGTAGTCGCAAGCCTTTTCCTTCACCTTCGACGACAGGCCCTTGAAGTTCAGCGACTTGCCGTCGCCGCCCTGCAGCAGGCCCTTGGCGCCGCTGGCGAAGCCGGTTTCCTGCTTCTTCTGCCCGGTGATCCTGGCGAGCAGCTTGTCTTTCACCGAGGCCGCGTCGCCGCCCAGGTAGTTGTTCTTCACGCAGTACTGCAGCACGCCGGCTGCGTTGCCCATGGTGCTGGAGCCGATGGCGGGCATCTTGAAGCCCAGGTTGCTGCCGAGGCTGCCGAGCGCAGATCCGCCTGCGCTGCCTTGCGAGTTGGAGGTAGCCGCTTCGCCGGCCTTTTCCTTCAATTGGTCGAGCAGGTCGTTGGCTTGCGCCGAGGCGCCTGCCGCAAGCAGAGCCAGGGCGATGAGGGTGGAACGGGCGTGCATGGTGTCCTCCTGTCGGTCAGCGTGATGGAAAGCGGCCACCAGCATACCGGAGACTTCCATGGGCGCACCCCCTCGGTGCACGCCCGCTTGCCTGCTTACTTCGCGCGGGGCGGGCGCTTCTCGAGCAGCGGCGCGCTGGTGCCTTGCACCCCGACCAAGCCGAGCACCGTCACCAGCGAGTTCTGCGCACCCTTCCAGCCGTCGGTCACGTCGATCCACTCGGACAGCGCATGGAAGCCGCCGGTCTTGCCGCCGCCGCCGATGATGATCGCCGGGATGCCCAGCGACATCGGTACATTGGCGTCGGTGCTCGCGCCCGTCAGCAGCGTCTTGTGGCCGAAGGCGCTGTTCGCGCGCGTGGCGGCTTCGACGATGACGGTGTCTGATTGCGTGCGGCCACCCGGACGGTCGCCGATGAGCTTGGTGCTCACGCTCAGCGTGCTCACGTTCCAGCGCTTGTTTTCTTCGACCACTGCTTCGTCGATGGCGGCCAGGATCTTCTTTTCGGTTTCGAGCAGCGGCGCCATTTCGTCGGAGCGGATGTCGACCGCCATGCGCGCATCCGGCGCGATGGTGTTGACCGAAGTGCCACCGCCCACGGTGCCGACGGTGAACGTCGTCTTCGGGAAACTCGGCGTGCGGATATCGGCGATCTTCGCGATGGCGCGGCCCATCCCGTGGATGGCGCTGGGCACCTGGCCGAAGGCGCCGTAGCTATGACCGCCCGGGCCCTTGAAAGTCACTTCGTAGCGGTGGCTGCCCGTGCCCAGCATCAGCACCGAGCCGTCTGGTGCGGGCTCCAGGCCGACCATGCCGTCGATGTCGAGGTTGTCGCGGAAGATGGCCTTGATGCCGCGCAAGTTGCCGAGTTCCTCTTCGCCCACGTTGCCCACGAACAGCAGATCGCCCACCGTCTGGATCTTGTTGTCGTTCAGCACCTTGAGCCACGACAGCAGCACCGACAGGCCGCGCGTGTCGTCGGAGATGCCGGGGGCGTAGAGCTTGCCGTCGCGCTCCTTTACCTTCACGTCGGTGCCGGCGGGGAACACAGTGTCGAGGTGAGCCGAGATCAGCAGCTTGGGGCCGTTGCCCGTGCCCTTGCGCAGGCCGACGACGTTGCCTTCGGCGTCGATCCTTGCGTCCGTCAGGCCCAGGGCCTTCATGCGGGCGAGAAAGGCTTCGGCGCGCTTCTGTTCCTTGAAGGGGGGCGCCTCGATCTCGGTCAGCATCTTCAGGTCTTCGACCGAGCGATCGTGGTCGGCCTTGACCGCGTCGAGCAGCTTCTGGATAGCGGGGGAGGCCATCAGCTGTGTGTAGGCCTTGTCCACGTCTGGCCGCACCTGCGTGGGGGTGGCCGCGACGCTGCCGCTCTGGGCGTGTACGAGGCCGGCGGCCGCGGAGGCCAGGGCAATAACGAGCGGGGCGAGACGAAGCGACACGAGGCGGGGCATGGTGCGGGGATGTCCTTGTAGGCGAGCAACGCCGACGCGGCGTCTTCAGCGATTCTTACGGCTGTGTTAGCCGAGCGCTCTGGTTTAATCTTCGGCGTCGTCAGTTTTTCTAACAATGCCCGCCATGCGCCGCCATATTCCCAGCACCCGCGCGCTGCTGATCTTCGACGCCGTGGCCCGCCACCATGGCGTGGGCAAGGCCGCGGAGGAGCTGTGCCTCACTCACAGCGCGGTGAGCCAGCAGCTGCGGCTGCTGGAAACCCAGATCGGCGTGCGACTGGTGCAGCGCACGGCGCGCGGCACCGAGCTCACCGAAGCCGGGCGGCGCTACCACGGGCAGATTTCAGGCGACCTGCTGCGGTTGCAGAACCACACGCTCGAAGCCATGGCACAGCGCACCGACGGCCTGCGCCTGCTGGTGGGTGCGGTGCCGGTGCTGGCCGAGGGCTGGCTGACGCCGCGGCTGCCGGAATTCATCGCGCGGCACCCGGGCTGCAGCCTGCATCTACAGGTGTTCCCGACGCACCTCTACATGGAAGACATGTCCTTCGACGTGGGCGTGCAGTACGACGATGCGGTGTGGCCCGGCGCGAATGCGCTGTCGTTGATGGGCGAGTCCTGCGTGGTGGTGTGCTCGCCACAGGCAAAGGGGCGAGCGGCCATGGCGCGGGGCGATTTCCGCGCAGCGTCGCTGCTGCAGCTGCGCACGCGTGTGGGTGCCTGGGAAGAGTGGTTTGAGCAGACGGCACATGCGCAGCGGCCCGAAAACCTGGTGACGGGGCACCGCTTCGACCTGTTCTCGTCGCTGGTTGCAGCGGTGCGTGCCGACCTGGGCGTGGGGCTGGTGCCCGAGTACTTCGTCGAGCGCGAGTTGCGTTCGGGCGAGCTGGTGCTGGCCTGCCCGCATCGGGCGCCGTCGAGCCGGGGCTACAGCGTGTTCGTGGCGCCGAGCCGTACGGACGATCCGTTGGTCAGCGCTTTCGTGGCATGGCTGTGCGCGGCGGCCGCACTGCCAGAAACTTTGCCTGCCTAGGCGCGGCGGAAGAGAAGCACCGAGTTCGTGCCGCCGAAGGCGAACGAGTTGCTGATGGCAGCTTCGAGCGACGGCGCCGCCGCGTCGTCCTGCGTCACCAGGTTCAGCCTGCAGTCCGCGTCGATCTCGCGGCAGTTGGCGTTGGGCGGCAGTTGCCGCTGGTGCAGCGCCAGCACGGTGATGAGCGCTTCGAGCGCGCCCGCCGCGCCCAGCAGGTGGCCATGCAGTGCCTTGGTCGAGCTCACGCGCAGCGTGTCGAGCTCGTCGCCCCACACATCGGCCAGCGCATTGCGCTCGACCACGTCGCCGATGCGCGTGGCCGTGCCGTGTGCGTTGCAATAGCCCACGTCGCGTGGCTGCAGGCCGGCCTGGCGCAGGGCGGTGCGCAGCGCGCGGGCCTGGCCCGGTGCATCGGGCTTGGTGAGGTGGGTGGCGTCGCTGCTCAGCCCCCAGCCGGCCAGCGTGGCATAGCTGCGGGCGCCGCGTGCGCGTGCCCGCTCGGCGGATTCGAGGATCAGGAAGGCCGCGCCTTCGCCGAGCGCAAAGCCGCTGCGGTCGGCGGCAAAGGGCCGTACCGCGCCGGCCGCTTCGCCGGGCTGGAAGGTGGCCAGCGTCTGCATGGCCTGCCAGGCCACGACCACGCCCGGCACGATCAGCGCTTCGCTGCCGCCGGCGATGGCGATGTCGACCTCGCCGCGCTGCACGGCCTTAGCCGCTTCGGCAATCGCGGCCGAAGAAGAAGCGCAGGCGACCGAGTAGGTGAGCACCGGGCCCTGAACACCCTGGCGCATTGCCACATGGGCGGCTGGCGCGTTGGGCATGAAGGCGGGAATGGTGAGCGGCGACACGCGGCCGTTGCCGCGGTAGGCCGCTTCGAGCGCCGCCGCGCCACCCATGCCGCAGCCGGCAAAGACGCCCACGCGCTCCGGGTCGGCGTCGGCAACGGCCAGGCCCGCGTCGCGCATCGCCATGTCGGCGGCGGCCACGGCCAGCTGGCTCACGCGGTCGACGCCCGCCAGCTGCAGCTTGGTGAACCAGCGGGTTTCATCGAAGGCCACGGTGGCTGCGGCGGCCGGCTTGGGCAGATCCGCAAAGATGGGCTGGATGGCCGATCGGCCCTGCAGCAGGGCCTGGAACAGCGCGTCGGGCTCGCCGCCGTGCGGCGCCATGACGCCCAGTCCGGTGACTGCGACCTCGTGGTTCACGCGACTTTCGCGGCTCGTACCTTGTCGACCAGCAGCGCGAGTTCGGCCAGGGTGTCGATGCTCGCGTCCTCGTCGGGCATGGTGATGCCGAAGTGGTCTTCGATGGCGAACAGAAACTCGGCGAGGGCCAGCGAATCGAGTCCGCCGGTTTCCCGCATCGAGGCGTGGGGGTCGAGCTTCGACGGTTCGATGCCGTACTTCTCGTGGATCAGGTCCTGCAATTCCTTCAGCGAACTCATCGTGCAATGCCTGTCGTCATGTGCCGTTGATCGATTGCCACCGTGTGGTGGTTGCCATTGAATCGATCCCTTCCTCGTCGGCCAGTGGTGAGTGTGGTCAGTGATTGCAGATGATATCCGCTCCGACCCGAGGGGCATCCCCTCGCTAACGCGCCCCCGGGCGCCAGCGCAACGAGGGTAGTGCGAAGGCCATACCCAGCAGCGCGCCGGCCGCCACGTCCAGCACCACGTGCTGCTTGACCGCCAGCGTCGAATAGGCGATAGCGGCGAACCAGGCCCAGTTCAGCACGCGCCACAGGGCCGGCGTGCGCGCCTCGCGCAGCACGTGTTCGACGCGGATGGCGGTAAAGATGGCCACGGCCACGTGCATCGAGGGGCAGGCGTTGCCCGCCGCGTCCACACCCTGCAGCATCGCGAAACCGGGGTAGCCGGTGCCGTCGATGGCCATAGGGGGTATCTGGGTCGGCCAGAAGTAGAAGAGGCTCAGGCCGGTGATGCACAGCGCGCCGATCCACAGCCCGTAGACCACCAGTTCGCGGAACGTGAGCTGCAGCCCCGGCGCGATGCCCACGTACACCCAGAGCGAGAGGTACGCGCCCAGCGTGTAGGGCTGGAACGGAATCAGGTGGTCCAGCGGCGTCAGCGGCATCACCGCCACCGGAAAGGCCGGGTTGCGCAGCAGATGGAAGTAGCCGATGAAGAACAGCCAAGTGAAGACGGTGGTGCCGACCGCTTTCAGCAGGAAATGGCGGCGCACGCGCAACCAGATCTCGGCGGTCCACGTCGGGGGCCGGGCGTCGGGCGCCATGTGCAGGGGGATCGGTGAGTGCATGGTGTTGTCGGTCGCCGATCTTGCCAGAGCACCATGAAGCATCCCCTGCGATGCCCCGCTGCATCAGGGGGAGGTGGGCCGCTTGCGGTGCTGGAACGAAGTGGGCGAGCGGCCTGTGGCGGCCTTGAACATCGCGCAGAACGCGCTGTCGGTGGCATAGCCGCTGGCGGCCGCCACCTGGCTCACGGCCATGCCGCGCGCCAGCAGCGGCAGCGCATGTGCCATCACGGCTTGCTGGCGCCACTGCTGCCAGCTCATGCCGAGCTGGTCGCGGAACAGGCGCGCCACAGTGCGCTCGCTGGCACCGATGGTGGCGGCGCGCTCGGCCAGCGTGGCGCGGTCGGCCGGGTTTCGCAGCAGCGCCTCGCACAGCTGGCGCAGGCGCTTGTCGGTGGGCAGTGGTACGTCGATGCGGATCTGCGTGGCGCGCTCCACCTCGTCGACCAGCAGCGGCGCGATCATGCGTTCGCGCTGCGGCGCGTGCGGATCGGTCGGCGGCAGGCCATCGGGCGTGGTGTCGAGAGCCAGCATCAGCGCGCGCAGCAGCGGGCTGATTTCCAGCACTTCGCACTTTTCCCAGGTAGGCGCGATCCAGGCGTGCAGGTAGACGGTGCGCAGTTCGGCGTCTTCGATCAGCGTGATGCTGTGCGGCATGTTGGCCGGCACCCAGAGCGCGCGCGAGGGCGGCACGATGTAGCTGCCGTCCTGCGTGCTCAGGCGGATCACGCCGCGTGTGGAAAAAGTGAGCTGCGGCCACGGGTGCTCGTGCAGTTCGACCAGCGTGTCCGCGCTCAGGAAGTGCTCCTTGGCGCGCAGCGGACGCACCGCGTCGGGGGCGTAGAGGTGCGGCGTGAGAGAGGCAACGCTGGTGATCGGGGCGGGGAGCGCGCCGCGCGGCCTGGCGGGCGCGGCGCTCCTGGAGGTGGGTGAGGCGGCGCTTGGCATGGTTTCGACAAATGTTGTCGCTGTATCGCCATTCTGCCGCGTCCCCGGCGCATAGCATCGATGCCTGCCCCGTTTTTTTGTAGCAATCCATGTCTTCCACTTCGTCCGCAAGCGCTGTTTCCCATCCCCCCACCAACACCTTGCGCACCGACGCCAAGCTGATCGGGCTGGTCGGCCTGGCCCATGCGGTCAGCCATTTCAGCCAGCTCATCCTGGCGCCGCTGTTCCCGTGGCTGAAGGACGCGTTCAACGTGAGCTATGTGGAGCTGGGCGCGGTGCTCACGGTGTTCTTCGTGGTCTCGTGCATCGTGCAGGCGGCCTCGGGCTTCATCGTCGACAAGCTGGGCCCGCGGCCGGTGCTGTTCGTCGGGCTCGGGGCACTGGGGCTGGCGGCTTTCGGCTACGCCGCGGCGCAGAGCTACTGGATGCTGCTGTTGTGCGCGGTGGTCGGCGGCATCGGCAACGGCGTGTTCCATCCGGTGGACTACACGCTGTTCAACCGCAAGGTCGCGCCGACGCGGCTGGGCCATGCCTACAGCGTGCACGGCATCACCGGCAGCCTGGGCTGGGCGCTGGCGCCGGCCTTCGTGGTGCCGATCGCCATCGCCTTCTCGTGGCGCGTGGCGCTGGCTTCGGCCGGCGTGGTGGCTCTCGTGGTGCTGCTGGTGCTGTGGGCGTATCGCAGCGTGCTGTCGCTCGACGCGGCCGCCGTGCACAAGGCCACGGGGCAGGGCGAGCCCGCGCCGGTTGGCGGCGAGTTCGACTTCCTGCGCATTCCGGCCGTATGGATGTGCTTCGGTTTCTTCTTCTTCTATGCCGCGGTGATCAGCGTGGTGCAGACCTTCGCCCCGGTGGCCGCGGGACACCTGCATGCGGTGCCGGTGGCGCTGGTGGCGGTGTGCCTCACGGTCTACATGGTGGCGAGCGCCGCGGGGATGGTGGTGGGTGGCTTCCTGGCCTCCGATCCGACGCGCTGCGAGCGCATCGTGGGCGCGGGCTTCGGCATTGCGGCCGCGCTGGCGCTGGTGCTGGCGTTCGCGAGCTTTCCGCCGGTCGTGGTGCCGGTGCTGTTCGGGGCCATGGGTTTCGTCTCGGGTGTCGCAGGGCCGTCGCGCGACCTGCTGGTGAAGAAGTCGACGCCGCCCAATGCGACCGGGCGCGTGTACGGCGTGGTGTATGCGGGGCTCGACATCGGACAGGCCCTGGCGCCGCTGGTGTTCGGGCGGCTGATGGACCATGGGCAGTACACGAGCGTGATCGTGGGGCTGGCGATGGTGCAGGGTGTGCTGATCGCCAGTGCGTTCAACGTGCGCCGCGTGCGGCGCACGGCGCTGGTGCCTGCCTCGGCCTGAGTCCCTTCTTTTTGATCGAAGTGCGGTCGATATCATCGGCCGCATGCAAGCCTTGTATGTCTATGTGATCGCCGGTGCTGTATTGGCGGGTTTCGTGCAGGGCCTGTCGGGCTTTGCGTTCGGGCTGGTAGCCATGTCAGTCTGGGCGTGGACACTGGAGCCGCAACTCGCGGCGGTGCTTGCTCTCTTTGGCGCGTTGACGGGGCAGGTGATCGCGGCGGTCACGGTGCGGCGGTCTTTCGACAAGAGTGTTCTCTGGCCCTTTGTGCTCGGTGGGCTGGTCGGGGTGCCGTTCGGTGTCTGGCTGCTGCCGCACCTCGATCTTGTCGTCTTCAAGCTGTGTCTTGGCGTGCTGCTGGTGCTGTGGTGTCCGGCGATGCTGATGTCGCAGCATCTGCCGAAGGTTTCGTTCGGTGGGCGTTGGGCTGATGGCGTTGTGGGTGCCATGGGTGGCGCGATGGCGGGCATCGGCGGGTTCTCGGGGACTCTTCCTACGCTCTGGTGCACCTTGCGCGGCTTTCAGCGCGATACGCAGCGGGCTGTGATTCAGAACTTCAATCTGTCGATGTTGATGGTGGCGTTTGCCATTCATGTTTTCAGCGGGAGCATCGGGCGTTCTGTGGTGCCTCTGCTGGGGCTTGTTGCTCTGGCTGTTGCTGTGCCTGTGTTGCTGGGGGCTCGGCTTTATATCGGGATCAGTGAGGTGGCGTTTCGGAAGCTGGTGTTGGGGTTGTTGACTGCTTCTGGGGTGGCTTTGTTGGCTTCTGCTTTGCCGGCTTTGTTGCGGCGCTGAGGGGTTGTTTTCCGGGGCCGGGACTCGCCCCGGCGGGCGACCTACTTTTCTTTGCTTCGCCAAAGAAAAGTAGGCAAAAGAAAGGCGACCCCACTGTCTGCGAC
>NZ_FOII01000017.1:0-131141 GCF_900111625.1 Variovorax sp. OV084 | reverse complement strand
ATCTGGGCATATTGACCCCCGTGTTCAATATGTCCGGGAACTCTACCGGCCGAAGCGTCAGGTCGTGAGAGGGTTTTCACACAGCCTCGCTGCAATGCAGACATCGTCGACCGACCGGCAAGCATTCGATATCCTTACCCCAGTGTTTTCAAGCTTTCTCATCCAGGTACTACTCGAATGTCAGACCTTCTCTACAGCCCTGCAGCCGACCGCAACAAGCAGCCCATCCTCGATGCATTGACTCGCATCCTCGGCGAGCATGGCACCGTGCTGGAGATCGCATCTGGAACAGGCCAGCACGCCGCCTTGTTCGCCGCAGCAATGTCTCAATGGATCTGGCAACCCACCGACGCGGATGCCCGCATGCTCCCCGCACTCGCAAGCCGAGTCGCAGAAGCCGAGCTACCCAATCTCCGCCCACCACTCCCACTCGATGTGATGGCCCCTCAATGGCCATCGCAGGGCCCCGCGTTCACCCAAGAAGAGAAGTTCGACGCGATCTACTGCGCCAACATGCTGCACATCGCACCTTGGGCCACATGCGCCGCCCTGATGCAAGGGGCCGCGCGGCATCTGCTTCCTGGCGGATTGCTCATCACGTACGGGCCTTACTTCGAAGACGAAGTCCCAACGGCGCCGAGCAACCTGGCGTTCGACGAAGACTTGCGCGCCCGAAATCCTGCATGGGGCATTCGTCGTCTGGAGGACGTGGCAGCAGAGGCGCACCGATCAGGCCTCGCGTTGCGCGAGCGGCATGCGATGCCCGCGAACAACTTGCTGTTGGTCTTCGGCCTCCAGTGAATACAGCGTACCGGTGTCTCCAAGGTGCAGCCTGGAACGCCGCCGAGTGGTTGTGCCTGGAGCACGCGCGTATGGCATTGAGCCTTTATTTCTTGGCTAAAGCATGGTGATACAGAGGGAGAGGGGTTGAGCTCTGTGCGACGATGCCCCCGAAGTTCCACTTGCAATTTTTCCGCAAGAGGGAGTAATTTCTAGGCCGTTTCAGCTTCACCGTCATTCCTTGGAGATAGGCTAGCCTGCCAAGCTGAAGTCCTTGCCTTGCAAGGCTTCGAGATCCAAATAATCACCAGGGAGAATTAATGCCTACGTTCGCAACGCTTTGGGCCAATCATCCAAAAATCAAAGGTGACGATACCTTGTTGGATGAAAAGGTCTACACAGACCAATGCGCGATCGATGTCGGTGCAGCCTTTATTCGATCAGCTATGGACATGAGGTCCTTCAAAGGGGTCTATTCATGGCAAAAGGACAAGCCCAGGTATCCGATACGAGCACAGGAGCTCGCAAACTGGCTTGATTCCCCGGCAGCAGGGTTGATGCATCGAACTGAAAAGTACTTGGGCAAGGAAGGGTTCGAAAAGATTGCCGGCCGCACAGGGATCATCTTCATCCAGAACTACTGGGGAGAGGGCAGACAGGGCGACCACATTGATCTATGGAACGGTTCCCGCTTGACGAAGTTCTCTTCCTGGTTTCGTATTCATTGGCACTTGTCGGTCGAAGGATGGGCAACCGATATGAGGAAGGCAGAAGCCATCTGGTTCTGGTACGTGCCATGAACGTAGTTCTTCGGATTCTCTTCATCGCCGGCGGCGCACTGCTGCTTGGATTCCTTTCGAACGTCATCTTGGTCGGCATCGGTCATTGGTATGAAATGAAGGTGGCACGCAGTGAGTACGACCTCTCCGATGCCTTCATGATTGCCGTGTTCGTGCAGGCACTTTGTGTTGTTGCCGGCGGATTGATTGGCAACTGGCTGTACCGGCGGTGGCGCAACAAGAAAGTCCCGAAAACCGACTGATGAAGAGAAGAAGTTCGACGCGATCTGCTGCGCCAACATGCTGCACGTCGCGCCTTGGTCCGCATGCGCCGTCTGGAGAGCGGGACGACAGAGGCACGCCGATCAGGCCTCGCGTTGCGCGAGTGGCATGTGATGCCCGCGAACAACTTGCTGCTGGTCTTCGACTTCTAAGGCCGCGGTGCAATCCGAACGAAAGGTGGGTTTGCCGTTGCAGACCCTTGGCTGCATGCCGCTACCACGCTATCGCAAACTGAACGTACAAGAACAAAACGCCTTGGTCGAAGATGCGATCCGTCGAGAAGCCATGCATTGGCGGCAGAACGCGCTCCCCGAAGCACTCAAGGTCACTGGCCTTGAGCGAGGTGTTCAGTGGGAGAAATCCATCGTTGTTGATCTGGATATCGACTTCCCCGGAATGCCGAAGCTGTGCGGCTTGCTGCTCACGCAAGACGAGAGGTTCGTGGACTTCGAGATCGACACCGACACGACTTATGGGGTCGTTGAATCGGTGGAAATCTGGGAAGACGTGACGGCGATTCAGAACACGAACCCGCGCAACCGCGGATTTGGTGCGGGGCGTGGAGCGATCGCAATCAAGGTGCTGCGGGCACTCAACAGTTGAGAGTCAGACTCCTCGCAATATGAACACGATGCGCCTCGAAGGACAGAACTTTGCCGAACTCAAAGCGCCCACGGATGCGCAAATTCGGCGGAGAGTGCTCGCACTCCAGAGCACAGGAAAGCACTCATACGCATCGCTGACGAGCGAAGACGGAAGCTACGTTCAAGTTGCGGGTGGCCGGGCAACCTGCATGGTGGAGAGGTTCGACCCTGCAACCGGGAAGCGGGAGAGGGCGTTTCACGACAAGCCAAACCCGGCTTTCCCGGATGGAACCTTGCTTGTATTTGGTGCGGGTGAGCTGACGCTCAAGTCCGATGAGTGGTTTGTGGCAGATGCGGTCGTGGAGATATTCCTGTGCTTCAAGGAGCATCGCCAGTATCCGGACACCGTGTCATGGCGTGCTGCACCGGGCTTCTGACATGCTGCACTGAAGCCGAACACTGCAGGCTGTCGTTGTCCGCGCTTGGGGCAGACCCGCATCGACGCGATACACGCATGCGCGCAAACCCGTGGCGACGCGGCATGGTCTTCTCAATACCATGCGCCTTGGGCGCATTGCTGCCCGTTCGACAACAACTCAGACAGGCGACAAATGGCAACTCCAGATTCCCGCAGGCGCAGCGCCTCGTTCAGCCTGGCCGCATTGGCCACCGCAGCCGCACTCGCCGGATGCGCCTCTGTCAGCGAGCCCGCAATCACGCCCGCTCAAACGGCCCAGGCGCAAGCCGCGTGCACGGCGCTGCAAGACATGAAGATCGCGGCCTCCGCCATCGGCAAGCCGAGCTCGGGCGCGGTCGTCCAATCTGCGAGCTTCGTCCCCGCCAATGCCGCGGACAACCCCAACGGCGAGTACTGCGCGGTCAAGGGCGTCGTGCTGCCCGTGAGTGCATCGGCGCCCAGCCTCGAGTTCCAGGTCAACCTTCCCACCGCATGGAACCGCCGCGCGCTGCAGATGGGCGGTGGCGGCTATGACGGCACGCTCGTCACGGGCCTTGGCGCCTACACCGCGCAGCCTAATGGCACACCCAACGCGCTGCGCCAGGGCTATGCCACGCTGGGCAGCGACGGCGGGCACAAGGGCGCGGGCAACTTCGACGGCAATTTCGCGCTGAACGACGAGGCGCTTCTCAACTACGGCCAGCAGTCGGTAAAGAAGACGCACGACGTGGCGCTGGAGATCATCCGGCAGCGCTATGGTGCGGCGCCACGGCGCTTTTATTTCATTGGTGGATCGCAGGGCGGGCACGAGGCGCTCGATGCCGCGGCGCGCTATGCCGCCGACTACGACGGGGCCATTGCCAACTACCCGGCGTACAACATCACGATGCTGCAACTGGCGTCGCTGCATGTCGGCAAGGCGCTGTATGCCAATGGCGGCGCGGGCTGGATGAACCCGGCCAAGAAGACACTGCTCGTCAACGCGGTGTATGCCGCCTGCGACGGGCTCGATGGCGCCAAGGACGGGATCATCGGCAATGTCGCGGCCTGCAACGTGGTCTTCAACATCGACAAGGTGAAGGCCGCGCTGCGTTGCGTTGGTGGTGCTGACAACGGCGACTTCTGCCTGTCTGATGCGCAGATCGCGGCCGTGCGGCAGATCGCATCGCCCTATGACGCGGGGTTTGCGGTTGCGGGGCAGCAGGTGTTTCCGCGCTGGCCGGTGCTCGAAGGTGCGGTGTTCTCGGTGTCGTCGTTTGGCGCGTCGCGCGTGCCGTCGAACCCGCCGGCCGCCACCGATGCGTTGCTGTTTTCCATTGGCGCGGCGCACGCCAAGTATTTCGCCACGCGCAACCCGTCGCTCGATGCGCTGCGCTACGAGCCGGCGCGCTACAGGGCACGGCTGCAGCAGCTGGGCAGCATCACCGACGTGACGACGGTGAGCCTCGAAGCCTTTCGCGCCAAGGGCGGCAAGCTGATCCTCACGCATGGCACGGCAGACGATTTCATCAGCCCCTACAACACCGAGGACTACTACCGTCGCCAGGTCGCAGCCTTCGGCCAGGCGGGTGTCGATTCATTCATTCGCTTCTACAGCGTGCCGGGCTTCGGCCACGGCATGGGGCCGTACCGGCTCGGCTACGACGGGCTCGCGGTGCTCGACAACTGGGTCGAGAAGGGGCAGGCGCCTGAAACGATTCCCTCGGTCGACAACAACCAGAACGCCAACCGCTCGCGGCCGATGTGCCGCTGGCCGGCATGGCCGGTGTTCACGGGGGCGGCGGGTGCTTCGATGAACGACGCGGCAAACTTCAGCTGCAGGGCGTCCTGACATCGTTGGTACTTTCCATCGGGTTTTGTGCTCGAGTTTCGTGCACCATCGTGCATCGATCACGATGTTTCACTTTTGAAACGCATGCGTGTCTCGATCCCCCGGTGGGGCGTTTAAAGTTCGAGCCCGGTGCGTTTTCGCGTCACGGACTTTTCCCCCAACCGTTTTACTGATTGAAGAAAGAACCCCCGTTTTGAACAAGACCGACCTCATCGCCGCTATCGCCACGGACACGAACCTGAGCAAGGCCGACGCTGCCCGCGCGCTCGATTCCGCCATCGACAACCTGTCGCGCGCCCTCGCCAGCGGCGACACGGTACAACTGATCGGCTTCGGCACTTTCGCCGTTGCAAGCCGCCCCGAGCGCACGGGCCGCAACCCGTCGACCGGCGAGCCGATGACCATCAAGGCCAGCAAGGCGCCCAAGTTCACCGCCGGCAAGGCGCTGAAAGACGCTGTCAACACGCCTGCAGCAGGCCAGTAAGCGCTTTTTCTTCTCTTCCCTCCGTTGCGTCGGCGCAGCAGCGCGGGCCTCGGAGGGCCTCATCTTCAGGAAGCCGTCGCATTCCGCGCTAGAGTTCGTGCACGTTCACGAGCCCAGCCATCCGACATGTACGACGCGCCTGTGCCAACAACGCAACAATCCCGCACATTGCAGCAGTGGCTGCTTCGGCTCCTTTTCACAGGGGCCTGCCTTCTGGTTCTGGGCTGTGCAAGCCCATCAGGGCCACGGCAAGGGCCAGGGCCCGCCGTCAGCAGCACGTTGACGGACGAACAATCGAACAGCGTCGCAATCCACGCGCTCGGCCTTGTAGGCACGCCGTACCGCTATGGTGGCAACACGCCTGATGGCGGCTTCGATTGCAGCGGGCTCATCGGTTATGTGTATCTCAACAGCGTAGGCGAGTCGCCGCCGCGCACCGTGGCGCGGATGAGCGGCTTCGGCAGCCCGGTGTCGATGTCCGAGCTTCGCACGGGCGATCTCGTGCTCTTCGGCTCGTCCACGCCGTCGCATGCGGGCATCTATGTGGGCGGAGGGCGCTTCGTCCATGCGCCATCGACTGGCGGCGTCGTGCGGCTTGATCGGCTGGACGGCGTCTATTGGTCGCGCCAGACGGTGCAGGCGCGGCGGCCTTGAGTCCGGCAAGCATGTCGGCAGCATCGTTCACCCTCACTCCGACAGACTTCGCGCGCCTTCAGAGGGTCGTCGGTCGTCGCGTTGGCCGCAAGCCGGGTTTGTCGTCCACCCTGTTCATGTTGCGCGCGGCGGTATGGGTGGGCGTCGGATTGTTGGTCGCGGCGTACGTGCGCGTGCTGGACGACTACACCGAGCTACCGCATCTCCGGTTCATGGCGTATCTTGTGATGATCGTCTTCCTGCTGCTGGTGTCGCTGCCCCATGTTTCCCAGGCGCTCTGGCGCAAGCACATGTTCGCCCCCAATGGCACGTTTCTCTCGCCCCAGACCGTCAGCATCACGGACAGCGCGCTGACGATCCAGTCCGCAACGATGCGGTCAGAACTTCTGTGGGCGGGCTTCATGGCCCGCGAGGAAGACGACGTGAACCACTATCTCTTTACCGATGAGATGCAGGCGGTCGTGCTTCCTCGTTCCGCCGTTGCATCGTTTGCCGACGAGTTCGAGCGCCTGACTTCGCATCTGAAGAACAAGCCCTGAGGTGAGGGCTCCGCTTCGGTTGACTCCGGCCTCAGCTGGCCTTGCCGCGACCGCTCTTCTTCGGGCTTTCGGCGCGCGGGCTCGCCGCATTTGCTGCCGCTGCAGCAGCGCCATTCAACTGATCGATCCACGACAGCGCATCGACATACGACATGAACCGGTTCAGGTACTCCGGCGACAGGTCGCGCATCAGCGTGAGCGAGCGGTGCACGAGGTGATGCGAGTTGAGGGGGCCGGCGTTCTCGGGCACCTTTGCCAGTGACTGCGTCAGGCGCCGGTCGGCGCTGAGCTTGGACCAGGTGCTCTTGAAGTAGCGGATCGACTTCAGTTCTGTGGAGGGCGACGAGGCAGAAGAGACAGAAGAGGTGGCGGGCGTCGCCTTGCCTGTTGCGGTCGGGCTGGCATCCATGATCGGCGCGTGCTGGGCGATGTGGTCGACGAGCGCGGCGAGTGCACCGCGTTCAGTCGTTGCTGCTTGCGGCTTCGCAACGTCCGCAGGCGCTGCTTTCTGAAGATCCTCGCCATACGCCGCCAGCAGTGCGACCACCTTGTCGTCGAGCATGCGCCGCGCTTCGCCGCCGTGCGCAGTCGCGCGCCTGGCCATCGCCTCGATGACACGAAAGCGCACAGGGTCGAAGCGCTGATCGCCACGCGCGATCGCTGCGGCGACCATCGCGCCGGTGTCGCGGCAAGTCTCCTGATCAGTCACGGGGCTTCGTGTTGGCGTTGGAAGGGCGAGGCGTGGGCGCCATCTCCACACGCCGGTTCTTCGAGCGCCCGTCGGCATCGGCATTCGACGCCACCGCCTGCTCGGAGCCGAATGCGGCCGCAAAGATCGACGACGACGGAATGCCGGCCTCTATCAACGCGCGCGTTACCGTCAGTGCACGCTGGGCCGACAACTCCCAGTTGTCCGCAAACTGACGCGCGTTGTCGCGCATCTGCCGGTCGTCGGTGAAGCCGCTCACCATCAGGATCTCGTCGCGCGACTTGAGGTACGTGGTCAGCGGTGCGGCAAGGCTCTTCAGCAGTTGCCGGCCTTCGGGCTGCAGTTCCGCGGAGTTGAAGGCAAACAGCACGCTGCCGTTGATGCCGATGCGTCCGTTGGCCAGCGTCACGCGGCCGGCCGCGAGCGGCCCTGCAAGGGCCTGTTCGAGCGTCTGCAGGCGCTTGGCCTCGGCCTGCCGTTGCTTGACTTCAGTTTCCAGCTTCGACGCAAGCTCCAGCTGCATGCCCAGCGCGCACACCAGGATGAGCACAAAGGCCCCGAGCAGGCCGGCCATCAGGTCGCCGAACACCGCCCATACCGGCACGCCCGGCTCGTCGAAGCTGGCGTCGAGCTCTTCGCGCATCATGCTTCGCTGTCCACCGGCGCTTGCTGCTGCCTGCTGGCGATCTGCTGCATGTCTTCGACGATCTGCTTCTGCGACATGATGCTCAGGTCGATCACTTCACGGGCCTGCGCCACGTAGTAGGCCAACTGTTCATCGCTGCGCGCAATGGATTTGCCCAGCGCGCCTTCGATGCGCTGCAGGTGGCCCACGAGCTTGTCGTTCGACTGGCTGAACATCTGCACGGCAAGGCCGAAGGCTTCACCCAGGCTGGCCACTTCGACGGCGCTGCCGGTGATCTGCGCGGCAACGGCGGCCATCTTCTCGGACTCGGCATCGGCCTTTTCGGTGAAGCGGCTGCCGACGCGCTCCAGCAGGTCCGCCGATGCGGACACCAGCGTGTCGATGGCTGTGCGCTGTTCGGTGGAGGCGTGGTTCACTGCATCGAGCAGGGTGGCCAGCGTTTCGAGGATGCGGCTGCGTTCCTCCAGCATTGCGTTGTCGCGCGTCATGCTGTCGGCGAGCTTCTGGCGCAGCTCGGTCACCACTTCGGCTGCGGCCCGCGGTGCTTCTGCAGCGGCTTGCAGGAGCTGCGCGATTTCGGCGACGGTGTTCTTTGCATGCGCCTCGTTCTGTGCCGTCATGTCGCGTGCGGTCTGCGCCACTGTGTCGAAGAGCTGCTGCTGCTGGCTTGCGTTGTGTGCGTTGACCTGCTGCCATTCCTGCTGCAGCGAGGCTGCCATGGCCGTGAGCGATTGCGTCCATGCCGAGAGGCGTTGCTCGTCGCGCGATGCCATCTGGGACATCACTTCGGCCGCGGCCTGCGGTGCTTCGGCTGCGGCTTGCAGTAGTTGTGCGATCTCTGCGACGGTGCTCTTCGCATGCGCTTCTGTCTGTGCAGACATGTCGCGCGCGGTCTGCGCCATGGTGTCGAGCAGCTGTTGCTGCTTGCTCGCGTTGTGCGCGCCGGCTTGTTGCCATTGCTCTTGCAGCGATGCGGCCATGGCCGTGAGCGATTGCGTCCACGCCGAGAGGCGCTGTTCGTCGCGCGATGCCATTTCGGTCTGCAGCTTTGCGTGCGCCTGGTCCACGGTGCCCAGCAGCGAGGCCGAGTGCTGCTCGAAAGTGGCGGCTGCGGCTGACAGGGCCTGGTGCGAATCGCCCGACAGCTTCTCGCTGACGCGCTGATGCTGCGCGAGCGCGTTGCCCCAGGTGTCCGACACGCTGCTCACGGTGCTTTCGAGGCGGGCGGAAACGCTGTCTACCAGCGCGGCCGAGCGTTGCTCGAAGGTCTGCGCGAAATGATCGTGCGAGCCGCGCAGGTCTTGCGACAGCGCCTCGGTCGTGCGCTGGTGCTCGGTAAGGGCTGTCTTCCAGGTGTCGGCCACGCGGGTGGTGGTGGCCTCGAAGCGGCTCGAGAGGCCGTCGAGCTGTTGCTGCACGGTTTGCGAAATGGTGTTGTGCAGCGTGGCGGTTTCGCGTGCGATGCCGGCCATGGTGGCCTCGACGACAGGCTGTATCGCCGCGCTGGCGACGCGTGCGCTTTCGGTCAGGCTCTGCTTCAGCGACTGGTCGACGGAAGTGGCGAGGCTGCCGTACACGGCTTCGGCCTTGCTGTGGAAGCGGTCCTGGCTGCTGACGAGGCGTTCGTTCAGCGCCTGGGTCTGCCGCTCCATCGCATGCATCATGGCCTGCAGCTGGCCGACCAGCTCGGGCATGGCGTGGGCCTGCTGCTGCAGCAGCTTGAACGATTCTTCACGCTGATGGCTGAGCGAGAAGACGCGCAGCACGGTCGCGATCTTCGTGTCGAGCATCTGCCCGGCCTGCAGCCGCTCGCGCCGGCTCAGTGCCGAGGCAAGGCCCAGCATGGCCGATGCGGCCACGCCGGCCACCGAGGTGCCGAAGGCAAGGCCCAGGCCCTTCACGGGGGCGGAGAGCGAGTCGCGAATGGTCTGCAGGTCGGTCGAACTCTCCAGCGCCAGGCCGGTGCCCTTGAGCGTGACCACCATGCCCACGAAGGTGCCGAGCATGCCAAGCAACACGAGGAAGCCGGCAAGGTAGGGCGTCATCGCCGGGCCGGGCAGGCCGACGCGCTCGCCCTCGATGCGCAGGCGCACGGCGTTCTGCAGCGAAGGATGCAGCTGGCCGAGCCAAGCGCCGAGGCTCTCGGGCGGGGAAGAGAGGTCTGCCACGGCGTGCGTCAGCGTGGCCGTGGCCTGCTGAAAGCGGTGCAGCTCCAGCGCGCCCATGATGTAGAACGCGCCGACGATCACGGTAACGGCCAGCGCCAGCGGGTTCGTGCCGATGTATCCGGCGCCCACCCAGCCAACGACGGCCAGGCCTGCGACAAAGACAGCGTATTGAAGGAATCGGGTCATGTAGTTCTGGTGGCCTGGGTGCGAAGGGCTTCGAGCAGCCCTTCGACCGGTTGAAATCGAAAGTCCAGTTCGGCGAGCAGCACGTCCTGGGCGTCCTTGCGGAACACGGCCAGCCACGCTTCGTCGGGCTGGGCACTGTTGTCTTTATCTGTCTCTGGTTCGCCGTCCGGCAGGTCCGGCACGTCTGGTGCCTGGCTGGCTTTGCGCAGGCGCTCGAAGTGCTTTTCGAGGATGCCCGGCACGGCCGAAAGCAGGCTGTGCTCGCGCGCCTCCAGCACCTGTGCCATGACCACGTCCACGGACGCGAGCCGGGCCATGGACGGCGACTTTGCCGCCAGCGCCGAGCGCAGCCGGCTGCGCAAAGAGCCGACGCCTGCTTCCATCGCTTGTTGCCGGGCGAGGTAGCGTCGGCGGTAGGGGGTGAAGTCGGGCGTTGCGTCCTTGCTGGTGCCGAAGGTGGTGTCTTCGACGATGGCGTTTGCCAGCGCGGTTCGCACGCGTTGGCATTCGCTTTCTTCGGTGTTGCGGGGAGCGCGCGTGCTGGCCTGCGTGGTTGCCGGTGCGCCATCGAGCGCTGCGGACAGCGAGATGGCATCGGTCCAGCCGAACCACTGGCTCAATCGGTCAGCGGTGGGTTGCGCGGGTTCGCGAGCGTCGATGTCGGTCAGTCGTGAAAGCAAGCGAATGAGCGCCGAGCCGTTGAAACCTGTGCGCCTTGAAACTTGCCCCATAACCTCCTGAACGCGCTTGAACGCACCTCTTCGAAAAACCTCGCAGTCTACAACAGGGCCCTCTCTCGAAGGCCTCCCTGGCGGCCTCGCCCGGCCTCGGCTGTGTAACGAAATGCCAGCTTTTTCATTTTGTGCGCAGCGAAGTTACGTGCTCGGGCCGTACGCCCATTCCCACGGCCCGTGCCGGGAGCCTGCGCAGCAGGGGCCAGCGTGCCAGCAGCCGCAGCGGCCAGGGCACGTGCCCAACCGTGGCCGTGAGCTCGCCGTCGAGCACTGGCATCAGCACGCGGTCTTGTATGAGGCGCTGCACGGCCTGCGTCACGCGCACGGGCCATTCCCTGCGGCGCTGCAGCTGGGGCAGCAGGGTGTCGATTTCCTTGTCGGTCGCCGCGCCGGCCAGCGCTGAGGCCAGCAGGTTCGCGGCGGCCACGGCGTCTTGCACGGCGAGGTTGATGCCGACGCCGCCCACCGGCGACATCGCATGCGCGGCATCGCCGATGCACAGCAGCCCGCGGCACGACCAGGCCTCGAGGCGGTCGACTGTTACTTCGAGCAGCTTCACCGCGTCCCAGCCGGGCAGCGCTTCCGGCAGCCGCGCGGCGAGAAAGGGCGCGATCTTGCCGATCGCTTCATGGAATGCCCCGATGCCCCGGGCCTGCAACGCATCGTGGCCGCCCTTGGGAATCACGAAGGCGCATTGCCAATAATCGCCGCGGTTCAGTGTCACCAGAAAGCGCCCGCCCGCGACGTGGCCCGCGGTGGCCGATGGGTCGCCGGCGTGCCTGGGAATGGCCATCCACAGCACGTCGATGGGCGCGCCATAGCTGATGTGCGGCAGCGCGGCGGCATCGCGCAGCGCGGAGTGCCGCCCGTCGGCCGCCACCACCAGCGAGGCGTGCAGCTCGACATCCTGCGGCTGGCCCGCGCGGCGGCCGCGCCGCACCTTCACGCCGTTGACGCGGCCCTTGTCCTGCAGCAGGCCGATGGCCTCGGCATCTGTCCACAGTTCGAAGCCCGGGTAGCGCCGGGCCTCGTCGCACATGAAGTCCAGAAACTCCCACTGCGGCATCAGCACGAGAAACCTGCTGTGCGCAGGCAGGTGCGTGAAGTCGGCCACTGGGATGCTGCGGCCCTCTATGGTGGCGCGCAGTTCCTCGATGCGGTCGTGCGGGCGCTGCAAAAAGGCTTCGAGCAGGCCCAGCTCGTGCAATATCTCCAGCGTGGACGGGTGCACCGTGTCGCCGCGAAAGTCGCGCAGAAAGTCGAGATGCTTTTCCAGCACGACGACGGGCACGCCGGCCCGGGCCAGCAGAAGGCCCAGCACCATGCCGGCAGGACCGCCACCTGCGATGCAGCAGCGTGGTTGTGTGTCCATGGCTTCTATCTTTTCGCTCCCTGATGACGGGCTCGATCTTCGCGCGTGGTCCGGTTCATGCATGTAGGCCCGCAGGCATTGCACAGCGGCCCGGCGCTTGCCGTATCCGGGTTTTCCATTACGCAAAGCCACGCGCCCGCCCTGCGCAGTCCGACGGATGCGCCCGCGCCGCAGCCCGGCAAAACTCCTCGGGTCAATAACGAGGAGACATCCGCATGCACAGCATCCGACGCCATCTGGTGTGGCTGGTCGTGGCCGTGGTCGGCGCTTTCGCGCTAGGCACCGTGGCCCTGACCCGAGGCGAAAGCGTCAACGCCCTCTGGGTGGTGGCCGCCGCGATCTGCACCTACCTGATCGCCTACCGCTACTACAGCCTCTTCATCGCCGACAAGGTGCTGGGCCTGGACGGCAACCGCAAGACGCCGGCGCACCGCCACAACGACGGCCTCGACTACGTGCCGACCGACAAGAACGTGCTGTTCGGCCATCACTTCGCGGCCATCGCGGGTGCCGGCCCCTTGGTGGGCCCGGTGCTCGCCGCGCAGATGGGCTACCTGCCCGGCCTGCTGTGGATCCTGGCCGGCGTGGTGTTCGCCGGTGCGGTGCAGGACTTCATCATCCTGTTCATTTCCACGCGGCGCGACGGCCGCTCGCTGGGCGACCTAGTCAAGCAGGAGATGGGCGTGGTGCCCGGCATGATCGCGCTGTTCGGCACCTTCATGATCATGATCATCATCCTCGCGGTGCTGGCGCTGATCGTGGTGAAGGCGCTGGCCGAATCGCCGTGGGGCACCTTCACGGTGGCTGCGACGATTCCGGTGGCGCTGTTCATGGGCGTGTACCTGCGCTACATCCGACCGGGGCGCATCGGCGAGGTGTCGCTGATCGGCTTCGTGCTGCTGATGCTCGCCATCTTCGGCGGGCAGGCCGTGAGCCAGAACCCCGAATGGGCGCCGCTCTTCACCTTCGACGGCAAGGCGCTCACGTGGATGCTGGTGGGCTACGGCTTCATCGCCGCGAGCCTGCCTGTGTGGCTGCTGCTGGCGCCGCGTGACTACCTGTCGACCTTCTTGAAGATCGGCACGATCATCGCGCTGGCCATCGGCATCGTGTTCGTGATGCCCACGCTGCAGATGCCGTCCATCACGCAGTTCGCGCAGGGCAACGGCCCGGTGTGGTCGGGCAGCCTGTTCCCGTTTCTCTTCATCACCATCGCCTGCGGCGCGGTGTCGGGCTTTCATGCGTTGATCTCCTCGGGCACCACGCCCAAGATGCTCGACAACGAGCGCCACGCGCGCTTCATCGGCTACGGCGGCATGCTGGCCGAATCGTTCGTTGCGGTGATGGCGTTGGTTGCGGCCTCGTGCATCGAGCCAGGCATCTACTTTGCGATGAACAGCCCTGGCGCGCTGGTCGGCACGACAGCGCAGCAGGTGGCGGCCACGGTGTCGAGCTGGGGCTTCGTGATCACGCCCGAGATGCTGGTGCAGACCGCCAAGGACGTTGGCGAAACCACCATCCTCGGCCGCGCAGGCGGCGCACCGACGCTGGCCGTGGGCATGGCCCACATCCTCCACCAGGTGATCGGCGGGCAAGCCATGATGGCCTTCTGGTACCACTTCGCGATTCTGTTCGAGGCGCTGTTCATCCTTACGGCCGTGGATGCCGGCACCCGCGCGGGCCGCTTCATGCTGCAAGACCTGCTGGGCAGCTTCGTGCCCGCGCTCAAGCGCACCGATTCGCTGCCGGCCAACCTCGTTGCCACGGCGCTGTGCGTCGCGGCCTGGGGCTACTTCCTGTACCAGGGCGTGGTCGATCCGCTGGGCGGCATCAACACGCTGTGGCCGCTGTTCGGCATCTCCAACCAGATGCTGGCCGCCGTGGCGCTGATGCTGGGCGTGGTCGTGCTGTTCCGCATGAAGCGCGAGCGCTATGCGTGGGTGGCCATTGCGCCGGCAGCATGGCTGCTGGCGTGCACGCTCACGGCCGGCTGGCAGAAGATCTTTTCGGCCGACCCGAAGATCGGTTTTCTCTCGCACGCCGCGAAGTACACCGATGGCATCGCCAACGGCGTGCTGGTGGCGCCGGCCAAGACGCCCGAAGCCATGTCGCGCATCGTGTTCAACGACCGTCTCGACGCGGCGCTGTGCGCTCTCTTCATCTTCGTGGTTCTGAGCGTGCTGGTGTACAGCATCAAGGCCTGCCTCGCGGCGCGCGCGGCCAACCGGCCGACCACCAAAGAGACGCCGTTCGAGCCCGTGGGCGCGGCAGCCGCAACGGCTGCCCACTGACGCCATGGGCCTCGCATTGCCGGAAGCCGGGCGCTACTTTGCGCGCTCGCTCAAGCAGTCGCTGCGGCTCATGGTCGGGCTGCCCGACTACGACGCCTACCTGACGCACATGGCGGCCACCCACCCTGACCGGCCGCCGATGAGCTACGAGGCCTTCTTCCGCGAGCGGCTGGAGGCGCGCTACGGGGCGGGCAAGGGGCGCTGCTGCTGAGCCTGGCGCGGCATTGCGTTACAGGTCTTTCCGATCGAAGCCCCGTCTCTAGGGATGTACGGGCCGGTTCCCGGGGCCTAGAGTCCCGTCCATGTCCGCAGCCTTGTGGCTGGCATGGAGGGCGATATGTCCCAGGATCCGTTTGCAGAGTTCAAGGGCCGCCAGCGCGAGATGTGGTCGACCTTTGCGCCGACCGCCATGTTCACGACCCCGGTGGCTGGGCATCTCGTCAGGTTCGCGCAGGTAGCGCAGGGCGAGGCGGTGCTGGACGTCGGCACCGGAACGGGCGTGGTGGCCATCACGGCGGCGCGCCGGGGCGCACGCGTCACGGGGCTCGACCTGACGCCCGAGCTGCTCGAAGCCGCGCGCGACAACGCCGGCGTCTCCGGGCATGGGGACATCACCTGGACCGAAGGCGATGCCGAGAACCTGCCGTACGCCGATGCCTCCTTCGACGTGGTGCTGAGCCAGTTCGGCCACATGTTCGCGCCGCGTCCGGAAGTTGCCGTGGCCGAGATGCGCCGCGTGCTGAAACCCGGCGGCCGCATCGCCTTCGCCACATGGCCGCCGGAGGATTTCGTGGGGCGCATGTTCGCCTTCATCGGGCGCAACTCGCCGCCCCCTCCGGCCGGCGCGTCGCCGCCGCCGCAATGGGGCAACCCGGGCATCGTCGCGGAGCGCCTGGGACCGCACTTCGAGGCGCCGTTCTTTGGGCGCGGCACCATGCAATTTCCGGCCCTGAGCATCGAGCACTTCCGCTTGTTCCTCGAGCGCTCGGTCGGCCCGATGCGCAAGCTCGTGGAAGGTCTCGCCGGCGATCCGCAGAAGCTGGCGGCACTGCGGTCCGAGTTCGATGCGCTTGCCGAGCCGTACTACGTCGACAACGTGGTGCACCAGAACTACCTGCTGACGCGCGCGCGGGCACGCTGAGCGCCGCCGGGCCGACACGCCGGGGCCGTTGCAGGAGTTGCCGCATCGAGCCGTCATTGGGCTCAGGCGCCGACTGAGGCGGCCTGTGTCAATTCCAGCTTCTTTCTTTGGCGCGGCGGCGCGACGATGTCTTCCATGTCAATCGTGGAGAACATCGATGCAACCCGAATTCAACCAGCTTGCCGGCCTGTCGTTGCGCTGGCGGGTCTTGCTCTCGGCAGCGCTGCTCCTGGCGGCCGCGCTCTGCGCGGCCAGTCCGCTGGACGCCGGCACGCAATTGCAGGCCGAGCAGCGCTTCCAGCTCGCGCTGGAGGCACAGGCCGCGCGCGACTACCGATCGATGCTCGAACAGCTGCGCCAGGCGGCCACCGAAGGCCATGCCGAGGCACAGGAGATGCTCGGCATGGTGCTGATGACCGGCCCCACGCTCTACGGCACGGCCGTGAAGGCCGACCGCTGCGAAGCGGGCATGTGGATGCGCCGCGCGGCGGTGCAGGGCAGCGAAACGGCGAAGGTGCAGCTCACCTTTCTGAACCGGCTGCGCGCCTCGCCTGCGGGGAAGAGCGCCTGCGGCTGAATGCGTAGTGCCTGATCGCGGCCATGCTTGCGCACTGGTCGCACAATGGCGCATGGCGACGAGGGCATGCTGTCGCCCTCGACACAAGGACCGTCCTCCATGCGCAACGTGCTCGATTTCAGCTCCTGGCAAGGCCTGCTCACGACCCTGATGGGCCTGGTGCTGGTGTCTGTCGTGGCGGTCGGCATACGCCTGCTCGTGATGCACAGCGTGCAGCAGCGGCGCGAGCGCCAGAACCGGCAGATCAACGAGCGGCTGAAGACGCTCATTGCGGCCTACAAGGTGCTGGGTGGTTCGTTCACCGGCGACCTTGCCGTCGACCCCAGCCATCTGCGTGAGCTTCGGCTGCGGGCCGGGGCTGCGGCGGCAGAGGATGCGGCTGCTCATGCAGACGTGTCCGCATCGGACCGCCGTCGCCGCATCCGCGATGCAGTGGAAGCCGCGCTCTCCGACGTGATCCTGCTGGGCACCGAGACGCACGTGCGCCTCGCCGCCAAGGCGGCCAATGACATGGTCGCGGGCCGCATTGTCGAGACGGCAGAGCTGGTCGTGGCGCTGCGCACTTTCATCCGCGACGTGCTCGACCTCGATCCAGTCCCTGCAGAACTGGGCATTCCCAGGCAGGGCCCCGTGCGGGCGAAAGGCACGCCTGCGCGTGGTGATCGTGGCGAAGGGGCCGGCGGTGGACGAGGCGGTGGTGCCAAAGGCGGCGGTGGTGGCGGCGGCGCGGGGATGCGGTCCGAGACCGTTCTTGAAAGCAACGACGCCCACGCGCCGGGCAGCCGCGAATGAAGCGCGAACGAAGAGGGATGCGATGTTCAAGGATCGCTCCGATGCCGGCCGGCAACTGGCGTTATTGCTGAGCCAGTACCGCGATGCTCAGGGCTGCATCGTCCTCGCACTGCCGCGAGGCGGCGTGCCGGTGGGTGCTGAAGTGGCCCGCGCGCTGCACCTGCCACTCGATGTGCTGGTCGTGCGCAAACTAGGCCTGCCCGGCCATGAGGAATACGCCGCCGGCGCCATTGCAGTCGGCGGCATTCGCGTGACGGGCGAAGAAGCGCCCGGTATGGCGCGCACATTGAAGCGGGAGCAACGCGAACTGCAGCGGCGCGAGCGCGAATACCGGGGCGATCGCGCGCCGCTCGACCTGCATGACATGACGGTCCTATTGGTGGACGACGGACTGGCGACCGGCTTGTCGATGCGCGCAGCGGTGATTGCTGCAAGGGTACTCGGCGCAGCCTCGGTCATCGTGGCCGTGCCCCTGGGCAGCGCGTTCGCGTGCCATGCGCTGCAGACACCGGCCGACCCGTCAGCGCTGACCGGCATCGGCAGCATGAGCCCCGCCATGACCCATGCCGACGAGGTGGTGTGCCTGCACACGCCAGAGCCCTTCTTCGCCGTCGGTGCCTGGTACGAATCGTTCGAGGCGCCCAGCGATGAAGAGGTGCGGCAGGCGCTGGCGCAATGGCGCTGATGATCTTTCTTCCCCGACGCCTCCGCACCGTAGACTCCTGCGTCACCAACGAGCGGAGCGGAGTGATGGTCCAGAGAGAAGTACACAACGAGGGAGTGGGGCGCAGCGCCTTCCGCTTTGCAATGCGTGCGGGAGCATTGATTTCATGCGTGGCGCTGCTGGTTGCTACTGCCTTGGCGCTGGCAGGCTGTGCATCGCATGACCCGAATCTCAAGCGCATTTCCGGGGATTCCATCGAACTCCACGAGAAGCTGATGTTTTCCGCCATCGCAGGCGCAGCGCCCGGCGTGCGGCACTACCACGGCTTGTTGCCCGGCACCTACAAGGCCACCATGGAAGACAAGGCCGGCCGGTACTACTTCGGCAACGGTGCCCTGCTGGTGCTTGGCGGTCAGCAGAATGCCGATGGCACTACGGAGGAGCCGCTGGCTGTCGGCGGTTTCTGGCTGGCGAAGGACAAGGGCGCATCTCCGCCAATGCGCCTGTTCTACCTGCCGAAGTTCCGGGATCAGGGCACGATGGTGAACGGCGTGATCGTGAACACCATTGTGCAAACTCCGGGGCTCTCGGTCGGACAGGCCGGCATTGCCGGTGCGCTGGGTGGCGCGATTGCCGGGGCGATCGTCGAGAGTGGCGCCGTGGGGTATGGCCCGAAGAACGGGGAGCCGATCTTCGTTCCGTTCAAACAGGTGCCGGATGAGAGTCTGCTCTTCACGCAAGCTGTGGCTAGCCGTACCCCGGCCAAGGCGGAAGAGGCGCGTTGAGACAGGAAGTACCTACAGGCAATGAAGAACGCACTCTCTTGACCAACGAAACCGAGCCTGGCGCCGATGCCCATCCATTCATTTGCCGCAACCGACCTCGTCTTCGATCACCAGAAACTCGGCGTGCTTCTGGTGTTTCCGACAGAGCAATTGCCTCAGGCGCGGCTTCGTCCCAGCCCGGTCGACCTCGAGGAACTCGTCGACAGCCCGCATCCCTATCTGCGTGAAATGGCCGAACAGGCCTTGCAGCGGGACAACGGAATAAAGAATGCTCTGGACGCGATCGCGAGCGAGTTCGAATTTGCTCCGCTCCCCACGCTGAAGCGATGGTGTCAGGCCAACGGCTTTGCGGCGCTTGCCTCGGAGTTAGGGCAACTGCCTGTCGCGGCGGCGGAAGGCACCTTCAAATTCAAGGGCTACCTTCCGACCAGGATCGATGAATCGGCAGCAACACGCTACGCCGCGTTGCTTCTCCTCATGGCTGTGCGTGCGATCTTCTTTGGCGAGCGAAGAGGTCTGGATCAGATCGTCGGCAGCATCGAGGCCAAGGGCTGGCGCTATGCCCGTGTGCTTCCAGAAGACTCTGCGCTCGTGGTCAGCGGCTTCATGACGCTGTCCGAACATTTTTCCGATCTGGGGATGGCGACGGTGCTCCGCTCATGCGCTCAGCGAATAGTCGATGCTGTTCATCCCGAAGACAGACCTGTCGCTGCGCTCGCAATCACTTATTCGTTGCTGGTGTCGACCGGTCGTTCCGCATTGGCCAAGAATCCTCAGCTACTTCTGAAGTTCGCTAGCTGAAGAATTCAGAGCTTCTTTTCGGTCGAGTGCTATGCCTTCTGCGCCGGAGCACTCATCGCATCGAACCCACGCGCCAGATCCGCCGTCAGATCTTCCGGCGCCTCCAACCCGATGTGCAACCGCACAACCGCCCCGCGCTTGCTCCAATCCGTCACGCTGCGCGCCGCGCGCATGTTGGTCCAGGCTACCAGGCTTTCATAGCCGCCCCACGATGAGCCACGCCCGAACAGCTTGAGCGCATCGACAAAACGCTCGACCGCGGCGCTCTCGATGCCGGGCTGCAGCTCGATGGACAGCAGCCCATTCGTCCCGCTGCAATCACGCTTCCAGATATCGTGCCCCGGATGCTGCGGCAGCGCTGGGCAGAACACAGTCGCCACTTCGGGCCGCTTCTGAAGCCAATGCGCCACTTCCAGCGCATGCCGCTCGTGCATCTGTAGCCTAGCCGACAGCGTGCGCATGCCGCGCAGCACCAGCCATGCGTCGTCGGGGCTCACGGTCATGCCGAACGCATCGCAGCGCTCGTTCAACGGCCGCCACGCGGCTTCGGTTGTGGCGACGGTGCCCATCATCACGTCTGAGTGGCCCGAGAGGTACTTGGTGGCGGCCATCGTCGAGATGTCGGCGCCCAGCGCCAGCGGCCGGTACTGGCAGCCCGAGCCCCAGGTGTTGTCCGCCGCGAGCAGCGCGCCGCGCGCGTGCGTCAGCTCCGCGAGCTTCGGCAGGTCGCACATTTCGTAGACCAGCGAGCCGGGGCACTCCGCGTACACCAGCCGCGTGTTCGGCTCGAACAGTTCCTCGATGCCGATGCCGTCCGCCGCGAAGAACGAACTGCGAATACCGTACGGCTCCAGGAACGAATGCACGAGGTTGCGCGTGGGCTCGTACACGCTGTCCGACATCAGCACATGGTCGCCCGGCTTCAGGTACGACAGCAGCAGCATGCCGATGGCCGCGAGGCCGGTCGGAAAGAGCCGCGTGCGGTAGGCGCCTTCGAGTTCGCTCACCGCGTCTTCCAGTGCGAAGGTGGTCGGGGTGCCGCGTGCGCCGTAGCTGAAGATGCGTTCGTCGTCGCGCCGCGCGCGTGCGTCGCGCATGGCGCCCACGCTGTCGAACAGCACGGTGCTCGCGCGCACCAGCGGTGTGTTGACGGGCGCGCCACCGGCATAGGAAGGTGCCTTGCCGGTGCGCGTGAGCCGGGTGTCGAGGGAGAGTCCGGGGGAGTCTTTGTGCGAGTTGGACATGGTGTTCAAGCGTTGGCCAAGCCTCGATGGTGCGTCAATCTGCCTTCGCACCGGAAAGTTTGACGATGCGCGACCAGCGGTCGATGTCCTGGCGCAACTGCGCGGCGAAGGCTTCCGACGAGTTGGCCACCACTTCACTGCCACCGTCGTTCACGAGCTTGGTCACCTCGGGCATGCGCAGCGTGCGCACGATGGCTTCGTTCAGGTAGGCCACGCGTTCGGGCGGTGTGCCGGCCGGTGCGAAGAAGCCGTACCAGTCTTCGAAGCGCGCACCGGCGTAGCCCAGCTCCTCGAGCGTCGGTGCATTCTTGAAGACGCCGATGCGGCGCGGGCTGGTCACGGCCAGCACGCGCAGCTTGCCGTTCTGCACCAGGCCCGCGACCGAGGATGTCGAGGTCACGAGCACATCGACCTGTCCGCCGAGCAGGTCTGTAAGTGCGGGGCCGGCACCCTTGTAGGGAACGTGCGTCATGGCGATGCCGTCGTCCTTCGACAGCACCACGCCAACGAGGTGCGACAGCGTGCCGTTGCCGGGCGTTGCATACGTCACCTTGCCGGGGCTGGCCTTGGCCTTGGTGGCGAGGTCGGCGAAAGTCTTGAGCGGCGAGTTGGCATCCACTACCAGCGCGAGCGGCGCGGCGTTGATCTGCGTGATGGGAATGAAGTTCTTGATCGGGTCGAAGCCGGGCGCCGCATACAGCGTGGGGTTCACGGCCATGATCGACACCTGCGAGGTGAGCACGGTGTAGCCGTCGGGCTTGGCGTCGGCCACGGCCTTGGCGCCGATGTTGCCGCCCGCGCCGCCGCGGTTGTCAACCACTGCCGCCTGTCCCATGATTTCCGGCAGGCGCGTGGTCACGAGGCGCGCGGTTGCATCGTTGCCGCCGCCGGGCGGGAAGGGCGAGATGAACTTCACCGTCTGCGACGGATAGCCGTTGCGCGGCGCGAGCGGTTCGGCTGTGGCTGGCTGCAAGACGAGCGCCGCGAACCATGCGGCGGCGACGGCAAAACGGGCAAGGTGCGGGATGCGGCTGGCGAACGACATGACGGAACTCCTGGAATAGGAACGGACAAGGACGAACAGAAAGCGAAAGCCGGGCTCAGGCGTGCGATGCGGCGGTGGGAAGGCGGAAGGCGGCGCGCTCCTGCGCGTCGAGCTGCGCGACGAGGCCGGTCTCCCATGCGAGGTAGCGGCGCGCGGCTTCCTTGTTGCCGTCGTGCCGGTCGTGCACGAAGAACAGGTAGTCGATGCAGTCGCTGTCGGCGGGCAGCGCGGGCGTGGCCTCGACGGGCAGTCCTGCGGCGCGCCATGCGGCCATGCCACCGGCCAGCAGCAGCGGCGCGGGCGAGTGGCCTGCGAGCTCGGAGGCGGCAGCCCATGCCGCAAGCGCGGCATCGTCGGCGACCAGCACGAGCTGGCGGGTCTCGCTCTTCACGTCGGCCGCGAGGCGAGGGCGAATCGACCAGCGCGCCTGCGGGATATGGCCGGCGCGAAACTGCATGCTGCCGCGCAGATCGATCACCGCCACCTCGTTGCGCTCGATTCGTGCAGCGAGGTCTTGCGCATCGATGGTGGCCAGTGCGGCTGCGCCCGGCGCCGCAGCGGGTGCGAGCGAGAGGCCACTCGCCAGCCCGCCCTCGAGCACGCTCGCGTCATGCCCCATCTGCCGCAGCCAGCTCGCGATGGTCGGTGCGCGCACGCCGTCGTTGTCGAACAGCACGAGCCGGGCACCGCGCACGCCGAAGTACTGGTCGCCTGCCTGCATCAGTTGGCCGCCGGGCGTGTGCTGCGCGCCGGGCAGGCTGCCGGCCGCGAATTCTTCCGGCGTGCGTACGTCGCACAGGAACAGGCTGCGGCTCGTGTCGGCGGCCCATTGCTGCACGGTCTGCGCATTCACCGCCGGCACGTCGAAGCGGGCGGCCAACGCTTTCGCGGCGGGGCGCAGGTCGGTGTTGCCGCTGTCGTCCGCATAGCGCCGCGTGCCGCCATGCTCCAGCGTGTGGTCGCCCAGGTACCAGCCCTGCGTGCCGTTCTCCAGCGCATAGACGGGGTTGGGCAGCCCGAGGTTGATGAGCGTCTGCGCGCCGATGATGCTGCGCGTGCGGCCCGCGCAGTTGATGACGATGGGCGTGGTGGTGTCGGGCACCAGCTGGCGCACGCGGTAGGCCAGCTCGCCGTTGGGGCAGCAGGTGGCGCTGGGGATGTTCATCTTGTGGAACTCGCTGACGGGGCGGCCGTCGAGCACCACGACCTTGTCCTTGCGCGCCAGCATCTCGGCGAGCTGGTCGGCGCTGACGCGGGGCGTGTGATAGACCTCTTCGGCCAGTTCGCCGAAAGTCTTCGAAGGCAGGTTGACGCCCGCGAACAGCACGTAGCCCGCGGCCTTCCATGCGCGGGCGCCGCCTTGCAGCACGTGCACGTCGGTGTAGCCCAGCGCGGCCAGCCGCGCGGCGGCGCGTTCGGCCACATCGGCATCGCCTTCGTCGTACACCACCACCCGCACGCCGCGGCGCGGCACAAGGCGCGGCGCGTCGATTTCCAGCCGGCTGAAGGGCAGGGGAATGCCGTAGAACAGATGCGCCTCGCCGTACTGGCCGTGCTCGCGCACGTCGAGCAGCGCGATTTCGCCGCCGTCGTGCAGCCAGGATTTGAGGGTCTTCGGGTCGATGAAGGAGGTCATGAGAGCAAGTCGTTGGGACGAACGAAGTCCTGCGAGGCCGCAGCGCGCGGCCCGCATGAGGAAAAGGAAGGCCGGAAAGGGAGCGCTTAGCGGCGCGTCTGCACGCCGATGCCCATGGTCTGGTACGTGCCTGCTGCCACGTCGTAGGCGGTGCGCTGGTTCAGCGTTTCGAGTGCGCGGCCATACATGTGAAGGTGGCGAATGACCTGCTCGCCCTGGATCTCGACCGAATGGATGTCTTCAGGCATCAGCGCGATGCCCTTGCCCGGCGCGACGACGACCAGTTCGGTCTGCTTCAGCTTGCCCACGCCCGGCACGCTGCCGTCGTCGGTGCGCTCGTACACGCGGTTGTGCTCGGTGCCCTCCACGGCTGCGATGCAGGCCCAGGTCGTGTGGTTGTGCGGCACGATCTTCTTGCCCGGGCGCATCACGTTCAGGTACAGCGCGTAGCTCTGGTCCGGGTCTTCGGCGATCAGGTAGCGGGCCTGGTGCTCGCCGGCTTCGGGCGGCGGGAAGTCGGCGGCGTCCCAGTATTCGGTGTGCGCGGCCAGGTCTTGCAGCGAATCGAGCACCACGTCGAGTTTTTCGCGGGTGGCTTCAGCGCCGCCGATGGCTTTCTTCATGTCGGCGATGGACGCCTCGACGGCCTGGCGGCGTTGCTCGGAAGGGGTGCTCATGCAGTTTCTCCAGTGGGGTTGCCTGTTTGGTGTGCATTCACTGTAGTGACGGGGGCGTGACGCAACAATCCAAGCAGAGCAGGAAACACATCAATAAAATTAATGTATGCCCACGCTCGATCTCGAACTGCTGCGCTCTTTTGCGGCCGTCGTCAGCCTCAACAGCTTTGCGGCGGCGGCCGTGCACCTGGGGCGCACGCAGTCGGCCATCACGCAGCAGATGCAGCGGCTGGAGGAGCAGATCGGCCATCCGCTGTTCGCCAAGCAGGGGCGGCAGAAGCGGCTCACGGAGCACGGCGAACGGCTGCTCACCTACGCGCATCACATGCTGGCGCTGAACGACGAGGCGCTGCGCAGCCTGCGGCAGGGGCAGCTCGAAGGCAACCTGCGCATCGGTGCGCCGCACGACGTGGCCGAGACCATGCTGCCGCTGCTGCTGACCGAGGTGGCGCGCACCTCGCCGCTGCTGCAGCTCGACATCCACATTGGCCGCAGCCCCTATCTCATGACATCGCTCAAGAGCGGCGAGGTCGACATGATCATCTCCAACCGCGCCGACGAGCAGTCGCAGTTCGAAGGCGTGGTGCTGCGCACTTCGCCCACCGTGTGGCTGTGCGCCGCGAGCTACGTGCACGACCCGACGAAGCCGGTGCCGCTCATCATGGCCGACGGGCCCAGCATCTTCCGCCGCATCGGCCACGAGGCGCTCGACGCGGCGGGCGTGGCCTGGACGCCGCGCTACACCTCGTCGAGCCTGATCGGCATCAAGGCCGCATTGCGCGCGGGGCTGGGCGTGACGGCGCGCGGCGTGGAGCAGCTCGACGCGGGCTTGCGCGTGCTGGGCGCGGGCGACGGCATGCCGCGGCTGCCCGACCTGGCGTACTACCTCTATGTGCGCAGCCATGTGGTGAACCCGGTCACGCGGCAGGTGTTCGAGACGCTGAAGAAGCACCTGCGGCTGCCGCGTACCGATATGCCTGCGTAGGGCTCCTGCTGTCGCCTACATCATTGCGTAGCTGCCGCGCCCGCCCTGCTTGGCCCGGTACATGGCCTTGTCGGCCGTGGCGAGCAGGTCTTGCGGCGTTTCGCTGCCGCTGCCCAGGGCGATGCCTATCGACACGCCAATGACCATGCTTGAATGCTCCAGCTGCAGCGGTTGGGCGATCGCGTCGATGCATCGCCGTGCCAGCGTCAATGCGGCCTGTTCCGCGGGCTCTTCGAAGTCGGTGGCCAGCAGCACGAATTCGTCGCCGCCGATGCGCGCCACTGTGTCTGTGTGCCGCACCAGGGCCCGCAGCCGGTGTGCGATTTCCCCGAGGGCCTTGTCGCCCGCTTCGTGGCCGAGGGTGTCGTTGAGGTCTTTGAACCCGTCGAGGTCCAGGTAGAGCACGGCTACCTGCTGCGCGCGCTGCCTGGCATGGACGAGCGCCTGTTGCAGCCGCTCGTCCAGCAGCTTGCGGTTGGGCAAGCCTGTCAATGTGTCGTGGTGGGCCAGGCGCGCCAGCGCCTCCTGGTTGTCGAGCAGCTTGGCCAGCAGCCGGTTGAAGGCTTGCGTAAGGTGCCCGATCTCGTCATTGCGCACCACCTGCAGCGGCGTCAGCGCGAGCTCGCCGCGGGTCATGCGGTCGGCCTGGTCGGCGGCGCGCAGGAGCGGCCGCAGCAGCCACGCCATGATCAGGCCGATCACGACGAGCACCGCCGTCACGGCGGGCGCGCGTTGCTGCAGGATGAAGGTCTGCATGCGCGACACCGGGGCCAGCGCTTCCGACACGGGTAGCCTCGCCACCACGAACCAGCCGCTGTTCGGCACCGAGGCAATGGCGGAGATTTCTTCGATGCCCTTTGCGTTGCGTGTCGTCCCGCTGCCGCGGAAACCCGCCATGGCCCGGTCGTGCAATGGGTTCACGCCGTTGGGCGGGGTCGGCGTGAGGGACATCGAGACGTCCGTGGAGGCGACGAAGATGCGGTCGCGCGGCGAGATCACCAGGATGCCGCCGGCCTGGCCCACGCGCCCCTCTTGCAGGTGGTCGAGCAGGCCATCGGCCGAGAGGTCTGCCGTGCCGAGCAGCACGGCGACCACCTGGCCGGCACCGTTGCGGATGGGTGCGGCCATGGGCAGGGCCGAGTGCTGAGAAGCCGTGGACCGTGGGCGGCCTACCGCGCGCTTCCCGGCGGATGCGGCTGTGAATTCTGGACCGCCCGTTTCCAGCTGTACGGCGCTGTCGCGCCCGTCGAGTCGTTTGCCGGTGACATCGGTGACCACCAGGCCAAGGGGGAAGAGGGCGCTCAGCGCGCTGCGTTCCGCCAGCCATGCATGCAGCTGCTCGGGCTGCGCCAGGAGTTCCGGCGGCAGGGTGCCAGCCAGGCGCTCCAGGAACGACAGCCGTTCAGCCAGGTAGTTGTCGACATCGCGGGCCACGTAAGCGGCCAGCGCCATCTGCTGCGTCGCCACCGATTTCGTCAGGTCTTCCCGCAGGAAGCGGGTGAGCTGGATGTAGCTGGCGGCGGTGCCCACGACTGCCATCGCCAGACCCATCACGAGGAGACGAACGACCAGGCTATTGGCGGATTTTCGGAGATTCACTCTGGCTGCGGGTCGAGAGGCGGTTAGGTGCGGGACTGTATCCGAAGCGCTCCTGCGGCCGCTGACGGCGCGACCAGAGGAGGGCCGCACCCATGGCCAGCACCAGGAAGCCGCCGAAGCCCGCCAGCGTCGGCAGCAGCGGCGCATCGAGATACAGCAGCGCGCCGTACACCCCCAGCATCGCCAGCGAGGCCAGGCTCTCGTTGAAGTTCTGCACCGCGATCGACTGGCCCGGGTGCATGTACAGCAGCCCGCGGCTTTGCAGCAGCGCGTTCATCGGCACCAGCAGCAGGCCCGCGAGCGTGCCGATCACTACCAGCAGCGCGGCGGCCATGGCGGGCTGCGTCACCAGCGTCATGAGCAATATCACGGCGCCCAGTGCAATGCCGATCGGCAGCGCGCGCAACGCACGCCCGAGCGGGAACCAGCGCGAGGCACCGACGGCGCCAGCCGCCATGCCGATGGCCACCGCGATCTGCAGCAGCGCGCCCTGCGACAGGGTGAGCCCCAGCCGCTCGGCCGCCCAGCGCAGCACCAGAAACTGCAGCGTGGCCGACGCGGCCCAGAAAAGGCTGGTAACGGCCAGCGAGATGCGCGCATCGGCATCGCGCCACAGCAGCGCCAGCGAGCCCCCGAAATCCCGCAGCAGCCGGCCCGGGTGCACCAGCGCCGCGCGGTCGCGTGCCGGGCTGTGCGGAATCGCGAGCGTGCAGGCGGCGGCCAGCAGGTACGCCGCGCCGATGGCGGGCAGGGCAAGGCCCTTGCCGACCAGCGTGCTGCCCAGCGCCACGCCGAACAGGATCGACAGCACCGTGCCTGCCTCGATCCAGCCGTTGGCGGCGACCAGTTCTTCTTGCGGAATCAGCTCGGGCAGGATGCCGTACTTGGCCGGCGAGTAGGCCGCGGCGCCAAGGCCGACCAGCGCGTAGGCCACCAGCGGCTGCACCTGCCACAGCAGCAGGGCGCAGCCGCCCAGCTTGATGAGGTTGGTGGCCATCAGCACGCGGCCCTTCGGCGCCGCGTCGGCCACGGCGCCTGCGAAGGCGGCGAGCAGCACGTAGGAAAGATAGAAGAACAGCCGCAGCGCGGGCGTCATCCAGCCGGGCGCGTGGCGCTGCATGAGCAGGTCGATGGCGACGATCAGCAGCGCGTTGTCGGCCAGCGAACTGAAGAACTGCGCGGCAACCACCGAGCGCAGCGCGCGCTTCGACCGCGCGCGTGGGGCCGCCGCGCTCACACGGTCATGCCGAAGAAGTGCTGGCGATAGCGCGGCGACACCTCGTCCACGCGCAGCATCAGCGGCAGGTCGGCGGTGTTGAAGGCCACGTCGAGTGCGGGCGGCCCGAGCAGGCGTGCGCCGCAGCGCAGATAGCCCTTGATGAGCGGCGGGGCGGCGGGAGGCGCTGTGTCGCTGTCGGCATCAGCGTCTGCCCCGTTGTCCAGCGGCAGCGCGACGCGCGGTTCCACGCGCCAGCGCTGCTCGACCAGGTGCGTGCGGCACAGCCGGTGCCACAGGCGCGCGGCCGTCGCGCCCTGGTCGTCGAGCCCGATGCTGGCGCAGCCGATCATGGTGTCGAGCGCGTGGTCGACCATGTACTGCCCCAGCGCAGCCCACAGCGCCATGATGACGCTGCCAGAGCGCCACTCGGCATCCACGCACGAGCGGCCCAGCTCCAGCGCGCGGCCGCGCAGCGGCGCGAGCGGCGACAGGTCGAACTCGGTGTCGGTGTAGAAGCCGCCCGCGCGATGCGCCGCTTCGGGCGTCAACACACGGTAGGTACCGATGAGCGGGCCGAGGCCGTGCAGCGGGTCGACGGCGCGCACCAGCAGGTGGTCGCAGAAGGCGTCGAAGCGGTCGACGTCGAGCCCGGGCGGCGTGCCTTCGGGTGGCGTGAGGCGCGCGCCCATCTCCTGCGCGAACACGCGAAAGCGCAGGCGCTGGGCGTCGCGCACGTCTTCTTCGCAATCGGCCCAGCGGGTTTCCAGCACGGGCGCAGCGGCCGCGAGTGGCGTGGGCGAACGGTGGGGCAGGGCGTGCGTGGCGGTGATGTCCATGTGCGTGCGGTAATTCACTCAGTTGGAGGGCGGGTAGCGGTCGACCAGGCGGTTCTGCCGCCGGTTGAGCCGAGCGAGCGCGAGCAGGCCGATGGGCCGCACGCCGGCCTTGCGCTGCGCCGCGCCAATGGCGAACAGCAGCCGTTGCTTGGCGAAGACCATGCGAAAGCCTTGCACCACGCCGGTGTCGGGGTCCCAGGCCTCGATGGCTTCGGAGCCTGCGCCGTTGATCTCCATGATGGTGAAGCCGCGCCCGGCGCCGAGTTCGCGCAGGCTCTGGTAGCGCACGTCGAAGCGCCCGAAACGGAAGTCGGGCATGTCGCGCGCGATGGCGTCGATGGCGCGCACGAGCTCGGGCGTGATGAGCGCCGCGCCGTCGCGATAGAGGCCGCCCACGCGGGTCGAGCCGATGGTGGCCAGCCGCACCTGCTGGCCGGCCGCGGGCACGCTGTCGGGCGGCACGCTGCATTCGTGGCGCGGCGAGCGCGCGATGCGGCGGGCGCGCGCGTCGGCCGCCACGAGCTGTGCCACGGTGCTGCGACCGTCGCCCGTCACGCGCGGGAAGTAGCGCAGCGCCAGGCCGATGATGCGGCCTTCGCCAGTGTCGGGGTCGCGCGCATAGAAGATGCCGGCCTCGCCTTCCTGTGGCAGGTAGCGCTGCAGCACGACCGTTTCACCGCGAGGAAAGACGGCCAGGTAGGCCAGCAGCGCTGCCATGTCGGGCAGCAGGCGCACGCCGTAGCCGCACAGGCCGAGGTCGGGCTTGGCGACCACGGGAAACGCGAGGCCGCCGTTGGCCATGGTGTGCCGCAGCGAGTCTTCGGTTGCCGTGCCGTCGTTGAACACCGCGCAGTAGTCGGCCGTGACCGAGCGCGCCAGCGGCCCCATGCCGCGAAAATATTCGAGCTTGCCTTCGCCCACCAGCCCGCCGGAGGTGAGGTGCGGGTTGGCCGCTGAAGGCACGGTCGTGCCGCCGTAGCGCAAGGACAGCCACAGCCACTGCACCACCAGCGGCACGCAGATGAGCCACTTGGGCATGCGCTCCAGCACGCTGCATTCGCGCACCACCGCCAGGCGGCCGGTGTCCACGCCGAAGTCGAGCCCGGCGGCCATCACGCGGCCTCCGTTGCGCGGGTGGCAATGAGGCCGACTGCGGCGATGCGATCGATGTGCGCATACACCGGCCGCTCCAGCTCCTCGCCGAACACATCGGGGTCGATCTCGGCATACGACCAGTCGAAGCCGGGTGCTGCAAGCAGGGACTGCAGTTCGGCAAGGAACGGATCTTCGCCATCGACCATGGCTACGCCGGTGTAGAGCAGCAGTTGCCCGCCCGGCGCCAGCCGCTTCAGCGATTCGGCCGCGATGCGCACGCTGAGCGCTCGCCCGAGCCGCGTGCCGCCGTGGCGGTAGGCGCGCTGCGCGCCGTCGTCGAGGTAAGGCGGGTTCGACACGATCAAATCGAAGTCACCCTCGACCGCCGACAACGCATCGCCCTGCGCGAGCGTGACGGGAATGCCGGCCACTTCCGCATTGATGGCCGTGTACTGCAGCGCGAGCGGGTTGATGTCGTTCATCACGACGGTCGCCTGCGTGCCCGTGGCGGCCAGCGCGCGTGCCACCGCGATGCCGCCCGCGCCGCTGCCGCAGCCAACGTCCAGCACGCGCACATGAGGCTGCGCCTTGCGCCGGGCAAGTGCGTGGTGGAGAAAGCGCGCGAAGCGACTGGTGTCGGGCCCGAAGAAAACTGCGTTCTCCTCGACCGTCGGATAGGCCGAATGAAAGAACAGGTCGTCGCCCAGGCTGGCGATGCGCACGGTGCTGCGCAGCAGCGAGCCCGTGTGCCGCACGATGCCGGCACGCTCCATGTCGGCCAGCAATTCCGGCGGCACCGCGCGCGCTTCGAACGACAGGTTCCAGCCGAAGATGTCTCGCAGCGTCGCGCCCGGCTCGCGCCCGCGCCGCGCGAGCACGCGCTGGTGGGTCAGCGGGGTGACCGTGGTGAATCGGTAGCCCGTGGCCGCCACCTGGCGCAGCACGCCGGCCGCGTTCAGCATGCGGTGGCCTCCTCGGCGTGCCGCAGTTCGGCGGTGTAGCGCTCGAAGCAGCGTTCGCCGCAGACAAGGCGCATCAGCGCGCCTTCGGCAATGAACTGCCCGCAGGCCGGATCCACCTCGACCAGCGGCCGGATCACCTCGCGGTTCCATGCGCGCGAATGCGACACGTCGAGCGCCGCATGCAGGTCGAAGTAGGAGCGCGCGCGGCCGCTCAGGCCCAATCGGCGCATGCTGGCCGCCACCTGCTTCACGCGCCCGGGCGCCGTGAGCTCGATGACGCCGAGCGCGCCTATGGAGTGGTAGCCGTAGCGGCGCGTGGTTGCCAGCCCGACCATGGTGTTGGCGAGCGCGAGCGACTCCCACACGGTGGTGTCGATGGCCGGGTGCAGGTCGAGTTCGCGCACCATGTGCTCCAGCATCTGGCCGTGCATGGCGCTTTGCTTGCCGTGCCCCATCTCGTCCCAGAAGTTGCGCGCGCATTCCAGCTTGGGCTGTGGCGGCAGCTTGACCTGGGTGTAGGCCAGCAGGTCTTCGAAGCCGGCTTCGCCCGCGGCCTCCTGCGTGAGGAACCAGCGCATCTGCGGCAGCGTGGCCTCGTCGGCCAGCCAGTCGAACAGCGGGTGATGCTGGCCGGGGCCGGTGTGCGCCAGCGATTCGAACCAGCCGATGAAGTGGCTCGCATTGCCGGCCGATGCCGCTGCCGCAGTCTGAACAGTGGCGCGCAGGGCTTCGAGGTATTTGCCTTCGAGCAGCCGGCACGCATGCTCGCGGGCAAGGTCGTCCTGCCACTGGGGCGAGGGGCTGCCGAGCCTGAGTCGCTCGGCGTTGAACCGCGCCAGGTGCCGGTGAAGCTGCGTGTTCGCGTCGGGAGTGTCGTCAGGAGACATGGCCGATCCTCGTCATCCGCTGGGCAAAAGAGTCAGGTTGCGCCTTTGCAACGCGGCTGTCCGTCAGACAGTGCCTACAGATTCGCCCCTCGGCGCGGGGATCGGGGGAGATCGGCCTCAGGTCGCCCAGATGCGCGGCGTGGCCGTGGGCAGCTGCCACAGCTCGCTGCGCCATGCCTGCCAGACCTGCCGCAGCAGCTGCATCGCGGGCTCGACCACGGGTGCCAGAACCCGCAGCACGACCACTTCGGGGTGCGGGCTGGTGGCGCCGGCGCTGTCGAACAGCGGGCTTGCTTCGAGCAGCGTGCGGGCTTGTGCAAGCAAGGCATCGCGCCGGGCGCGCGCCACCGGCGAGCCCGCCACGAAGAACAGCGAGGCCATGCAGCGATGGCCGCCGAGGCCGATGGGGCTTTGCAGCAGCCGGTGGTCGGCCGCGTCGATGCGCCCGCGCTCCAGCCACACGCCGGGCACCTCGATGTGCTGCAGGTAGGTGCCACGCTCGAAGGGCTGGTTGGCGTTCGGCAGGCCGAGCGCGGTAACGTCCCAGCCGATCAGCTCGGCGCCGGGCGCGACCTCGATGGAGAGCCGGTTCTCCGCCTGGCAGCCGCTGTAGCAGATGGCTTCGAGCGGCAGCCATTCGAGCCGCGCGCCGGCCGCGAGGCGGATGCGCGTGCGCTGCAGCGCCAGCTCGCCTTCGGAGCGGTAGAAGCGCGAGGCGCCTGGCGTGGTGATCAGTCCGTGGCTGCCGTCGGCGGCCTCGATGTCGATGTCGAGCGTGTCGCCGCCCACCAGCCCGCCCGGCGGATGCACCAGCACGTTGTGGCAGACGGTGTCGCCCTCGGGGTACAGGCTTTGCAGGATGCGCAGCGGACCGTCATGGCGAAAGCGGGCGACGGTGCGGGCGGCTTCTTGTTGGTAAGCGAGATGGAGACGGGCGTGCCAGGGCATGCAGCGAGTCTAGTGCGCTCGCTTGCGGTGTCTCAGGTCTTCCAGGCTCCGTCGTGGGCCGCACTCGCTTCGTCGATCAGCGCCGGCCCGATGCATTCGATGGGATGCGGCGAGGCGCGGAACACGTCGCGGCACGACAGTTCGGCATCGCGCTGGTCCTGCCGCTCGCCACGGAACACGCGCAGCCGCTCGGCATCGATGCCGAACACCACGCGCCCGATGTTCGACCAGAAGATGGCGCCGGCGCACATCACGCAGGGCTCGCCCGATGCGTAGATCGTGGCGCCCGCGAGTTCTTCGCGAGAGAGCTTGCGCCCGGCTAACGCGCGCAGTGCGTTGACTTCGGCATGGGCGGTGCAGTCGCCGGTTTCGGCATTGCTGTTGCCGGCTTCGGCCAGTACTTCTCCGGCGGCGGAGACGATGACCGAGCCGAAGGGCCGGTTGCCCCGGCGGCGCGCTGCATGCGACCAGACGATGGCCTTGCGCAGGTAGCGCCCGTCGCGTTCGTCGAGCGTGGTTTCGGCGGGATAGGTGGTGGTGTTGTCGCTGTTGGAGTTCATGCCTTGGGGAGGGAGCGTTCGCTGCGCGATGGAAGCATTGAAGTGTTGAAGATGGCGTCGGACGCGGGCTTGACCTTGAGGCCGAAGACATCGGCCACTTCGTCGACCTGCTGTTCGAGCGTGAGTTTCTTTATATCGCCAAGACCGTGGCCGCGCGTGTCGGCCGCGCCCACGTATTGCGCGGTGATGCCCCAGCGCTCGAGTTCGATCTTCTCGTCGAGGATGGGCTCGCGCTGGCGCATGGCCGCGATGCTAGGCGCCGGATTGGCAAAGGTCTCGACGATGGCGCGGTTGCTCGCGCGCAGAAAGGCCGCCACTACCTTCGGGTTCTGCGCGATGAGGTTGCTGCTCGCGAGGATGGCGTTGCCGTACAGGTTGACGCCCGCGTCCGCGTACTTGAGCACCGACAGCTCCTCGGGCTTCATGCGCGCGAACAACGACACGGCCGAGTCGTGGAAGTAGGTGGCGGCGTCGACGTCGCCGCGCACCATGACGTTGTCGCGTGCGCTGAAGTCGGTGGTCTGCCACTGGAAGGCGTCGCCGCGCATGCCTTGCTTGCGCGCGACCATCGGCCAGGCGCGGCGTGTCGATTCGACGGCCGCCGCCGCGACCTTCTTGCCCGCGAGGCTCTTGAAGTCGCCGGTCACGCCGCGGTCCTTGCGGCCGATGATCACGAACGGTGCACGGTTGTAGTACTGGTACACGGCCTGCACCATCGGCGTGCCGGGGTTCTGCGCGTTGAACTCGACCAGCGAGCTGATGTCGCCCAGCCCCAGCTGGTAGACGCCGCTGGCAATGCGGGTGATGGAGGCGACCGAGCCGGCGCCGGTGTCGATGCTCACGTCGAGCCCCTCGTCCTTGTAGTAGCCCTTGGCCAGCGCCAGGAAGAAGGGAGAGGTCTGCCCGTTGATGCGGAAGTCGAGCGTGAACTTTAGCGGGGTGAGCTTGCCGTTGCTGCCTTGAGCGAAGACGGCAGGGGCGGCAAGGGTGGCGGCACTGGCCGCGAGGAAGGATCGACGTTGCATGTGGGGCCTCGGAAGCTTCGGGTCTTGAATCCCCCTGCGCAGGGCAGAAGGCGTTTCAAGAGCAATTTCCGGGCGAGCGCACGTTCGTGGTGCGTGCGCTGCTGAACGCTTCTACTCTTGCAGCAGGTCATGCACGACGCATGCCAAGGGCCCTTTCGAGCATTTTGCTTGGGCATTGAGGGTGAGGGCTTGGAGGGGCAGCCTGGCCGGGCGCACAATCCGGGCGCGCAATTTGCAAGGCATGTTGCGCAGAGTAGAAGCGTTCAGCCGCGCGATGCCCCACGCATCCAGGCAGGAAATTGCTCTTTCACGTTCGTCCCCACGCAACAAAGAAGGAGTCCGCGCATGCTCGTTACCCAACAACCCGTCTTCCGCAAGTTCTGGCATGCCGTCATGCCGCTCACCGAACTGGCACAGGGCCCGAAGCCTTTCAGGCTGCTGGGCGAAGACATCGTTCTCTTCATCGATTCCGACGGCCAGCCCGCTGCGCTGCGCGATCGCTGCTGCCACCGCACCGCGAAGCTGTCGAAGGGCTGGTGCGTGGACAGCGAAGGCCAGGCCTGCGGCACCGGCGCCATCCAGTGCGGCTACCACGGCTGGACGTACGACCGCAGCGGCCAGGTCATCCGCATTCCGCAGTACGAAGCAGATCGCAAGATCTCGCCCGAGTACCGCACCGCTGCCTACCGCTGCACCGCGCGCTATGGCTATGCATGGGTGGCGCTCGAAGAGCCCATTGCCGACATTCCCGCCATTCCCGAATTCGACGACCCGGGCTACCGCACCATCTTCCAGTTCTACGAAGAGTGGCAGACCAGTCCGATGCGCGCGCTCGAAAACTCCTTCGACAACTCGCACTTCAGCTTCGTGCACCGCGCCACCTTCGGCGTGGCCGCGAGCCCGAAGCCGAGCAAGTACGAGCTGGTGGAAAACGAATCGGGCTTCTATGCCGAGACGGTCATCGAAGCGACCAACCCCGTAAAGTTCCATGCGATCAGCGGCGTGACCGACCCGATCACCACGCGCCACATGCGCAACGCCTACTTCCTGCCGTTCTCGCGCCGGCTCGACATCGAGTACCCGAGCGGCGTGCGCCACATCATCATCAACTGCTTCACGCCCATCGACGATGGTCGCATGCAGCTGTGCCAATGGCTGTTCCGCAACGACACCGAGGCCGACTGCACCGCGCAGATGCTGATCGACTTCGACGATGCTGTGACGCGCGAGGACAAAGACATCCTGGAATCGACCGACCCCGATGCGCTGGTCGACACGCGCCGGCGCGGCGTGGAGTATTCGATGGAGTCGGACCGGCCCGGCATGCTGATTCGCAAGCACCTTATGCAGTTGCTGGCGAAGCATGGCGAGGCGGAGGTTTATCGCGGCATGAGCAGTGCCGTGATTCCGATTGCAAAGGCCGCCTGAGCGGCCTCCGCATCAAGCCGGAGCAGTCGCCGGGTTCGGGCGCGTTGCGCGCGACGAGCCCTGTTCGTAGCGGTCCATCGCAAGACCGTCGGTGCGGATCTCCGGCCGCTGCCCCATCACCATGTCGGAGATCAGCTTGCCCGAGCCGCAGGCCATGGTCCAGCCCAGTGTGCCGTGGCCCGTGTTGAGGAACAGGTTGCCGTAGCGCGTGCCGCCGACGATGGGCGTGCTGTCGGGCGTCATCGGGCGCAGGCCGGTCCAGAAGGTGGCGCGCGGTACGTCGCCGCCGGGGAACAGGTCGGTCACGACCTTCTCGAGGGTGGCGCGGCGGTTGGGGTTCAGGCGCAGGTCGAAGCCGCCGAGTTCGGCCATGCCGCCCACGCGGATGCGATTGTCGAAGCGCGTGACGGCGACCTTGTAGGTCTCGTCGAGCACGGTCGATTGCGGCGCGAGCGATTCGTCGAGCAGCGGCACGGTCAGCGAGTAGCCCTTGACCGGGTACACCGGGATGTCGAGTCCCAGCGAGGCAATGGCGGCGCGCGAGTAGCTGCCGAAGGCCATCACGTAGCGGTCGGCCGTAAGGATCTTGCCGGTGGTGGTGCGTACGCCGGTGATGCGGTTGCCGTCCGTCTCCAGTCCGTCGATGGTCTGGCCGAAGCGGAAATCCACGCCCAGGCCGCGCGCGATTTCTGCGAGGCCGCGCGTGAACAGGTGGCAGTCGCCGGTTTCGTCGTTGGGCAGGCGCAGGCCGCCTGTGAGTCGGTCGCGCGCGCCAGCCAATGCGGGCTCGACGCCGGCGAGCGCATCGCGGTCGAGCAGTTCGTAAGGCACGCCGCATTCTTCGAGCACCGCGATGTCGCGCTGCACCGCGTCGAGCTGCGCCTGCGTGCGAAACAGCTGCAGCGTGCCGCCGGTGCGCTGCTCGTACTGCAGGCCGGTGTCGGCGCGCAGCTGCTGCAGGCAGCCGCGGCTGTATTCGGCCACGCGCATCATGCGTTCCTTGTTCACCGCGTAGGCCTCGGGCGAGCAGTTGCGCAGCATCGCGGCCATCCAGCGCAGCTGGAACATCGTGCCGTCGGGGCGGATGGACAGCGGCGCGTGCTTCTTGAACATCCACTTGATCGCCTTCAGCGGAATGCCCGGCGCGGCCCACGGCGTGGAGTAGCCCGGCGACACCTGGCCGGCATTGCCGAAGCTGGTTTCCTCGGCGGGACCGGCCTGCCGGTCGAGCAGGATGACCTCGGCGCCAGAGCGCGCGAGATAGTAGGCCGTGGTGGTGCCGATCACGCCGCCGCCGAGAACGATGACTTTCATGGTGTATTCACTGTTTCAGATGGAATGAGTGGAATCTAAAGTGCACAATGCAGTGGATTCCATTGTTTTCAGACGTTTGGCAGTGAAATACACTGCCGCCAATCGTCCAAAGCCGCGCGCGAAGTGAAATGCCCGAACTCGACCGAATCGACCGCAAGATCCTCGACCTGCTTCAGCGCCAGGGCCGTGTTTCCATGACCGAGCTGGCCGAGCACATCGGCCTGTCGGCCTCGCCCTGCGCCGAGCGCGTGAAGCGCATGGAGCGCGACGGCGTCATCACGGGCTACCACGCGCACGTGTCGCCCGAGGCGCTGGGCAAGACGCTGCTGGTGTTCGTCGAGATCAAGCTCTCGGCCAAGTCCGGCGACGTGTTCGACAAGGTGCGCAAGGAACTGCTGCACATGCCCGAGGTGCTCGAATGCCACCTGGTGTCGGGCAGCTTCGACTACCTCGTGAAGGCGCGGCTCAGCGGCATGAGCGAGTACCGGCACCTGCTGGGCGACATCCTGAAGAAGCTGCCGGTGGCGGCCGAGTCGCACAGCTACGTGGTGATGGAAGAAATCAAGGAAACGCTGATGCTGGCCGTCGACCGCTGAACCGATGAGCACGAACCACGACATTCCCGACATCGCCATCCGGCCCTGGCGCCTCGACGACTTCGACGCGGTGAAGGCCATCCTCGACGACACCTTCGCCGGCACCTGGCTGCCGCAGCTCACGCCCGAGGCCGCGAAGGCCTACAAGGAGAGCGGCGAGCCCGTGGGCTACATCGACGAGATGGGCCCGGCCTTCTTCGTGGCGGAGATCGACGGCGAGGTGGTCGGCATGGTCCATTGGGAGCACGACTTCGTGCATGCGCTGCACGTGCCGGCCGAGCACCAGCGCAAGGGCATCGCCCGCGCCCTGATGGCCTTCGCGGAAGACGGCATGCGCGCCGACGGCGTGGCGCTCGCACGGCTCGAAACCGACACCTTCAACACGCAGAGCCAGGGCTTTTACCTCGCGCTCGGTTACCGCGAGGCCGACCGCTATCCCGATCTCGAATGGCACAGCGGGTTCACGACCATCCTGTACGTGAAGACGCTTTCCTCCTGAACCGCAACTCCCTACCGAGGACACCTGCATGACGATCTCGATCTGCCGCGACGGCACCACCGGCACGCGCCACATCCTGAAGATCCGCAACCACGAGATTCCGGTCGATGCATCGCCCGCTGGCGGCGGCAGCGACGCCGGCCCCGAGCCGCATGACCTGTACGACGCATCGCTCGCGGCCTGCAAGGCGCTCACGGTGCTGATCTATGCGCGGCGCAAGGGCATTCCGGTGGAAGACATCGAGGTCGTGGTCGACCGCGACGACAGCGAGGAGCGCAAGGGCGTCTACCGCCTCAAGTCGGGCCTGCGGCTGAGCGGTGACCTGACGGAAGCGCAGCGCGACGAACTGTTGCGCGTGGCCGGCAAGTGCCCTGTGCACAAGCTCATGACCGAGGTGAAGACCGAGATCGAGACCGGCTGGGCGGACTGAGCTATCGCCGCATCGTCAATGCAGCACGCGGTAGGTGCGTACCGCGCGCAGCAGCGCCCACAGGCCGGCTTCGGCCGGCACCTTCTTCTCGTTGAACGACACGGCGATGTACACATCGTCGGCCGGCACGTAGGCCACGATGCTCGTGAAGCCCTCGATGCCGCCGCTGTGCCCTAGCATCAACCCGGGACCGTCGGGCACGTCGTAGAGCTGCACGCCCATGCCATAGAACGCGTTGCTCCCGGCATAGGGGCCGAGCATGGCGGGCATGCCGGCGAACATGCGGTGTACCGCTTCGCCGGGCAGCACCTTGCCCGCGAGCAATGCGTGCCAGAACACCGCGAGATCGCCTGCGGTCGATGCCAGTGCACCCGCGGCATAGGGCGTGGCGTACTGGTCCGGTGCGTCGACTGGTCGGCCGGCTGCATGGCCCGTGGCGACGGGCAGTTCGACGCCCGGCTTGCGCATGGCTGTGTGCTTCAGCGCAAGGGGCTTGATGAGCCGCTTCGTGAGCACGTCTGCGAACGGCGCGCCGTCCACCTTCTCGACGATCACTCCGAGCATTGCGTAGCCGGTGTTGGTGTAGCTCCAATTCGTGCCGGGGCAGAACGGCGGCTTTTGCGACATGCCGAGTGCGATGACGTCGGCGGGCGTGCGGTAGGCCGCTCCCAGCGACGGTAGCGCGTTGAAGCTCACGAGGCCGCTGGTGTGGCGCAGCAGTTGCTCGATGGTTGTGAGCTTCGCATTCGGCGCGTCGGGAAACCACTTGTCTATGGTGTCGTCGAGCCTGAGCTTGCCTTCCTCGACGAGCTGCAGCACGACAGCGGCCGTGAAGGTCTTGGCGGTGCTCGCGACCTGAAAGGGCTGGTCGGGCACGACGGGTTGCGGCGGTTCCTTGCGCGCCAGGCCGCGCGTGGCGGACCAGATGCCTTCGCCGGGAATCGCGACAGCCACGCTGGCAGCGGGAATGTGCGCGAGCATCTTGTCGAGCGCGTCGCCGAGTGCCTTCTGCAGCTCGACAGGCAACTCGCCGTCGATGGAGCGCTTGAAGTCCTTCTGCCATACAGCTTCGGGCGCCGAGCGCATCGGCGGGCCGGCGTAGATGGGCGAGGGCGCGCACTGCGCCTGCGCGAGGCCCCACGCCACCGACGTGGCCAGCAGAACGGCCGATGAAATCTTCCGCAACGACATTCGGTGCTCCCGGTGTGCCGGCCTACTTGGCCGCTTCGGCTTTCGCGCGTGCGGTTTCAATGCGCTTGGCATTGCGGTCGCCCCAATCGGCCAGCGGCCCGAGTGCCGCATTGAGCGTGGCGCCCAGCTTGGTTGCCGAGTACTCCACGCGCGGCGGCACTTCGTGGAATACCTCCCGATGGACGATGCCGTCGGTCTCGAGTTCGCGCAGCTGCTGGATGAGCATCTTCTCGCTGATGTCGGGCAGCAGCCGCTTGAGCTCGCCGAAGCGATAGGCCTGCGCGTTCAGCTCCCAGAGGATGACGGCCTTCCATTTGCCGCCGATGACGTCGAACGCAGGCCCGATGCCGCAGTTGTAGGGTTTCTTCGATTTCATTTCTTATCCGTGGAATGCCCCGTAAATACCCAATACATACGTTTTGGTAAGTACCTGACTTTATTGTAGGTACTTGACCATATGGAAGCGAAATTTCTACGATTCAATTGTCTTCACAAACAGAAATCGAATCGTCATGAACAACAAGCGAGTTTCCGTTCTGGGCCTGGGCTCGATGGGTTTCACCATTGCTCAGCTCTATCTCGATCAGGGCTACGAAGTCACGGTGTGGAACCGCACGCCCGGCAAGGCCGATGCGCTGGTCGCGAAGGGCGCCGTGCTGGCGCGCGGCGCGGGCGAGGCGTTGCGTGCGAGCCGCGTCGCGGTGATGTGCGTCTACGACTACCGGGGCGCCGATGCGATCCTGTCGGAGCAAGGCACGGCCGCCGCGATGGATGGCCGCCTGCTGATACAGCTGACCACCGGCAGCCCGCAGGACGCGCGCGATGCAGAGGTCTGGGCTCACCGCCACGGCGCTGCGTATCTCGAAGGCGCGATCCAGGCCGCGCCGGATCAGATGGGCCGGCCCGATACGCCGCTGCTGGTGTCTGGCGAAAAGCACGTATTCGACGAGGCCGAGCCGTGGCTGAAGGTGCTGGCCGGCGGCATCGTCTACCTGGGCGAGAAGGCGAGCGCCGCGGCGGCCATGGACCTCGCCACGCTCTCCACCATCTACGGCACGATGCTGGGTTTCATCCACGGCGCGCGCATTGCCGAGCACGAAGGCTTCGACGTGGCGGAATACGGCCGCATCGTTGCGGGCATCATGCCGACCTTCGCGGGTTTTCTTCAGCACGAGGGCTCCGTCATCCAGTCGGGCGATTTCAGCATCTCGCAGAGCCCGATGCGCATCTCGGTCGAGGCAACGCAGCGCATCCTGCAGGCGGCGCAGGCGTCGGGCATCAACACCGAGTTTCCGGCCTTCGCCGCGGGACTCTTCCAGCGGGCCGATGCGGCAGGGCTCGGCGGCGAGGAGCTCGCTGCGTTGATCAAGCTGCTGCGCGCTTGAAAGGCATCGGCATGGCTCAAGCCCATGTCATGAACTGGATGGCACGCAGCACATCGGCCTCGCGCTCCATGAAGAAGTCGGTGTGGTTGCTGTTGTCGAGGGTCAGCCGGTTCGGGGTGTTGAGCGCCGCCACGAGCTGGTTCGAATTCGTGATGGCCGCGCTACGGATCATGCGCACGTAGTCCGAGGCATCTTTCTGCGTCTTGGCATCGAGCGGCAGTTCCAGCCACGGGAACATGTCGCGGGTGTCCGCAGGCAGGGCGGTCACGACCAGCGAAGGTGCGCGCACGGCCTTGTAGTCGGGCGAGAACGAGTGGGCGGCTGTTTCCATGGCGTCATTCACTTCGCTGGGTGTGTTGAGACTCACGCTTCCGTCGGCATGGATGTCGAGGCTGTCGCGCAGGTTCGCTTCCAGCACAGGCCACCAGTTCTTCGAATTGCGGCGGGAGAAGGCGATGGCAGCCTGCAGCGAGCGGCCGTTCTCCGGCTTCGGTTTGGGTTCTTCGAGCAGTGAGTTCGTCGGTACGTCCTCGCCGCCACTGTCTGCGCCCACCGTGTAATCGAAGGTCGTGTCGAGATAGATCAGGCCCTGCGTCCGTTCGGGATACAGGCCCGCGAAGCGCGTGAGCTCGTTGCCTGCGATCGAATGGCCGCCCAGCACCGCGCGCCGTACGCCGAGGGCGTCAAGCACGGCCTTCAGGTCGGCCACGAGCGTGTCCACCTCGTAGTACTGCGTGGCGGTCTTCGCGGGCAGCGGCTTGTCCGAGAGGCCGTAGCCGCGGCGGCTGATCGCGATCACGCGCGACTTGGCGGCCAGTGCGGGTGCGAGGCCGTCGAAGCTGCGCGCATTGGCGCCAAGCCCGGGCAGAAATACAAAGACCGGGCCGGTGCTGCGGGGCGGCTGCCAGTCGCGCACCTGGAGCGAGACTTCGGGCGAGCTCGAGACCTTGATACGGCGGTCGATGACGGAGACTTTGCCTTCGCCACTGTCGTTCCTTGGGCTTCCATCGCCAACACCCGGGTTGGTGTTCGGGGGGGCATCCGGGTTGGCACCTGGGCCGGCAGCGGCGGGAGCAGCAGGACTGGCGTCCGTGCCAATGCCGGGCCCGATGCCAACGCCGCCGCGGCCGCCGCCACCACCGCAGGCGGCGAGCCCTGCAGCACTGGTCAGTGCCATGGCATGGAGGATGTCCCGCCGCCGGAGGCGGTTGCGATCCGGCTGGTCGCGAGGGGCCAGGAGGGTGGGCGATCGATTCACGTCGGTGTTCCGTTTCTGTGTGGTGAGGAGTCGCTCCAGTGTCCTGGCCCCACCTGAAGGGCTGCTTCGGCATTCATGAAGATTTCCTGAAGTGCTTCACCGGCGTGTCGCTGATACTCCGGCCACATTCCGGAAACGGAGTGGTTCGTTCACGTGGAGGCTCATGAATCTCTTGCTTGTTGAGGACGACCTTGACCTGGGCAACGGCGTGCGCATCGCGCTGGCCAATCAAGGCATGGATGTGGTGTGGGTCCGCAGACTCGACGACGCCTTGCGCACCCTCGACGGCGGCACCTTCGACATGGTGCTGCTCGACCTCGGCCTGCCCGACGGCGACGGGCTCGACCTGCTGTTCCGCCTGCGCCGCGACCGGCAGATATTGCCGGTGCTGGTGCTGAGCGCTCGCGACGCGCTGACCGACCGGCTGCGCAGCCTGGACGACGGCGCGGACGACTATCTCGTCAAGCCCTTTGCGCTGGCCGAGCTGCTGTCGCGGGTGCGGGCGCTCGCGCGCCGCAGCTACGGCTTCAACGACGAGACCATCCGCATGCGCGGCCTGGCGCTTCACGAGCCCACGCGCGGCGTGATCGTCGATGGCGAGCCGGTGGAGCTTTCGCGCTGCGAGTTCGACCTGCTGGCCTTGCTGCTCAAGCGCACCGGCCGCGTGGTCACGCGCCGCGTGATGGAAGAGCAGGTGCTGCCCGGTGGCCAGGCCAACGGCAGCAATTCACTCGAAGTGCATATCTCCAACCTGCGCAAGAAGATCGGCCAGGGCTACATCCGAACGGTGCGCGGCATCGGCTACGTGATCGACGTGCAGTCGCTCGTGCGGAGCACGCAGAAATGAGGCAGGCGCTGGCGCAGCGCTGGAAGAACTGGAAACAACCTTCCCTGATGCGGCGCCTGCTGCTGGCGCAGATGGGCGTGGTCGCCTTGCTGTGGACCATGGCCATCGCGCTGCTGCTGTACGACTCCTACGACGACCCCGAGCTGCTGAAGTTCGACAAGATCTTCCAGTCGGTGATTGCAATCGCGAAGAACACGGCCGACCAGCCCGACAAGCAACAGGAAACCCTGGCCGCCTTCGAGGCTGCGCTGCTCGAAACCATGGGCGACGGCGACGCCGCTTCGGACACCTCGCCGGTGCTGCAGGTCTGGCAGGGCGACAAATTGATCTATCGCTCTACAGCGGCCGTGCCTGTCATTCTGAATACCGTGCCGAACCGCGTCGAGACCGTGAAGGCGGGCAACCGCGAGTGGCGCGCACGCACGCTGGCCTCGCCCACCTCGGACGTTCGCGTGATGCTGGCCGAGCCCAGCGTCTGGCGGTTGACGGTCACCGTGATGTACCGCGGCTACTACCTGCTGCCGCTGGTCATCAGCTTGCCTTTTCTGGTGTTTCCCGCGTGGCTGTCGGTGCGCCTTGCGCTGCGGCCGTGGCGCCGGGTGAGCCAGGAAACCGCTGAGCGCGGGCCGGCCGACCTCACGCCGCTGTCGTACGCGCCGCCGCACAAGGAACTGCAGCCGCTGGTGCAGAGCATCAACAGCCTGCTGCAGCGGGTGCGCGACAGCACTTCGCGCGAGCGCAGCCTGATCGCCGACGCCGCGCACGAGCTGCGAACCCCGCTGGCGGCCATGCGCGTGAACGTGGAGGCGCTGAAAGAGCAGAGCACCGACGAACAGCAGCGCGAGCTCATGGGCAATCTGCTGCGCAGCAACGACCGCGCGGCGCGGTTGGTGGGGCAGCTGCTGCAGCTCATGCGCAGCGACGCGGTTTCGGACAACGCGCTACCCGTGATGCTGTCGCTCGACGCGCTGGTGCAAGACCGGCTGGCCATGATCGAAGGGCTGGCCAGCGCCCGCAACGTCGAGCTGGAACTGGTGAGCGAAGACCGCGTGCCGGTGCTCGGCGAGCGCGAAAGCCTGGTCTCGATGATCGACAACCTCATCAACAACGCCATCAAGTACAGCCCGCCGGGGAGTACGGTGGTCGTGCATGTGGCGCGCGAGGGCACCCAGGCACTTCTGACGGTGGCAGACGAGGGGCCCGGCATTCCGCCCGCGTTGCGCGAGCGGGTGTTCGACCGCTTCTTCCGCAACCCCGACCAGAACCAGAGCGGCAGCGGGCTGGGGCTGGCCATCGTCAAATCGGTGGTCGACCGGCACGGCGGCGAGGTCGCGCTTGGTGAAACCGCGAACGGCGGCCTGCTGGCCACCGTGCGGCTACCGCTGGCCATGGCCGATACGCCGCAGCCAATGCTCTGCAGCTGAAACCTCGCCCGGCGCACGGCCAAAGGACCAGGGCAGGGCCAATTTGGTGCAAAGAATTACACTACCCGGTGCTGTTTACAGGACACTTTCCAAATGAAGTGGGTCATTCTTGCCATCTTCGCGCTCAGTGCGCTCTACGTTCATTTCCGCGGCCAAGTGCGGCATCGCTTCTTCAGACAGCTCTCTGATCACTCGACCTTCCTGGCCCCGCTGAACGTCTTCATGTACCTTTTCTCGAAGGTGCCGGGTACGCCGTACCTGTCGCCCGCGCAGTTCCCCGAGATGCGCGTGCTCGAAGAAAACTGGGAAGTCATCCGCGAAGAAGCGCTGGCCATGCGCAATGGCGGCAGCATCAAGGCGTCGAGCCAGTTCAACGACGTGGGCTTCAACTCCTTCTTCAAGAGCGGCTGGAAGCGCTTCTACCTGAAGTGGTACGACGAGGCGCATCCCTCGGCCGCGGTGCTGTGCCCGCGCACCACAGAGCTGCTCAAGGGCATCGGCACCATCAAGGCCGCGATGTTCGCCGAGCTGCCGCCGGGTAGCCGCCTCGTGCGCCACCGCGACCCCTTCGCCGGTTCGTTGCGCTACCACCTGGGACTGTGGACGCCGGGTGTCGAAGGCTGCTACATCGACGTGGACGGCCAGCGCTATCACTGGCGCGACGGCGAAGCCGTGGTGTTCGACGAAACCTTCATCCACTACGCCGAGAACACGACCGACCACGACCGCGTGATCCTGTTCTGCGACATCGAGCGCCCGCTGAAGTACCGCTGGGCCAGCGCCGTGAACCGCTGGTTCGCGAAGAACCTGCTGGCCGCCGCCAGCTCGCCCAACGACGCGGGCGACAAGACGGGCGGCATCAACCGCGCCTTCAAGTACATCTACCAGATCCGCGTGATCGGCAAGCGCCTGAAGGCTTGGGACAAGCGCGTGTACTACCTCGTGAAGTGGGCCATCTTCGGTGGCCTGGCCCTCTGGATCTTCTGGTAATGCCGGCTTTTCACGGCTTTCGCTGAAGGCCGAAGGCGGTTGCGAAGGCCTGTGCAACCGCCTCGACATTGCGGCTGCCTTCGTCCGAGTTTCGCCAGACCAGCGAGAGCTTGCGAAACGGAGCACGACTTCCCAGGCCCACTTCGCGCACCGCATAGGCATCGACCAGCGGACGCCTGGGCTGCGGGACGACGGAAACCCCCAGGCCCTGGGCGACCATTGCAACGATGGCGTCCATCGAGCGCAGCTCCATCACGCAGCGCGCATCGGGTTTCAGGCTGTGCACGTATCGCGCGGCGACGCGTCCTCCCGAAAGAGACAGGTCGTAGCCGATCCAGTCGTAGGCTTCCAGCAGTTGCCTGACGGTTTTACCGGAGGCATTCGGCGGCGCCAGCAACACGTAGGGCTGGCGGTGCAGTTCCCGCCAGACCAGCCGGCGCGAGCCGCCGGCTTCCGGCCTGACGAGCAACGCGACGTCGAGCCGCGCCGCCTTCAGCTCGGAGATCATTTCGTCGCTGTCGTTCAGCGGGGGAACCACCACATCCAGCGACGGATGCTTCCGGCGAAGCTCATGCAGCGCCTGCGGCAGCACGTCGCTCTGCATGCTGGTGATCACGCCGACCCTGATGCGGCCCGCCACTTCCACCACCGGGCGGGAGCGAAGCATCTGCAGCCGGTGGGAGAAGTCGCCCACCGCGCTCACTACCTCATGGGCAAAGGCCGTTGGCGCCACCACGCGGGTGGAGCGGTCGAACAGCGGCTTGCCGAAATACTGCTCCAGCTGCTTGACCTGCAGGCTCACCGCGCTCGGGCTGCAGCCCACGACGCCGGCCGCGGCGGTGAAGCTGCCCTGTTCGAGGATGGTGCGCAGGGTGACCAGCATCGTGAGATTCATGAGAAATCCTCACAGTTGATATTTGTATATCTCGCTTTACTCATTTTATGGCGGGCCTAGGATTCGCTGAATTCATTCAACCTGCCCGATCGGAACCACCCGCTCATGAACGACATCCGACGCCATCGTCTCGCGCGCGCCAGGAGCCTGGCATGCACCTTGGGGCTCGCGCTCGCCGCAGCGCATGCGGCCGCCGCGGCGTGGGTGCCCGAGCGTCCCATTCACCTGGTCTCGCCGAGTCCCCCGGGTGGGGGCACGGATGCCGTCTGCCGCCTGCTTGCGGCCAAGCTGGGCGAGCAGGCCAAGTGGCAGGTCGTCGTCGACACCAAGCCCGGTGCCGGCAACAACATCGGCCTGGAGTTCGGCGCGAAGTCGCCGCCCGACGGCTACACCGCAGTGCTGGGCGAAACCAGCAACCTTACGGTCAACCAGTTTCTCTACAAGAAGCTCAGCTTCGATCCCTCGAAGGACCTCGCGCCGGTTGCGCTGGTCGGCACGGGCGTGTCGGTGCTGGTGGTGAATGCCTCCAGCCCGTACGACAGCCTTGCTTCGCTGCTGGCGGGCTCGAAGAAGAAGCAACTTGCGTACGCATCGTCCGGCAACGGAACCGTCGGGCATCTGGTGGCCGAGAACCTGCGCGTGACGGCGGGAGCCAACGTTTTGCATGTGCCTTACAAGGGCGGTGGCCCGGCCATGACGGACATGCTGGGCGGGCAGGTCGACTTCTACATCTCCTCCCTCGTTTCGGCGCTGCCGCTCATCAAGGACCACAAGCTGCGGGCGCTCGCCGTGACTTCGGGAGCGCGGGATCCATCGCTGCCTGACGTTCCCACCTTCATCGAGAGCGGCTTCAAGGGCTTCGAGTACTACACGCTCTATGGTGTCGTCGTGCCTGCGAAGACACCGGAGAACATCGTCCGGACCATGAACACGGAGATCAATCGGGTGCTCGATTCGGCGGATGTCCGGGCCAACCTCGCCGCGCGCGGCATCTACGTGCGGACCGGAACGCCGGAAGCGTTCAATACATTCCTGAACAGCGAGAGAAAAAAATGGGCGGAGGTCGTGAAGGCGACCGGCGCAACTGCCGAATGACCCAAGACAGCATGTATCCGCCGGTGGACCTTCGCAGCGACACGGTGACGCTGCCCACAGAGCAGATGTATGACCGCATCGCCTCTGCTCCTCTCGGCGACGACGGGCTCGACGGCGACCCGACCGCGCTGGAGCTGGAGGCCGAGGCCGCCCGACTGCTGGGCAAGGAGGCCGCGCTGTATGTCCCGAGCGCAACGATGGCCAACCTCCTTGCCATCCTCGCCCAGGCCGGGCGGCAGGAAGTCGTGCTTGCCGAAGCGGCATCGCACATCTACGTGACCGAGCGCGGCGCGGCCGCGCTGACCGGGTCGTTCTATCAGGGCATTGCCGGCGTCGACGGCGCCATGGACCTGGGCTTGCTCGCGCAGGCCTTGGGGCCGGGCCGCAACAAGCTGCGCACCGGGCTCGTCTGTCTGGAAACTTCCCACAACAACGCCGGCGGGGCGGTGCTGCCGCTCACCCACATGCAGGCGGTGTTTGCAGTGGCCAGGGATGCGGGCGCTGCCGTCCACCTGGACGGCGCACGTTTGATGAATGCGGCAGTGGCACTGGGCGTGCCAGCTGCGGAGATCACGGCCTTTGCCGATACCGTTTCGCTGTGCCTGTCCAAGGGCCTGAGCGCGCCCATGGGGGCCGTGCTTGCCGGGCCGGCGGACACCATCCAGCGTGCCAGGTGGCACAGAAAGCTGCTCGGGGGCAGCCAGCGCCAGGTCGGGATCGCCGCGGCCGCGGGGCTGGTTGCCATCACCACCATGGTGGGCCGGCTTGCGGACGATCACGCGGTCGCGCGCCGCCTCGCTCACGGGATCGGCCAGCTCCGTGGGCTTTCCGCCAACGAGCCGCAGACCAACATCGTGCAGGTCGACGTGAGCGCCACCGGGCTCGACGCGGCTCAGTGGGAAGCCGCGCTGCGCAAGCTGGGCGTGCTGGCCCGGACTTGGGGCAGGCACAAGCTGCGCTGCGTCACCCATCGTCATACAGGCGAGCGCGAAATTGACACGGCCCTGGAGGTTTTCAGGGCCGTCGCCGCGAGCGCTGCCTGACGCCCTCCGGGCTCAGGCCTCGGTCCACACCAGCCAGTCGCGCGTGGTACCGGCCCAGCTCACAGCGGCCGCGAGCAGCGTGCCGCCGAGCACGTCGAGCAGCACGTGCTGTCGCGTTGCCAGCGTCGAGTAGACGATGCCGAAGGCCCACAGCAGGTTCAGTACGCGCAGCCATGTGGGCGCTTGCACGCTGCGCAGCTGGCGCTCCAGCAGTACGGCCGTGAGCACCGCGAACGCGACGTGCAGCGACGGAAATGCATTGCCCCCCACGTCGGTGGCCTTGAGAAACTGCAGAGCCGGGTACTGCGCCCAGTCGACCGCAAACACCGGCACCGTCGTAGGAAAGAGCCAGAACACCACGAGGCCGACGGCGGCCATGATGGCGGCATCGCGCGCACAGGCCCAGAGCTCTGCCTTGTCCTTCGCGAAGGCCGGCGCCAGCGAGATGTAGAACCACAGCGAGCCGTAGAGCACCATCGCGTCGTCGCTCACGCCCACCCAGTGATCGAGCCGCGTGAGCGGCATCACCATCGGCTCCGATGGTGGGTTGTGCATCACCCAGAAGTACACGACGAAGAAGCCCGAGATGCCGACCGTGGTGCCGATCATCTTCACCACCCAGAGCGTGGCGATCCGCTGGCCCAATGCCACGTACCAGGGTACGAAAGGGTGGAGGGAGGAAGTCGCCGGGCGGGAGGTCATGCAGTGCTCCAGCTTATGCAGCTGCATTGCGTGAACATTGCGCTTTCTGCAATGAGCTGCAATGAGGCCTCTCCTAGAATGGCCCGCTTCTTTTTTGCACACAGCCCTTGTCGCACCCCTCATGAGAATCCTGCTCGTCGAAGACGAAGTCGACCTGGCGCAAGCCCTGGCCTCGGCGCTGCGGCAGAACCAGGCGGTGGTCGACGTGGCGAGTTCGCTGCGCGAGGCCGAGGAGGCAGCGTTGTCGGCGCAGCACGACGTGATCGTGCTCGACCGTGGCCTGCCCGATGGCGACGGCCTCTCGCTCGTGGCCTTCCTGCGGCAGAACCACATCGCCACTGCGGTGCTGGTGCTCACGGCCATGACCGACGTGGCCGAGCGCGTGCTGAGCCTCGATGGGGGCGCGGACGACTACCTCGCCAAGCCCTTCTCGATGGACGAACTGATGGCGCGCGTGCGCGCACTGGCGCGACGCCCAGCAGTGCGCGCGAACCTCGTCATGACGCTTGGGCAGCTGCGCTTCGACCATCACACGCGGCAGGCCCATGTGGGCGATCTTTGCCTCACGCTGCCGCGACGCGAGCTGCTGGTGCTCGAGGCACTGCTCGAACACCGCGGCCGCACTGTGCTGCGCGAGGCCATGCAAGACCGCGTGTACGGCCACAAGGACGAGATCCAGTCGAACGCGCTCGACACGCATGTGTCGCGGCTGCGCTCCAAGCTCGACAAGGCCGGTGCGCAGGTGGAGATCCATGCAATTCGCGGTGTCGGCTACCTGATCTGCGCGGCCCGTCTGGCGGCATGACATGACACTGAGCCTGCTCTCGCTGCGCTGGCGGCTGATCTGGAGCCTGATCCTGTTGCAGGTGGTGGTCGGCTCGCTGGTGATGGGCGGCTTCCTCGGGCTGGCCTGGGTGCTGGGCCGCGTGGTCGACGAGACCGGGCAGGAGACCGTCACCGTGATCCAGCGCGCGCTGGCGCGCGGCCCCGATGGGCAACTGGTGGTCGAGCCGACGGCGGAAGTGCAGCGCCTGCAGAAGGCCGATCCGCCGTTCTGGTTCATCGCGCGCGATGCCCACGGCTCGGAAGTGCGCAGTGGCGACGTGCCGCCTGCCTATTCCGCGCTTTTCAACGCGCTCGGCGACATGGAGCGCATGGCCCTCAACCCCGAGGACGACAACACCCGGCCCAAGGCCCGCTTCGAACGCGCGGAAACGCGTGCGGGCCTGGTGGCCGTGATGGTGCAGACCGGCGGCCCGCTGACGGTGAGGAACACGCTCAAGGGCACGGGCATCGCCTTTCTCTTCCTGGTGGCGCCGATGGCGCTGGTGACCTGCCTCGGCGTGATCCTGGCCACGCCCTTCGTGGTGAAGCGCGGCCTCAAGGGCGTGGTGGCTACGGCCGAGCATGCCGAGAGCATCGACGTGCACGAGCGCACCACGCGCTTGCCGCTGGCCAACGTGGCCAGCGAAATCCGCCCGCTGGTCAACGCCGTGAACCGCGCATTCGACCGGCTCAACGAAGGCTACGACCGGCAGGAGCGCTTCCTCGCTGACGCCGCACACGAGCTGCGCACGCCGATCACCACGCTGCAGATCCATCTCGAAGGCCTGCAGGACGGCCCGCTCAAGGTGAAGCTGATGCAGGCCTCGGCGCGGCTCGCCACGCTGGCCGAGCAACTGCTCGACCTCCAGCGGCTGGACCACGTCGCGGTGCACGACCAGCAGCAGGTCGACCTGAAGGCGCTGTGCGAGCGCGTGGCGGGCGACATCGCGCCGCTGGCGATCATGAATCGTTGCACGCTGTCGGTCGATGCGCCGCAGCCGTTGTGGGTGCGCGGCGATGCGCCCTCGCTCGAACGCGCGCTGAGCAACCTGATCCAGAACGCCATCGAGCATGGCGGGCAGGGCTGCGACATCCAGGTGCGGCTGTGGGAACCATCGGGCTTCGAGGTGCTCGACTCCGGGCCCGGCATTCCGGCAGCGGACCGCGAGCGCGTGGTGGCGCCGTTTCACCGGCTCGTGCCGCGCGGGCGCGGCGCGGGGCTCGGGCTGCACCTCGTGGCCGAGGTTGCGCGCCTGCACGGCGGGCAGCTCACGATCGGGTCGAGCGAGTCGGGCGGGGCGAAGATGCGGCTGGAGCTGAACCTCGAAGCATGAAGATCTGCCCGCCATGAATGCCATCGACCGGCTGCCCGAACCCACGAACCTCGCCGGCGCGCAAGCGCTCATCGCGCGCGTGCAGGCATTGCTCGATGCCGCAGGGCTTGCGATGCGCGCACCGCCGCCCGAGCCCACAACCTGCTGCGGTCGCGGCTGCAACGGCTGCGTGTGGGAAGGCTGGCTCGCCGCCGTGGCTTACTGGCGCGACGAGGCTTCGCTGCGGCTCGGCTGATGGCTCAAACGATGCCGGCACCAAGGGCCGGAAACACATCGCTGAACAACAAGCCGATCAGCTGCTGCCCGGCGGGCGTGGACCAGTCTTGCGCGATTTCCGCCATCAGCGTGTTGGTGGCGGTGAGCACCACGCCCGCGTCGTGCATGCGCTGGCGGGAAAACTCTTCGGACAGATCGCTGGGCGAGCCCGATGCATCCATCACGGCCTGCACGGCAAAGCCTTCGACTGCGGCGTCGATGGCCGGGAAGATCAGGCAAACGTCGGTGGTGACGCCCGCCATGATCAGCTGCTTGCGCCCGGTTGCGAGCACTGCGTTGCGGAAGTCGGGATAGGCCCAGGCATTGACCACGCCAGGGCGCTTGATGCGTGCAGCGTGCGCTTCGGGCAGGATCTCGGCGATCTTCGGAAGGATCGGGCCCTGGGCGTGGTCTTCCTGGCTGGACGTGATCACGGTCGGGATGTTGAGGATCTTTGCCATCTTGGCCAGCGCAATCGCCTGCTTGGCCGCGAGTTCGCTGTCGATGTTCTTGATCAGTTGCATCGTGCCGACCTGATGGTCTATCAGCAGCAAGGCGGTGTTGTCGGCGGTGAATCGTTCGATCTTCATGGTGTAGCTCCAGTTCGGCTTCTGCCTCAGGCAGCCTCGGCCGCAGCCAGCGCCGGATAGTCGATGTATCCCTTGGCGGTCGGCGGTGCGAAGAAGGTGCTGCGGTCGGGCGCGTTGAGCGCGGCGCCCACGCGGAAGCGCTCCGGCAGGTCGGGGTTCGCAAGGAAAGCGCTGCCGAACACCGTTGCGTCGGCCCTGCCTTCGTACAGTGCGCTTTCGGCGCTGTCCTGGGTGAGGCCGCCGCCGATCAGGTATGCGCCTTCGAAGCGCGGGCGCAGGAGGGCGTGGTAGTCGAACTGCGCACCGAAGAGGGTGACATGCAGATAGGCCAGACCCCAGCCGCGCAGTTGTTCGACCAGGTAGGCGTAGGTCTCCTGAGGCGCAGCATCCGTGATGCTGTTGTAGTTCATCTCCGGCGAAATCTTGATGCCGACGCGGTCGGCGCCGGCCTCTGCGGCCATCGCATCCAGCACGTCCAGCACAAAGCGGGCGCGGCCCTCGACTGAACCGCCGTAGATGTCCTGGCGCTGGTTGCTGCCGGAGGAGAGGAACTGCTCAGGCAGGTAGCCGGAGGCTGCGTGCAGCTCTACACCGTCGAAGCCGGCCTCAAGCGCGCGGCGGGTGGCCTGGCGATAGTCTTCGATGACGTCGGCGATCTCGAGCAGGCTCAGCTCGCGGGGCGTGACGAAGTCGACCTGACCGGCAGGCGTCCACGCCTGGCCCTCGGGCTTGATGGCCGAAGGCGCCACGGGCGTCGCGCCGTCGAGCAGCGAGGGGTGCGAGATCCGGCCGGTGTGCATCAGCTGCATGAAGATGCGGCCGCCGCGGGCGTGCACGGCCTCGGTCACCTTCTTCCAGGCCGCGACCTGTGCCTCGGTCTCGATGCCGGGCGTGTGCACGTAGCCCTTGCCCATTGCGGACGGGAACACGCCTTCGGAAATGATCAGGCCGGCGCTGGCGCGCTGGGCGTAGTAGGCGACCGTCAGGTCGCTCGGGACGCCGTCGCTGTCGGCGCGGGAGCGGGTCATCGGGGCCATGACGAGGCGGTTTGGCGCAATGTAGCGGCCGATGCGAACGGGGGTGAACAGCTGGCTCATGGTGAATTCCTTGGGTTGTGCGGTGCGATGGACGCATCTTTGATTAATCTGCTGAAGAGATAAATACGTCAAAATGGCTTTCATTGATCCATAAATGGCGCAATCAAGATGGAACTGTTGAACGACATGGCCTTGTTCGTGGAGGTCGCCCACGCGAGGAGCTTTCGCCGCGCGGCCGATGCCTCGGGCGTGCCGAGTTCGACGCTGTCCAGGCGAATCAACGGACTGGAGAAAGCCATCGGCCTGCGGCTCTTGCATCGCACGACACGCAAGGTCGAGCTGACGGAGGCGGGGCAGCTCTACTTCGAGCGCTGCCGGCGCATCGTCGAAGAAGCGCGCATCGCTCACGAGCAACTGGGCGAGATGCTGGCGCAGCCCAGCGGCGTGCTGCGCGCGTCGCTGCCGGTGGACTTCGCCACCATCTACATGGCACCCCTGGTCGCGGAGTTCGCTCGTCGCTACCCCGGCATCAGCTTCGAGTTCGATCTCACGCCGAGGCGGGTGGACCTGGTCACCGAGCCTTTCGACGTGGCCATCCGCATGGGCGAGCTCGCGGACTCGAACCTGATCGCCCGGTTGCTCGCGCGGCTACCCGTGCAGGTTTATGCCTCGCCCCGCTACCTCGAGCTGTCCGGCGAGCCAACGCACCCGAGCGATCTGGCGCGACACGAGTGCCTGGGCCTTCCCAAGGCAAACAAGTGGACGCTGCAGCGCGAAGGAGAGGTCGTCGAGGTCGAGGTAGGAGGGCGGTTTCAGGTGAACAGCGTCGGCATGTTCCGGCGCCTGGCGACCCTCGACCTGGGCGTGATCCTGCTTCCGCAGGAGATCGCTTCCGAAGATGTCGCGGCAGGTCGCCTGCGCCCGGTGTTGCCGCAGTGGCACGGCATCCCGACTTCCGTCTATGCGCTCACTGAAACCCGCCTGCTGCCCGCAAAGACCCAGCGCTTCATCGAGTTCCTGCACGAGCATCTCGGGCAGCGGCCTCGCGGGGCCGAGTGAGCAAGGGGCGCTCGCGTCACTTCGGTGAATCTCGCGCCGGCGCCGTGTCCTTCAGGTGCTCCAGGAACCATCGCCCGGCAGGCCCCGGCGGCAGGTCTTTGCGGTACACGGCAAACATGGCAATCGGCGGTGTGGTGGGTTGAAAGGCCTCCAGCTGCAACCGGGTCAGGAGCCCTGACTCGATGTCGCTGCGCACCATGGCAAGCGGCATGTGCCCCCAGCCAAAACCCGCACGAAGAAACGCATGCTTTGCGCCCAGGTCCGCGAGCCGCCATATCGATGAAGTGAACACGCCGAAGGTCTTGCCGCTGGTCAGCGAGGTGCGGTCCGTCAGGACGAGTTGAACGTGCTGCTCCAATTCCCGCGACGCGATGACGCGTTTCTGCGCGGCCAGCGGGTGCGAAGAGGCAGTCACGGTCACCATCGGAACGTCGAGCAGTTTCTCGGCATCGAGTTCCTCCGGAACGAGGGGCATGGACCCCATGATGCCGATCCTGCAGCCGCGCTGGAGCACCGGTTGCGCCACGGCGCCCAGTGCCTCGACATAGAGGCGCAGCGGCGTGTGCGGAAACGCGGCCCGAAAGAGACCGACCGCCACCGTCAGCGAGTCCATGGGGTACATGACGTCGACCACCACCGACAACTCGGGTTCGAGCCCTTCGGAGATCGTGCGCGCAGTGGCCTTGAAGCCGTCCATGCCGTGGACCACGGAGCGGGCCTGCGCAAGCAGAGCGGTGCCTTCCTCGGTGAGCTTCGGATAGCGCCCGCTACGGTCGAAGAGCTGCACATCGATCTGCCCTTCGAGGTTGGCCAGCGTCTGGCTCACCACCGACTGGGCCCGGCGCAGCCTGCGCCCGGCGGCCGAGAAGCTGCCCTCATCGGCGGCCGCAATGAAGGTGCGCAGTTGATCCATTGAAACGCCGTCCAGCATCTATCGCTCCCATCGATGAAACTCCCGGGAAAATATCTGCTTCCCCGCTGGGTGTCCAGCGAGTTGCCAGGATCGATGCGTTCACAGGATCAGGGCACGAGGATGATCGCCCCCGACTTGCGCCGGGCCGCGATGTCCTCGTGCGCCCGTGCCGCTTCGACGAGCGGATAGCGGGCCACGTCGAGCGTGCCGAAGACACCCTTGCGGTACGCGTCGAACACCTCGCCGGTCGCCTGGGCCACGGCACCTTGCACGTGCTGCGCCATCGGCCCGCCCACGATGCGAACGCCGCGAGCGGCAAGGCCCGCCCGGTCGATGTCTGGCGCTCCGGAAGCCGCGCCGATGGTGACGATGGTTCCGCCATCGCGCACGGCCGCTGCCGATGCTGCAAAAGTGGCCTTGCCGACGAACTCGTAGACCACGTCGACGCCTTCGGGCGCGATGCTGCGGATCTGTGCGGCCAGATCGGCGTCGCCAGAGAGCAATACGTGATCGATGGTGCCCTCGAGCGCTGCTCGCTTCGACTGCGAGCCCACCGTTCCGATGACGGTGGCGCCTTTTGCCTTGGCCCAGCGCGAGATCATGGTGCCCACGCTGCTCGACGCACCCTGCACCAACACCTTCTCTCCTGCCTTGAGCTGATGGAAGCCATTCAGCCCGGCCCAGGCAGTCAGGCCCTTGGTCAGCACCGTGACGGTCTGTTCCGAAGAGAGATCGTCAGGCACCTTGAGTAGCGCGGCTGCATCGACCAGGCGCACTTGTGCGTAGCTGCCCGGCGCGAGGAAGTAAGCCATGCGATCGCCGACCTTGACGTCTGTGACGTCCGGCCCGATGGCCTCGACGATGCCGGCGCCCTCGACCCCAGGCACCGAGGGCAGCGAGACGGGCATCACGCCCTGGCGAAAAGCCGTGTCGATGAAGTTGACGCCGATGGCCTCGTGGCGCAGGCGAACCTGTCCGGGCCCCGGCATGCCGACGTTGTCGTCCTCGACTTGGAGGACTTCGGGAGAACCGTATTGATGGAAGCGGATGGTGGTGGTCATGTCTTTCTTTCGGGTCAAATCACGGCGAGCAGGCCGCCATCGACGAGCAGCGCAGTGCCCGTCACATAGCTCGACAGGTCCGAGCCCAACCACGCGACGGCGTCGCCGATCTCGGAAGGTTTGCCAAGGCGCCGCAGTGGCGTGCGCAGGCGAAAGCCTTCTGCAGCCTCTGCGATGCCGGGGCTCGTTCGCAGCAGGTGCGTGTCGATCGTTCCCGGGGCGACTGCATTCACACGGATGCCATCCGGCCCCAGTGCATCGGCCAAAGACTTGGCCATCAGGACCACGCCGCCCTTGCTGGTGGAGTAAGCCACCGTCATGCCCGCGCCCGAGATGCCGCCCATGCTGGCCATGAGAACGATGCTCCCGGCCTTGCCCCGTGCCTTCATGCTGCGGGCTGCCGCCTGCGCGCTGAACAGCGTTCCGTCGAGGTTGATGCCCATGAGCCGGCGGTAGTCCGCCTCTGCAACGTCGAACCCGTCGGCGCGCAGCGTGATGCCCGCATTGGCGACCATCACATCGACGCCGCTGAACTCGTCTGCTGCTTTCAGAAGATCGTCGACCTGTGCCCGCTGGCTGACGTCTGCGCGATGAAAGCGCGCCGGCACGCCCAGCTCCTCGATCTCCTCCATCGTGGTGCGGCCTCCTTCGCGGGGCTCTGGCGTCACGTCCGAAACGATCACCGCCTTGGCTCCGTGCTTCGCGGCCTGCACGGCCACAGCCTTGCCAATGCCGCTGGCAGCGCCGGTCACGACGACCACCTTGTCCTGAAGAATGTTGGTGTTCATGACTTGTCTCCTGCGGCGCGGGGCCATGCATCCAGCTGTTGAAGCACGGAGAAGAGATTGGCAACACCCCAGTGCTCCGTGATCTTTCCGTTCTGCACGCGCATCGCGTCCACGGTTTCGAAATGGATCGCGCGGCCGGTCGGCGCAATGCCGAGGAAGGTTCCCTGCTGCGTGCCGTGATAGGTCTTGTAGGTGGTGACGACATCGCCATCGGCGCGTTGCCAATGGATTTCGGCGTGAAAGTCGGGGAACGCCTCCCGCAGGATGCGATACAGGCCCAGCGCACCGGACTTGTCGGGCGTGCAGTTCGGCTGTGGTGTGTGGTCGAGGAAGTCGTCCGAGAAAAGCTCGTTGAACAAGGCCCAGTTGCCGCGCCCTTGCACTTCTTCGGTATTGCGGCGAACGACGGCCTTTGCCATCTCGCCTGCATTCAAATTGCTCATGGTGTTGCTCCTTGTCGGTTCGGTTTGTTCAAAGTTTGAAGCCGCCGATGGTCATTCCACCGTCGACGACCAGCATCTGGCCTATCACATAGCTCGCGGCATCAGAAGCCAGCCACACGGCGGCGGCTGCCACCTCCGCGGGATGGCCGCCTCGCTCGGCAGGAATCGCGGTGGAAACCAGCTTCGCGAAGGCCGGGTTCTGGTCGCTCGCGACCTTCACCATCGGCGTTTCCGTCCATCCGGGGGCGAGGGCATTGACCCGCACGTTGTGGGCGGCGTTTTCCATCGCGGCAACGCGCGTGAGGCCGTGCACGCCGTGCTTGGAGGCCGCATAGGCGCTCATCCCGCCGGGGCCCGTCAATGCGGCCACGGAGGCCGTGTTCACGATGGCGCCGCCGCCACTTTTCTTGATGAGCGGCAACTCATGCTTCATGCCGAGAAAGACGCTGCGCAGGTTGACGGCGATCACCCGGTCGAAGTCTTCGGTCGGGTAGTCCTCGATGCGTTGCGCCTTGCCGGTGATGCCGGCGTTGTTGAAGGCCACGTCGAGCCGGCCGGCCTCGCGTTCGATGCGTGCGATGGCGTTGGCCACTTCTTGCTCGACGGCCACATTGGCGATGAGCGCGCGGGCCTTCCCGCCGATCTCGGTGATGAGATCGACGGTTTCGGCAAGGCCGTGCTCGTTCAGGTCGGCGGCATACACAAGACCCCCTCGTGCCGCGAAGGCCTTGGCGGCCTCCCGGCCGATGCCGGAGCCCGCACCCGTGACGAGTACCACCCGTCCTGCAAAGTCGTTGGAGACCATGTCTTTCTCGCTTCTACAGATGGAAGGTGCAGGTGCTCAGGCAAAGAGCTTCGCGGCGGTCTTGGCCACCAGCTCGCCCTGATGGCGCGCGCCGGCCAGATCGATCGCCGTCGGTTGCCGCGAGCCATCGCCGCCTGCGACGGTGGTGGCACCGTAGGGCGCGCCGCCGACGATCTCGTCGACGCTCATCTGGCCCTGGTGGCTGTACGGCAGGCCCACGATGGTCATGCCGAAATGCAGCAGGTTGGTGATGATCGAGAAGAGCGTGGTCTCCTGGCCGCCGTGCTGGGTGGCCGACGACGAGAAGGCCGCACCGACCTTGCCGTTGAGTGCGCCGCGGGCCCACAGCCCACCGGCCTGGTCGAGAAAGGCGGCCATCTGGGAAGACATCCGGCCGAAGCGGGTGCCGGTGCCTACGACGATGGCGTCGTAGTTCTCCAGATCGGCAACGCTCGCGACGGGCGCTGCCTGATCGAGCTTGAAATGCGCAGACTTTGCGACCGCTTCGGGAACCGTCTCGGGGACGCGTTTCACGTCGACCTGGGCGCCGGCTTCACGCGCACCAGCGGCAATGGCCTCGGCCATCTTTTCGATGTGGCCGTACGACGAGTAATACAGAACGAGGACTTTGGGCATCTCTGAATCTCCTGGTTGGACAGCTCGGCGAGCTGCATGACCTGAAGATTAGGGATGCGCGACCTATCCAGGAAGCCTGTTTGTTTCGATGGAATATATCGGTCGAGTAGATGGATGCGACGTCACGCGATATCGGTGGAGCGAGTCAGGACCTCGTGCTTCGTCAAACTCGTCTGCATCGCGTCGAGCTTTGCGCTTACCAGCCCGAGCGCGTCGCTGCCGATCAGCAAATGCTCCGGCGGCTCCGGCATGTTCACCAGAGTGAGGATCGCATCTGCAGCCCTGTCCGGATCGCCCAGTTGTTTGCCGCTCTTGTCCATGCGCGATTGCCGGATTGGATCGAACAAGCTGTCGTAGTCGCTGATGGAACGCGCGCTGCGCACCATCGAGCGGCCAGCCCAGTCTGTCCTGAAAGATCCTGGGGCAACAGCAGTGACTGCGATGCCCAGGCCCTTCACTTCCTTCGCCAACGTCTCGGAGATCCCTTCGAGGGCGAACTTGCTGCCACAGTAGTAGCTGATGCCGGGCATCGTGATGTAGCCGCCCATCGACGTGATGTTGATGATGTGGCCGCGCCGACGCTGACGCATGAACGGCAGAAACGCCTTGATGACTGCGACCGCACCAAAAACGTTGACGTCGAATTGGCGGCGCATTTCATCGAGAGACGATTCTTCCAGGATGCCCTCGTGACCATACCCTGCGTTGTTGATCACGACATCCACTGGCCCGATCTCAGCTTCGACGACAGCGGCGAGTGGTGCGACGGAGTCGAACTGCGTCACGTCGAGCAGCTTCACATGAGCCTCCCCGCGAAATTGCCTGCCGAATTCGGTTGCTGCCTGTTCGGTACGAACGGTTCCGACGACTCGGTGGCCCGCCCGCAATGCGGCGTTCGCAATGGCGCGGCCGAGGCCGCTGCCGACGCCCGTAATGAAGAAAGTCCTGGTGTTTTGCATGCGTCGATCTTAGAAATCGAGGGCGCCCGGAGCCAGTCGCAATCCTATGTTTGGCTTGCCTATTTCTATGAAGTCCAACCGCTCTCGGTTACTTTTTGCCAGGGTTGATGCACAGTACGATGAATGAGTAAATCGCGCGCATCAACCATCGACCGCGCTGGCAGACTCCGCGAGGAGCGCCAGGCCAGCATGGTGGCGCTCTTGAAGCGGCTCGCACCTCGAGAGGGCTACACGCTGACGGCGCTACCGGACGTGCGTTTCCTGCGCTCCGATCGCCCATTGGCCTCGACCCCTGTGCTCTACGAACCCGGGATCGTCATCGTCTGCCAGGGACGCAAGCGCGGCCTCTGGGCAAATCAGGTCTACCTCTACGATGCCCAGCACTACCTCGCGGTGTCCGTGCCGGTGCCGTTCACCATGGAGACCGACGCCAGTGCCGACGAGCCTCTGCTCGCGATTTACTTCAGCCTCGATCTCACCGTCCTCGCGGGCCTTGCGTTGCAGGTTGATGAACTTATCGAGAGTTCGAAGACGGCACCAGTCGGCATGTTCTCGACGCCGATCGACGACGCATTGATGCAGACCGTTCTGCGATTTCTCGAGGCGATGAGTTCGCCCGTAGAGGCTGTGTTGCTCGGGCCGGCGATCGTGCGCGAAATCTACTTTCGGGTGCTCATCGGGGAACAGGGGGCATCGATGCGCGCGGCGCTGGCCAGCCAGGGGCAGTTCGGAAAGATCGCCAAGGCCGTGCGGCGCATCCACACCACGTTCGGCGACCGTCTTACCGTCGACCGCCTGGCTCGCGAGGCGGGCATGAGCATCCCGACGTTTCACACTCACTTTCGTGCCGTCACCCAGAGTTCTCCGATGCAGTACCTCAAGTCGGTACGCCTTCATCAAGCGCGCCTGCAGATGTTGCGAAACGGGAAGACCGCGTCCGCGGCGAGCATCGAGGTGGGATATGAAAGCGCGTCGCAGTTCAGTCGTGAGTTCAAGCGCTTCTTCGGGCTCACTCCGAGCGATGAGGTTGCGCGCCTGAAGTCGAGCTTCGCGATGCCTCCTTTGCCGGGGAAGCAGGGGTGGGTGACGTCGCATTGATCGACGCGGCCAGATTGCTGCAAAGTGGCCGTCTGGCAAGCATCCTGAAAGCCGTTCTTCGCGAACGCCTGCTCCTGGCTGCTAGGCCCGAGCAGGCTTGCCTGCCGGTTGCCGTCGGGTGAGCGCCATGTTAGCCGTCATCATGGCCGCGACCAGCGTGACCAGCCACGAGACGTACACCCACAGCAAGAACATGGGGAGCACTGCGAACGCCCCATATAGCGCCTTGTACGTTGGCACTTTGACGAGGTAGGTGGTGAAGCCGCGCTTGCCGAGCTCGAAAGCCACGCTGGCGATCAGGCCGCCTGCGAAGGCGTCGCGCAGCCGTACCTTGGTGTTCGGAACGAGGTAGAACATGCTCGTCAGTACGGTCACGCCGAGCATGAGCGGCCCGAGGTCGAGCACGAATGCAAGCGAGGATGGCAGTGCGCCGATGAGGCCCATGGAAACGCCCAGCAGATACGACGTCGCCCACAGGCTCAGCCCCAGAACGGGTGGCCCGACGGCCAACATCAGCAGGTACAGGCCAACCCTCTTGAAGAACGGCCGGTTCCTCCGGATCTTCCACATCTGGTTCAGCGCGTTCTCCACAGTGAGCAACATCGCGATGGCCGTGCCCAGCAAGAAGAGCGAACCGACCCAGGTCAGGCCGCTGGCGTTCGCGGCGAACTGGTTCAGGTACTTCAGCACCGTGCGTGCGATGTCCGCGGGAAGCAGCCTGCTCAGAAAGAACTCCTGAAGCGCATCCTTGAACCGCGTGAAGGCATGGAATCGCGTGAGCAGCGCGAGGCTCGCCGCCAGCAGGGGAACGATGGACAGCAAGGTCGTGAACGCCAGGCTTCCGGCGACTTGGGGCAAGCGCTCTTTTCTGGCGCGGTCGATGGTCAGGCGGGTCAGGGCAAACATGTATCGCTGAGGAAGGAGGAGTCGAACGGTTCCGCGGGCGCAAGGACCGCTGCCGCTGCAGCCGATTGTCAGTCCGACTGTTGTTCCGTACGGATCGCATCTCCGTTCGACCATCCCGAAGAAGCCTGCCCCTGAGGCCTCTCACTTTGGGTCAGCTACTGGACTTTGCGTATTCCTCTGCGCTCATCATCTCCAGTCCGACGAACGGGGCGTTGCCTTCGACCCATGCGTCGTGACCCGGCGGGATGGTGTACGACATGCCTTCCTCGATGACGGTCTGCGAGCCGTCATTCATTTGCACGGTGATTCGACCGGAAACCGCATACCCGACGTGAGCCACCTGGCAACTGTCCGTGCCCACGACCGGCTTGATGCACTTCGACCAGCGCCACCCGGGCTCGAACTTGAAGCGTCCGAGCGTGTACCCCTCGAGGCGGACCACTTCGACCCGGGTCTTTTCGGGCTCCCGAACCTCATCCGGTTCGTCATGGGATTTCGTCTGAAGCTTGTTGACATTCATCGGACTTGCCATAGCTACTCTCCTTGCACGAGTGAGCAAACGGTCCGCGGCAGCCTCGTGCGAAACCGCACGTGAACGATTGAATAGTAGTCCTGGGCCATGCTCGCGGTGACCTATTTTTTGCACGACTGCACCGGTGGTGCGCAGTCACAGAAAGTCTTCGTCCACCACCAGCGACAGCAATGACCAGCGCAGTCGCTGGGCCCAGTTCGATTCCGGTTCCCGGTGCAGCACCCAGCGGCGTCCGTCGCGCAGAAAGCTCCATTGCAGGCCGCCTCGCAGCGGTGCTTCGCTCACGGTGAAGCTCGCAGGCATGCGCACGCGCTGGATCAGGTCCGCCAGCTCGCCTGCAAGCGTGGGGCTGTCGACGATCAGGCCCAGTTCAGTGTTGCAGTGCGCCGAGCGCCGGTCCATGTTCATCGACCCCACGTAGAACCAGCGCCGGTCGACCACCGCCAGCTTGGCGTGCAGGCGGCCGAGCGAGCCGCGGTCGCTTTCGGTGTCGCTCCAGGCCGTATGTGGTTCGCCAGTTGGCATCAGCTCGTACAGCGTGGCGCCCATCTTCAGGAGAGCGCTGCGGTAGCGCGCGTAGCCGTAGTGCACAAGCGGCTCGTCGGTGGTGGCGAGCGAGTTGGTCACCACCGATACGCTCGCGCCCTCGCGGCTCGCATGGGCGAGTGCTTCGATCATGCGGGGCATGGGTACGAAGTAGGGCGAGACGACGAGCGCCTCGGAGCGTGCGGTCCGGAAAAGATCGAGGTTCGCGGCCATGACCGCGCTCTCGCGGCCTTGCGGCCCTCCGGCTTCCTCGACGCTTCCGCTGGCATCACTGGCGAAGGGGCCTTGCACCACTGCGTCCGCTACGACGCGCACCTTCGCGGGCACCAGTTCGACCCGCCCCCGCGCCAGCTGCGCGCCGACCGGGCCGCGCCCCAGCGCGTCGCGCTCGTTGGCAGGAGGCATGAAGCGACCGAGGCCATGGACCAGCGCGGCGAAGCGTTCGCGCGCATGGGCCGGTGCCGGACGGTCTCCGGCCGCGATGGCCTCGAATGGGTACGACATCGGTCCGTTCCAGAAGGCATCGAAGCTCGCCGACAGCGCGCGCACCGCTGGCCCGGCCAGCAGCGCGTCCATGTCGATGAAGTTCGCTGGCTTGCTGCGCCCGAAGTACTCGTCGGCGATGTTGCGCCCGCCGGTGATGGCGAAGCTGTTGTCGGCAATGAAGAGCTTGTTGTGCATGCGCCGGTTCACGCGGCCGATCTCGTGCAGCGACAGCAGCACGCGCGTGCGCGGGCCGCCGCTGCGCACCGGCAGCGGGTTGAAGAGACGCACCTCCACGTTGGCGTGCGCGGCCAGCCCGGCCAGCATCTCGTCGTCCCCGCCCGCGTACAGGTCGTCGACCAGCAGGCGCACGCGCACGCCGCGCCGGGCCGCGTCGCGCAGCTCGCGCAGGAATTGCCGCCCCGAGGTGTCGTTGGTCACCACGTAGTACTGCGCGTCGACGGTATGCCGTGCGGCCTGCGTGAGTGCGATGCGCGCGTCGAGGGCCTGGTCGCCGTCCGGCAGCAGGCGCACGCCGGATACGTCGGGTATTTCGGGCGTCGCGCCGTCCGGTTCCGGCAGCGACGCGGCGGCGATGCGCGCGAGCGCGCTGTCCCCGACGTCGGTGCGCGCCTGCGACGCGACCCGGTGCACGTTGTCGGGCAATGCAGCGCAACCCGCCAGCAGCGAGACCGCGACCATGGCCGCGGCGCACAGCGCGCGGGCGAGCACCGCGTGGTGGAGCGCGAAGATGCAGAACCGGCACGCAAGGGGTTTCCATGCGGCACGCAGCGCGGCAAAAGACTTTGGGGTGTTCATGGCGGTCCTCGGTGCATCGCATGCGCAGTGGTGATCGATGCAGCCAGTCTTCCGCGCGGTGCCCGCCGCAACAATTGAACGCAGCGCCTAGGCTGCGGCGCGGTGCCGGCGTGGCCATCCGACTAGGCCGTTGGTGTAGGTGCGCGCACTCGCTTATTGGGGGGCTTTGCGCTAACCTGCATTCAGGACGGGGAGAGCCACCGTAGACGAGAGGTCTGTATGAAGGTTCTTCTGGTCGATGACCACGAGATCGTCTGGAACGGCACCCGACTCCTGCTGGAGCGAATGGCCGCCGAGATCGAACCGGGCCGCCCCTTTCATTTCGAAGCGGTGCGGGACGCCGAGCAGGCCTGCCAGCTGGACCCAGCCGGTGTCGACTTGCTGCTGCTCGACTACCACCTGCCCCAACTCTCCGGGCTCGCTGCGCTCAAGGCCGTGAAGGCGCACTTCGAGGCCACGCCCGTGTGCATGCAGTCTGCGGAAAGCTCGCCGCAGCGCGTGCGCGAGGTCATCGAGGCCGGCGCGGCCGGCTTCATCCCCAAGTCGTACCGGCTCGAGGACATGGAGGCAGCCCTGCGCGTGGTGCTGCGCCACAAGATCTACCTGCCGGCCGAGTTCGTGCTGGCCGATGACGTGACCCGCGCGCGCGACCCCGACGAACTGCCGCGCGAGGATCTCGCCGGCTTCCTGCGCATCGAGCTGTCGCCGCGCCAACGCCAGGTGCTGGCGCTGGCGATGCGGGGCATGCCGGTCAAGCTGATCGCGCGCCAACTGCTGATTGCCGAGGGCACGGTGAAGGTGCACCTGTCGATGGTCTACCGGGCGCTTGGCGCGCGCAACCGCACCGATGCCCTGTGCCGCGTCTTCGACGCGCAGGCGGCATGGGCGCTCGAGGCCACGTGAACATGGCGGCCGCACTCGACGAGCTGGACGAACGGCGCTTGCAGGTGGTCGCCGAGCAGGCCGTGGGGTTGCGCTGGCAGATTCTGCTCACCGCCGTTGTCGTCGCGGCCATCGTCTGGCGCGACGTTTCGGCACCCTGGGTGCTCGGTTGGTTCGCGGCGGTGATCGCCAGCCGCGAGTGGCGTGCCGCCGCGCTCGCGCGCATGGCCGCCGACCGGGCCCGCCCGATCGCCGCGCGACTGCGCGCCACCGTGCGCTGGAATGTGCTGATCGGCGCCTGCAACGGCTCCGCGGCGCTGTTCATGGTTTGGCTCGACCCGACGCTGGACGCGGTCCTCACGATGATCCTGGTGTCCTGGGGCGCGGGTGCCGTGTCCACCAGCGCGACCGTGATGCCCGCTTTCCTGGCCTACGCGGGGCTGCTCTTCATGCCCACTGCGGCCATGTGGCTGGTGGCCGGCGGCTGGCTCGGCTGGGGCGTGGGCGCGCTGGTGCTGATGTTCTTCGGGGTGCAGACGCGCTTTGCCCGGCGCAACCTGCAGACTTTCGAGGAGTCGTTCGGCATCCGCGCCGAGAACCAGGCGCTGGCTACTTCGCTGGAGTTCGAGCGCGCGCAGCTGGCCATCGCCCGCGACCAGGCGGTGCGCGCCAACAACGACAAGAGCCGCTTCCTGGCCGGCGCCAGCCACGACCTGCGCCAGCCCCTTCAGGCGATGGCGCTCAACGTGGGTGCGTTGCGGCACGTGGCGATGGCGCCCGATGCGCGCGCGATCGTCGAAGTGGTCGACAGCAGCCTGGAGCAGCTGCGCGCCATGCTCGACGCCTTGCTCGACGTCTCGAAACTCGATGCCGGCGTGGTGGTGGCTCAGCCCCAGCGCGTGCGGATCGACCGGCTGCTGACAGCCGTGATGGCCAGCTTCGGCGCTGCGGCGACAGCGCGCCGGGTCGGTCTGCACATCACCTGCCCGCCTGGTCTGGCGGTGCGCACCGACCCCGACCTGCTGCGCCGCATGTTGGCCAATCTCGTCGATAACGCGATCAAGTTCTCGCCCGCGGATGGACGGGTCGAGGTGCGGGTCTGCACGCGGGATGCGTCGGATGTATCGGGCGCATCGGACGCCGAGGTCGAGCTGACAGTGCAGGACAGCGGCCCCGGCATTGCACCCGAGAACCACCGGATCGTGTTCGAGGACCTGGTGCAACTCCAGGCGACGGGCCCAGGCATCGCGACCGCCGCGGGGCATGGCCTGGGCCTGGGCATCGTGCGGCGGATGGCCGAGTTGCTGGACGTGCCGGTCGAGCTCGAGTCCAGCCTTGGCGCGGGCGCCTGCTTTCGCCTGCGGCTGCCGCGCGCCGCAGCCGTCGGCGTCGACGGCTGCGAGGGTGACGGCGCAGGTGCGCCGTGGAGTCTGGCCGGGCGCTGCGTGCTGGTGCTGGAGGACGACCCGATGGTGCGCGGCGCCTATCTCAACGCGTTGGGAGCGATGGGCTGCCGCGTGCTGTCCGCCGCCACGCTTGACGAAGCACTGGGGCAGGTCGACGAGCCCGACGCGGTGGTGGTTGACTGCCGGCTCGGCGGCGGCGTCTCGGGCTTCGATGCCGCCGAGCGCCTGCGCGAGCAGCGCTGCGCACAGCCCGCGCTACCCATCGTCATGGTCACGGCCGATACCGACCCGGCGGTGGTCGAGGCGGCGCGGCGACAGGCGCTGCCGCTGCTGCGCAAGCCCGTCGACGACCAGAGGCTCGGCCGCGCACTGGCCGCGGCCATCGAAGGTTCCTGAGTTCGCGACCAACCCGCGAGGAGTCGAACATGAACAACGGAGGCCGCCACCACGACGATGCCCCGGGCGACCGTCTGCTCTCGGAGGGCGCTGAAGTGCTGGTGCGCGAGATCGTCGCGGCACCGCCCGACGCGCTGCACTGCGAGGTGCTGGTCATCGGCAGCGGCTACGGCGGCGCGGTGGCGGCGGCACGGCTGGCGGGCGCGCTGCCGGTGGACGCACCGCCGGGCACCGCACCGAGCGTGGTACCAATCAGGGTCTACGTGCTGGAGCGCGGCAGCGAATACCTGCCGGGCGAATTTCCGGCCACCTTTGCCGAGCTGCCGGGACACGTGCGCTTCAGCATGCAGGACGGCAGGCCCGCGCGCGGCAATGCCTCGGGGCTGTTCGACCTGCGCCTGGGCGGCGATGTGAATGCGCTGCTAGGCAACGGGCTGGGCGGCGGGTCGCTCATCAATGCGGCAGTGATGGAACGCGCAACGCCCGATGCCTTCGAGGGCGGCGCCTGGCCCGCGGGCCTCGACCTCGCCGCGCTGGCGGACGGCTACGACAAGGCCGAAGCCATGCTGGGCCTGGAGCAGATCCCCGAGAGCGTGTCGAAGCTCGATTCCTTGCTGAAAGCCGGTGCGCGGCTGCATGCGGCGCGCGGCAAGGCCCACGTTGCGATCGCCTTCGCCGACGGCACGCGCACGCCGGCCCAGGTTGCGATGCATGGCTGCCTGCGCTGCGGCGATTGCGTGAGCGGCTGCAACCACCGCGCCAAGAAATCGCTGGACACCAACTACCTGGCGCTGGCCCATGCGCGGGGCGCGCGCCTGTTCACTGGTGGCACCGCGCACCGCATCGTGGCCCTGCCGGGAGGGGCCGGCTATGCGGTCGAGTTCTTCTTCACCAACCGGCGCAAGGCACGCACCGACAACGCCCGGCCCTACGTGGTGCGCGCGCGGCGGGTGGTAGTGGCCGCAGGCACGCTGGGCTCCACCGAGCTGCTGCTGCGCTCCAGGGCCGCGGGTCTGCCCGTCTCGCAGGCGCTGGGCGCGGGCTTCTCGGCCAACGGCGACATGATTGCGGTGGCGGCCGGCCAGGACGACGAAGCGCTGTCCAGCGCGGCCGAAGGCGACGCGCCGGCGCAGCGCGGCATCGGGCCGACCATCACCGGGCTGCTGCGCACCCGCGCGAAGCAGGGCGAGCGCCCGCTGGTGATCGAGGAGTTCGCCATTCCCGCGCCGCTGCGCCGCCTGCTGGCCGAAGTGGTGAGCACCACAGACGCCCTGCAGGCGCTCGCGCGCATGGACCTCGACCTGCACGCGCCGGACGAGGTGCACGATCCGCTGGCCGTGGACGACGACATGCTGCGCCGCACGCCGGTCTACGGAATGATGGGCGACGACGGCGCCGCCGGCACCATCGAACCGGTCGGCCAAGGCGGCAGCGACGCGGTGCTGGCCGACGCGCAGGTGCGCGTCGCGTGGAACAAGGTCGCGGCCCTGCCGGTGTTCGCGGCGCAGATGCGTGCGCTGCATGTGGCTCACGACGGCGCCGGCGGGCTCGGCGGACGCGTGCTGCCCAACCCGCTGTGGAATCCGCTCCCGCCGTTTCGCAGCCTCGAGTCCCTGGTGGCTCCGGTGGGCTCGGTGCTCACCGTGCACCCGCTGGGCGGCTGCCGCATGGCCGAAGGGCGCGAGCGCGGCGTGGTCGACAGTTGGGGCCGCGTCCACGACGGTGTTGCCGATGCCGCGTTGTTGCCTGGCCTGGCGGTGCTCGACGGCTCGATCGTGCCGGTGTCGCTCGGCATCAACCCTTCGCTCACCATCGCGGCACTGGCCGAGCGCGCTGTACCGATGCTGGCCGCGGACTGGGGCCTGGCGCTGGCGGATTCGCCGCAACCCCCGGCGTCGGAGCGTCCGTTGCGCCGTGACCTGACCCATCCCCGCACGTCCGCGCCGACGCGTGTCTCGATGTGCGAGCGGATGACGGGCCGCGTGCGCATCGACGGCCAGTCCTTCGCTTTGAGCACCGAGGTGGAATTCGAGCCCGTCGACATACCGGCCCTTCGCGCGACGCCGCGCACGCTGGCCCAGCCGGCGGTGATCCTTCGCTTCGGCAAGGGCAACAAAGCGCCCATCGCGCATTGCACCGGCACCGTGTCGATGCTGGTGCGCGAGAAGTGCGACAGCATCGAGCGCATCCTGCGCAGCCACGCGCTGGCGCGCAGGAAGCTGCAGGCGCTGGCGGAGGTCCTGCTGCCTTCGCGCGCGTCCGTGGCGGGCCCGAACGGCGGCAACGGCGAGGAGAACCTGGCCTTCGACGGTCCGGTCATGGCCGACCTGATGGCGCTGTGTTCCCACCTGGGGCAGGTGCGCCTCATCGAATACGACTGGACGGTGGCGCGGGTCGAGAACGGCGCGCCGCTGAAGGAGGGCGATCGGCTGCGGCTCACCAAGCGCATCGCGTTCGTCGAAGGCGGCAACCCGTGGCGGCAGCTGAGCGAGGGCGAGCTGCAGCGGATCGGCCCCCTCGGTGAGGAGCCGCTGGGCCGGATGGTGCTGGACCCTTCCTACTTCGTCGAGAAGCTGCAACCCCTGCTGCGCGTCGAGCACCAGCAGGACATGCCCAACCAGCTGGGCGACCTGGCCGAGCTGGCGCTGTGGGTGCTGCGCATCGTGCTGCACATTCACCTGCTGCACTTCGTGCCGCCGCCCGACTCGCCGAAGCGCGACTGGGAGCGGCTGCCCGGCGAGGTGTACGGCGTACGGCCCGAGCCGGTCGAGCTCGACACCGCCGCCGGCCCGGGCAGCGCGCCGCCGCGGCTGCTGTCGCGCTACCGCCCGCCGGCGCGTCGCGCGGGCACGCGGCCCGTGATGCTGATCCACGGCTACGGCGCGAGCGGTTCCACCTTCGCGCACAAGAGCATTCCCGGCAACCTGGTATACAGCCTGCTCGAGGCCGGGCGCGAGGTCTGGGTGCTCGACCTGCGCACCAGCATCGGCTTCTCGTGCCGGCCGCGGGCCTACTGGTCGTTCGACGAAGTGGCGGAGGCCGACATTCCAGATGCATTGCGCACCGTGCAGGCGGCGTATGCGACGCCCGACGAAGTAGCGCCCGTCCAGGTCGACGTGGTGGCGCATTGCATCGGCGCCGCCATGTTCAGCGTGGCGGTGCTGCGCCTGCCGGGGTTGCATGCGTCCATTGGCGCGGTGGTGCTGTCGCAGGTGGGGCCGCTGCTGCGCGCCACGGCTTTCAACCGCTTCCGCGGCTATGTGGCGGGCTACCTGCAGCAGTTCATCGGCATCGACGAGTTCGACACGCGACCCGCGCTGACGCACACGCAGCGCCTGCTCGTCGACGGCCTGCTGGCGACCTTTCCCTACCCTGATGAAGACGGCGAAGCGCAGCGCCTGCGCAAGGCACCGGGCTTCGCGGCCGTACGGCACCGGGCCGACGCGATCTTCGGCCAGACCATGCGGCTACACAACATCGGCAAGGACACGCTCGATGCGCTCGATTCGATATACGGCTTCGTGAAGCTGCGGGGCCTCGCCCAGGTCGGCAACTACGCCCGCGAAGAGGTGCTGACCGACGCCGGCGGACAGGGCCACGCGGTCGGCTTCGAGCAGCTCGGCGAGCGCTTCGACTTTCCGGTGTTCATGCTGCACGGGCAGCGCAACGCGGTGTTCGACTGGCGTGGCTCGTACGAGAGCTTCTGGCTGCTGAAGCGCGTGTTCGGCAAGGACGGTGGCCTGCCGCGGGAGCCCCCGGAGCTGCCGGACCCGCCAGACTCCTCGAACCCTTCGGGGGGCGACCTGTTCCTCGGCGAAGGCACCCCGCACCAGCTGCTGGTGCTCGGCGCCTACGGCCACCAGGACACGCTGATCGGCGAGAAGGCCTGCAGCGACGTGTTTCCGCACATCGTGCGGTTCCTCGAGGCCTTCGACAAGAAGCCCGGCCCCGACACGCCGGTGCCGCCCGACTGGCGGGCCAGCCTGCCGTGGACCGGCCCATGGCTCGGCCATGCGAGCCGCGTGGCCGGCAACGCGGGCCGGCTGCATTGCCGGCTGGCGCTGCGCCCGCCGCCCGCGCATGTGTCGGCGCGCGCCGTGGTCTTCGTGCCCGCGTGGCGCCGCGGCGGGCGATGGTGCTTCGACTTCGCATGGATGGTGGGACTGCAGACCACGCGCGAAAAACTCCTGCAGGAGGCGGTGGAAATCGACCTCTTCGACGACCGGCTCGCCGAGTACCAGGGCTTCGCGGTGCTCACGGCGCACGACGACCTGCCCATGGCACGCGGCCCCGTCGACGTGCTGGGCCGGCGGCTGGAGGCCGGGCTGTTCGCGCAGCCGCAGGACGAGCCGATCGAGCCCATCCGCCGCCAGGTGATGCAAACTCTGGACGCAGCGACCGACGCGCAGCGCGAGCGTGCCGTGGTGCGCCTCGACCCCGCATGGACGAGCGCCGTGCAGCGCGAGGGCGAGCCCGCACAGGCCTCGCTGTGCTTCGCGCTCGCCAGTTGCCAGTACGTGCCGGGCCTGGTCGACCGGGTGCCTGCACAGGCGTCGTACCGGCGGCTCGCGCAGCGGCTCGAGGTGCTCGCGCCACCGCACAAGCCGCAACTGCTGGTGCTGGCCGGCGACCAGGTGTATGTCGACCAGACCGCGGGGCTCTTCGTGCCGGCGGGCGGCGACGACGTCGGCCAGGCCTATGCGCTCACCTTCAGGCTGGAGGCGCTGCGCCAAGTGATGGCCTCGCTGCCGACCTATCCGCTGCTCGACGACCACGAGGTGATGGACGACTGGGAGCCGGGCCCCGACCCCTATGGAACGCCGGCCGTGCGCGCCGCGCTCGACGGCTACTTCGCGCAACAGCACAAGCTGGTGCACGACATCGGCCCGGGCCGCGACCAGCGCCCCTTCGACTACCGCATTGCGCCGGCCGGCTTTCCGTTCTACATGCTCGACACGCGCAGCACCCGCCAGCAGCGGGCGCTGCGCACCGCAGCGCAAGCCGCGACCCCTGCCGCGCCGCTGGACCAGGCGGCGATCCGTGCCGAGGCCGGCATGGGCGACCTGAAGAAGTGGCTGGAGGCCGCGCCCGCCGGACTGCCCAAGTTCATCGTGTCGCCGGTGGCGCTGTTCCCGATGCCGCGTGCGGCCGTCTTCGGCGACCCCGCGCAACGCCTGGGGTTGGACGACTGGAGCGGGTACCCGGCCTCGCAGCGCGCGTTGCTCGAACTGCTGCGCGACACCAGCGCGCGCCACGTGGTGGTGCTGTCGGGCGACCGCCATATGTCGAGCGTGTCGAGCCTCTGGCTGCAGGCGGCGGGCGAGCCTGTGGAGGTGATCTCGGTCGTGTCCTCGGGCCTGTATGCACCCTGGACCTTCGTCAATGCGCGGCCCGACGCGTTCTGGCTCGACGGCCAGGTCGACCTCGGCGCCACGCCAGGAGCCTTCGGCGCCACCATGGTCACGGCGGCCGTGAGCACCGGCAACGGCTTCGCCGTGCTGCAGGTGGAGCGCGGCGCCACCGGCCATTGGCGGATCGGCGTCACCCTCGACCTGGACGACGGGCTCACGCAGTGCCATCGCGACCTCGATCCGGCCTGCGGCAGCGGCTGGACAGTGGAGGGACCGGCGCGCTTCGCTCGCGTGTAGCGCCTGTGTGTTCTCGGCCTGCCGATTTAGATCGCTGCCGCCGTCAGCGCGTGAGCCAGCCGTTGATCTCGTCAATGACTTCGGCTTTGGCGCCGCCAGAGAGTGCCTGCAACCGTATCCGCGACATCAGGTAGACGAAACGGGCCTGCGCCAGATCACGCTGGGCGGAAACCTTCTGATGTTCCGAGTTCAGCACGTCGGGCAAGGTGCGGCTGCCGGCCTCGAACGAGCGGCGATTCGAGATGACGACCTGCTCCGCGGAGCGCACCGCCTGTTCAAGGGCCTTGACCCTCAAGATGCCTTCGGTCACGCCGCGGAACTCGCGATGCAGTCGCACCCCGAGGTCGCGGCGCAGGGCTTCGAGGGCCTCTTCTGCCCGCTGCTGGTCTGCGAGCGCCTGCCTCACGGTGGAACTCACATGGCCGCCCGAATAGAGAGGAATATTGAGCTGCAAGCCGATGGACCTGTTGTTGTAACGGGTCTTGATGCTGGTGATCGTGTCGCTGTCGTTGCGGGACCACTGGGCGATGGCGTCCAGCGTCGGGTAGTGACCTGCCTGTGCCTTCTCCAGCTCGTGCCGGGCTGCTTCAACCTGGGCGCCTAGCGACCGGAGTTCCGGGCTGTTGAGCTCGGCCCGCTCGATCCAGTCTTCCACCCGGTCGGGCGCCGGCCGAACGAGCCGCATCCTGGACGGGTCCAGCGACGCCAGCCCGTCGATCGGGCGGTTGACCAGGCTCTGGAGTTGCCTGCGTGTGAAGTCCAGGTTCTGGCGCGCCTCCAATTCCTGTGCGACGTTGAGGTCCAGGGCCGCGCGTGCTTCATCGATATCGGTGCGCGTGCCGAAACCTGCACCGAGCCGCTTCTGCGCGGCATCGAGCTGGGTCGTGTAAGCCGTCTTTTGCGAGAGCACCAGCGCGAGATGCTCCTCGGCCAGCAGTGCCTCGAAATAGGCGCCGCTCACCCGAACGCCGACGTTTTGCAATTCGCGTTCGAGAATCGCCTCGGCATCGTCGACCTGCGCCCGAGCCTGCCGGTAGTCGGCCATCTGGTACATGCGGAAGATGGGTTGCCTCAAGCTCAGCACTTCGCTGCTGCTGGTGTAGCGCAGGTTGGACGTGACGAGGTGCCCGGAGGCGTCCGGCGAAGTTCTCTCCAGCCAGTTCCGATAGCGCGAGACGCTTGCCGACAAGTTGGGAAGCAGTTGCGCGCGGGCCTGCGGCAGGCGTTCGCGCCGGGCATCCGTGGCTGCCCGCACCGACCGGATCGTCGAGTCCTGTTCCAGTGCTTCCCCGTAGGCCTGAGACAAGTCGAGCGACCAGGCCGGCCCCCAGAGAAGGCCGGCAGCAGCGAATGCCAGCGCGGTTTTTTTCACTGCTCACTCTTCCGTCATGGAGGCTGCGATGCGCTTGGTGAGCGGATGCAGGAGGTAAATGAGCAGCGAGCGTTCCCCCGTCTTGAAAACCACCTCGACCGGCATGCCAGGCTGCAGCGAACGTTTGCCCAGCTTTCTCAGGCCCTCTTGCGTCACCGCCACTCGCGCGAGGAAATAACTCGTGTTGGTCTGGGGGTCCGTCAACAAATCGCCGGAGACCGAAACCAGCTTGCCCTGCACCACGAGCTGCGGAGAATGGGCGAACGTAGAGAAACGCACGTCCACCGGTATGCCGGCGTGGACGCGGTCGATCAGATGAGGCGGCACTCTCGTTTCAAGCAGCAAGGGCTCGTTGGCAGGCACCACATCCATCAGTTTTTGCCCCGGTGCGATCACGCCGCCCACGGTCTGCGCCACCAGTGCCACCACCTGGCCCGAAGCGGGCGAGCGGATCTCGGTGCGGCCCAGTTCGTCCCGCAAGGCGAGGAACTTCTCGAAGTCCCCAAGCACCTCGCGGCTGACTTCCGCCTGCTGCGTTTCCACTTCCTTATGGTATTCCTGCTGCCTGGCAATGGCACGCTGGCGAAGCTCCGCGACCGACCGCCGGGCCCGGCCCGTGTTGCCGATGAGTTCGGCAATGAATGTGCTCGACTCCGCGATTTGACGCTCCATCTCCAGCTGGCGATTGCGCGGGGCATACCCTTCGGCGACCATCTTGCGTGTCTGGGTCAATTCCTCGTCGAGAAGCGAAAGCTGGGTCCGGCGGCTGCTCAACATGCTTGCGTAAGCCTGGGACAACGCTTGCTGGCCCTGGATGTTCTCTTCGATCGATTGCAGGTCGGCGCGCAAGGCGGCGCGGCGCGACTTGAGCAGTTGCTCCTGGTTGAACATCTGCTGCCGGATCAGCGGGTCCGTGGCTGCCGCCTGCAAGTCCGGATGGAAGTCGATGGCGTCCTGTCCCCCCTGTTCGGCCAGCAGGCGGCCTTGTATGGCGCGAAACCCCAGGTAGCGCTGCCGCACGGTTTCGAAACTCGCTCTGGCTGCGGCGTCGTCGAGCTTGAACAGCAGCTGGCCTTCCTGGACTTGATCGCCTTCGCCGACCCGCACCTCCTTGAGGATGCCTCCGATCTGGTGCTGGACAACCTTACGCTTCGTGTCGATGGCGACCTGCCCCTGGCTGGGCACGCCTTCGTCCAGCGGAGCAAACGCGGCCCACAGCAGAAACCCGCCGAATCCGGCGACCAAGGCCCACACGCCGATTCGCCCTGCGCGTCCGAACTCGTTCCCGAGTCCATCGGCATCCTGCGACCGATCGTCCTTGGCAGGCGAGGGGATGGAAGTCACGTCTCTGAGAAGATTCGGTTTGGCCATTTGGAACTCCCTGCGAGATGAGTCGAGTACAGGACGGCGCCGGATCAGGCCGACTGCACCAGGGCCGCCGGTCGCACGTCAGGCTGAGGGCGACGAAAAGACGCGAGCACGGCATCTCGTGGTCCGTCTGCTGTCAATTCGCCATCGCCCAGAACCATGAGGCGGTCGGCCACGGCAACCGCGCCCTGGCGGTGGGTTACCAGGAACACCGTTTTCCCCTTGGCCTTCAATTCCCGTATGGCTCGCAGCAGCGCTGCTTCCCCGTCATCGTCCAGGTTGGCATTCGGCTCATCCAGAACAATGAGCGACGGGTCGCCATAGAGCGCCCGGGCCAGTCCGATTCGTTGCCTCTGCCCTCCGGAAAGCAGGTGGCCCGCGTCCCCGATGAGGGTGTCGTAGCCTTTGGAAAAGCGCAGGATCGTCTCGTGCAGGCCGGCGCTGCATGCGGCCTCTATGACCTTGCGCGAGTCGACCTCGCCGAGCCGCGCAATGTTCTCGGCAATGGAGCCTGCGAACAACTCGACGTCCTGGGGCAGATAGCCAAGATGCGGACCCAGCTCCAGACGGTTCCAGCCTCGGATCGGCACGCCATCGAGCAGCACCGCGCCGCGGGATGCGGTCCAGATTCCGACCATGACTTTCACCAGCGTGGACTTGCCCGAACCGGAAGGTCCCAAGAGCGCGACCACTGTTCCTGCGGGGACCGCAAAAGAAATGTTCTTCAGGATGGGCGCCGCGCGCCCCGCAGCCCCCGCAAAGATGCCTTGCAGGCTGATCTCGCCGGTAGGTCCGGCCCGGGGAGGGACAGGGGCCTGCCCGGGGAAGTCGGCCAACAGCTTTTCGAGACGCTCGAGTGCAGCGCTGCACGAGACAAAACCCCGCCACGTGCCGAGCAACTGGTCGATGGGCGCGAGGGCGCGGCCCATCAGCACATTCGCCGCAATCATGGCGCCCGGCGACAACTGGCCATCGATCACCAGCAGCGCGCCCGCCCCCAGCGCGAGCGACTGTTGGCTGTAGCGTATGAATTTGCTCCAGCCGGCGACGCGATTGACAAAGCCATGAGCGGAAGTGCTCTTGTCCATGCAGGCCGCATGCTGGCGGTTCCAGCGCTTTTGCAGATTGGCGACCATGCCCATCGATTCGAGCACCTCGATGTTGCGAAGCTTGCCCTGCAGGTCGCTCATCGTCTCGCTCGCGGCTTTCAGGGCCGCTTCCGATGGCGCGACGGTCTTCCTCTGTCCGAACCAGGCCAGTGCGACCTGGACCAGGGCGAACCCGAGCGCCAGGACGCCGAGCCAGGGATGAAGAAAGAAGATCACCGCGATGTAGATCGGCGTCCAGGGTGCATCGAAGAGCGCAAAGACGCCCATGCCGGTCAGAAACTGGCGGATCTGGTTCAGGTCTGCGAACGGCCTTGACACGGTGGATACCGACTGGCCGAGGTAGGCCTGAAAGCTCCCGTTGAACACCCGGGTGCTCAATTGCCGGTCGAAGCGCAGGCTGGCCCGCACCAGCAGACGCGAGCGCAGCCATTCCGACAAGGCCAGCGCCCCGAAAAGAAGCAGCGTGATCAAGGAAACCGCGAGCAAGGTCAGTTCACTCTGACTGGCAAGCACGCGGTCGAATATCTGCAGCATGTAGATGGTCGGCGCGAGCATGAGCAGATTGGTCAGGAAGCTCAACGATCCAACCAGCAAGAACTCTCTTCGGAACTCCCAGAGAGCGCGCCCCAGTTCGCTGCGGTTGAAGAACGCAGGTTTCTTCATGGCAGTGGGTGCGCCTGAAGCGCGATGCTTGCAGCGTTTCCGGCATCGCGCCGCTTCGATGCAAGGCTGCTTTCTGCCTTGCGCATCCGATCCGCCGCCTGCTCGGTGGCTTGCCGCAGCGCAGCCAGGACCTCGTCGCGTGCGCCGAACGCCTGCATCGTGCCGTCGCACAGCACCAGCATCTTGTCCGCCACGGCCAGCACACTGGTGCGGTGCGTCATGACGACGAACGTCGTGCCGCGCGCCTTGAGATTCAGGATGGCGCTTGCCAGTGCTGCGTCGCCGGCGTCGTCGAGGCTCGAATTCGGTTCATCGAGCACCACCAGTGCTGGCTCGTCATAAATCGCGCGCGCCAACGCGACCCGCTGCCTCTGCCCGCCCGACAGCACGGCCCCTTCGGGTCCGATCGGGCTGTCGTAGCCCAACGGAAGGCTCGTGATGTACGCGTGCAGGTCGACGGCCAATGCTGCCGCTTTGACCTTCGAAGGTCGCACCTCCCCGAAGCGCGCGATGTTCTCGGCCAATGTGCCGTCGAGCAATTCCACATCCTGCGGCAGATAGCCGATGTGCGGGCCGAGTTCGCTCTTGTCCCACGCGAACACGTCTGCGCCGTCCAGCCGCACCTTGCCGCTCGCTGCAGGCCAAAGGCCGACGATCAGGCGTGCCAGGGTCGTCTTTCCCGCGGCAGAGGGACCCACGACGGCAAGCACCTCGCCGGGCGCCAGGGCGAAGGCCACGTTCTTCAGGATGGCCGGACCATTGCCTGGCGCGCCTGCCACGAGGCTTTCGACTTGCAGCGCGCCTTTGGGTGGTGGCAAGGACATCGTTTCCGGTCTCGGGGCAATGGCGCTCAACAGGCTGTCCAGGCGTTGCCATGCATCGCAGACATTGACCACCGCGCGCCATTGCGTCACGAGCTGCACCAGCGGCGCCAAGGCACGGCCGCCCAGGATCGAGCCGACAACCATCATTGCGGCATTGCCATTGAGCGGGTTCTTCAGCAGCAGCCAGGCGCCCAGGCCGAGCAACAGGGAACCCATGGTGACCTGCAGGAACTTGCTGACGGCCTGGCAGGCCCCAGCACGGTCCGAAGCCAGGGCCTCGCGCTGCAGGAAATCGCGCCGCTTGCCCATCCAGCGGCGATGGACGTCCTGCAGCATGCCCATCGACTCGATGACCTGCGAGTTTCTCAGCGCAGCGTCCGCATACTGCTGTGCTTCGATCGCGCATCGATTGGCCGACACCAGCGGCGGCCGCGTGTTCCGGTCGTTGATCCAACCGACAAACACCTGCAGCAGCGAGCCCACGACAGCCGACCAGCCCAGCACCGGGCTGATGGCGAACAGCAGCCCCGTGAAGACCAGCGAAACCGGCGCTTCCATCAGCGCCAGCAATGGCGGCGAATACAGGAATTCCCGCAAGGTCCGCAGGTCGTTGAGCGGTTGCACGGTTCCGCCCGGCAACCGCTTGAGCCCCGCTTCGAAGACGGCGACGAACACGCGGTTGCGCATCTTCTGATCCAGTTTCTGCCCGGCCCGGTACATCACTTCCGAGCGAGCCCAATCAAGTACTTCCATCAGGCAGTAGGCGGCCAGAACCAGCAATGTCAGCATGGCCAGCGTGAGCGTGCTGCGACTGTTCACGACGCGCCCGTACACCTCCAGCATGTACCCGCTCGGAGCCAGCAGCAAAAGGCCGGAGCAAACACTGAACCAGGCCGCCCGTACGAAGTAGGAGTGGAGCGTTGTCACCGCCTGCCGCAATTCGCCAGACTTTTCCTGAGGCTTCATACCACCCCGCAGGTTCGACATCAGTACGCCTGAATACAGGCCAAGTGAGAAGGGGGCAGCATTTCTGCTGCCCCCTTGCTCCAGAGCTCGTTACGCGATCGCCTCCGTTTTCTGGGTTGTGCCTATCAGGTTGGCCACGCCATCGATCTCCAGGTGGACATCGAAGTTGAAGCCTGCGAAGTCGGCATCGCCGTCGATCACCTGACCCACAAAGTTCAGGTCCACGTCCGAATTGATCGTCGCCGACGTGATCACATCGATCTTGATGATCTTGAACACATCGTTGTCCGCCGTATCGGCATAGTTCGAACCGGTCGCGGTCAGATTCACCGCGTTATGGCCGCTCAGGCTGATACCCGTGCCAGTGATTTCTTCGGTGCTGCTCAGGACCTGCACGCCCGTGATCTGGAAATTGGCGCTGTCGTAGTCGTCCTCGCCGATGCTGACGACCTTCAGGCCTCCTCCGGCCGATTGATAGTCCGCCGCGGAGTTGGCGATCAGAAGCCTGGTCGTGGTGGTGTTGGTCGACGCATTGAACAGCTTCAGCAGAACAGCCACATCTTCGCCGTCCGTGATCTGATCGATCGTGATGTTGATCGCGTCAGCGTAGGCCGTGTCCGTACCGACGATGGTTGCCCCGGGTCGCTGCGGCGGGCTCGTCAGATTGGGGTTGCTCACCGGATTCGATTTGTAGAAGTCGAAGTTCAGCAACTCGCCGGCTTGGACGGTATCGGAGTTCACCCCGAGGGTGTTGGTTGCGACGTTGACAAAACCCGCGGTCTGGCTGGTGAAGGTTTCGCCCGTCAGGAACGCGTGATTGCCGCCCGCCAACAGATCGCTGGAATCACTCGGAGGCGAGGAGGCCCTGGCTGACAGCACGCCGAAAAAGTCGTTGCTGTATTTCTGGACCACGATCTCCGGCGAGTTGTTGCCTTCCGTGTCGTAGTTGAAGGATGCCAGCGGCGCACTCGTGGAGAACGTCGTTTGTCCTCCGAAGACCTGATCCAGATCGAAGGCGTAAGTACCGTCTGTCTTGTTGAAGACGACCGTGCCTGTTGCCGCCTGCGTTGTCGTCGACGTTGGCCCGGGGTAGTAGTTGAAGCTGAAGTTGTAGGTGACGGTCGTGGCGTCTTCGGCAAAGTGAGAGACGGCTGTATCGGTGATGGGCCGCCCGCCGCCGGTCGTTCCGGTCAGGCTGTTCAGCACGATGCCGTCGGTCGACGAGTTGTCCACGTCGTCGGCGCCAATGGAGAAGTTGTAGGTTCCCGCAATGGGCTGCGCGTCGTTCGCTCCGGTGAGGTCGGAGATGGCGGTCACCGTCGGGCCGTCGTCGTCGAACTTGATGTTGGCGCCGATGTTGAGCACCTTGGAATCGGTCGCGGTGTCGCCATCGCCATCGGTGAGCGTCACGGCATTGGTCAGGGTGATCAAGGTGTCGGCCAGCGTGGCCTGCTGGGCCGCGTAGTTCGACGAAGCACCCGGCAGCGCGTGGTCGATTTCGGCAAACTGCTGCAGCGTTACCGAACCGGCGCCACTCACGGCGACATCGAAGATGATGTTGGCCGCCGAAATACCGGCCTCGGTGGCGGAGGTCGAACCTATGACCGTTCCGGCAACCAGGTACAGCCTGATGACCGCACCGTCACTCGTGAGCCCGGATGCGCCGCCCTGCGTTGCCACGCCGAGCGCGAAGGTCGATGCGGTGCTGCCCGCCCCGTCGGCGCCATAGCCACTCGAAGTCACGCCGAAGGCCGTCGCGAAGTCCTGGGTGGCGGAGTCGGTGGCTGCCCCGATGGTCTGTGCGTCCTGGATATTGAGCAGCGTCGTGTCGGTGGGCGCTGCCAGCACGATGGACGGGCCGTCGTCGTCGAACTTGATGTTCGCGCCGATGTTGAGCAGCTCGGAATCGGCGGCGGTGTCGCCATCGCGATCGGTGAGCGTCACGGCATTGGTCAGGGTGATCAGATCGTCGGCCATCGTGGCCTGCTGGGCCGCGTAGTTCGACGAAGCACCCGGCAGCGCGTGGTCGATTTCTGCAAACTGCTGCAGCGTTACCGAGCCGGTTGCGTTCACGGCCAGGTCGAAGACGGTGTTGGCTGCCGAGACGCTGGCCTCGGTGGCGGAGGTCGAGCCGATGACCTTGCCGTTCAGCAGGTACAGGTAGATGGTGGCGCCATCGCTCTTGAGCCCGGAGTCTTCGCCCTGCGTCTTCACGCCGAGCGCGAAGGTCGAGTCGGTGGTGCCTGCCCCGTCGGTGCCGAAGCTGCTCGAAGTTGTGCCGAAGGCCGTCGCGAAGTCCTGGGTGGCGGAGTCGGTGGCTGCTCCGACGGTCTGTGCGTCCTGGGTGTTGAGCAGCGCCGTATCGGTGGGCGTTGCCAGCACGATGGACGGGCCGTCGTCCTCGAAGACCATCATGGAGCCGACCTCTGCCGTTGCGTTGGAAACCCGCAGCAGCCGAAAACCTCCGATGTCGAAGTCCGCGTGGGTGTTGCCCGAGGCATTGAGGTCGGCCCCGTTTTCGATGAGTACGCGGTTGTGGTCCGCTGACGTCGTGTATTCGATCGAGTAGCCGGACTTGACGCCGGTGATTGTTGCGATGCCGCCGGTGACGCTGATGACGATGGCCGAACTCTGTCCGCCCTCGGCGCCGTTCGAGAAGGTTTCCAGGGCCGCCCCGGTGACGGAGTCGAGCACGCGCACGCTCGTGATCGAAATCACCTGGTCGCCCGAATAGCCCTCGATGAAACTGTTGCCGGCCTCGAGCGCCGTGCTGTATGCGGTGATCTTGATCTGGGCGGTCTTTCCGCTTTGCAACTGCACAACGTCGAAATCGGCAGTCCTTGCTCCGAACATGCCGGTGAAGTCGATGTTCGATTCCAGATCGGCCTCGTTCTGGTCCAGGGTCGGAATGGTGACGTCCGCCCTGGCGCCGGTCACGAACGTGAAGCGGATGCCTTCCTGCTCGGTGATCATCTGGCTGTTGGTGCCAAACGTGGTCGGCCCGCCGGCCTTGCTGGTGTTGATCGTGTCGCCGGTCGTGATGTTGATATCGTCGGCGGTGCTGTTGGGGTTGGCCCCGGACTGATTTGCCGGGTCCTTCCCCGTCGCGATGATCGACACGTCGGAAATCCGGCCGTTGACGATCGTCGGATTGTCCTTCGTGAACATCAGGAACAGGTTCTGGCCGGATGGCGCGCCTGCGAGGTTGAACTCCGTATCCTGGCTGACACTGACGAAGACCTTGTCGAGCAGGTTGACTGCATCGTCGGGGTTGGTGGCATCCGGGTCCGATATCGCTTCGTACTGGACCATCCAGATCTTGGCGCCGGTCACCGGGGTTCCCGTTTCCTCCAGGTAGGCGGCGAACACGACGACATTGAGGGCGGTCTTCCCGTAGACGACGTTGTTGTTGGTCGTGTCGGTGTAAAGGAAGATGTCTTCGCCGTCGGCTGTATTGAGGCCGCTGTCGAAGCCATTGAGCGGAGCGCCGTTCGTGTCCGTGAAGGACACATCGGTGACCGTGCCGGAGATGCTGAATGTGAATGCGTTGGTGCCGGTATTGGACCCGTTGTAGCCACTCAACGCGGCGTTGATGGCGGTCCCGACACTCTGGGCCGCCAGGCGGCTGCTGAAGGCAGTCGGCAGCGAGCTTGCGGAGATGTCATTGTCGTTACTGTCGCCGGCAACGGCGGGAGTAGCGGCAAGGTTCTGCAGATTGGCGGATTCGTCCAGGGTGACGGTCGAGCCAGCCGTCAAATTTAGCGCGGGCATAAACACTCCTTGGTTGAGAAAAAACCCGCCGATCGGAATCAGTGCACCCGATTGAGGCGCGTTCGCCGCCAATCAACCAGGCTCACGTATCAGCAGAGGAGGCATGCTGTGCCGTCAGACGGCGCCTTGTCCATGGGATAAAAGTTGTCACCCAAAGGATGACGCGTCGTGCCGGGCGTGCGCTCTCATGCCCTTAACCTTTTGATACCTTGGGAGGTCCGCGGACCTATCTGCACGATGGTGCGGTCTTTATCATTAACCTCCGGATACCTCCAAAACAAGTGCCCCGGGGGAAGCCATGGAAGAAATCCCACTGTCGTCTGCTGGGCTGGAACCTGCGTGGAACGCAGATCCGCGGCCGTTCACGCAAGACTTCCGCCCCCCGTCGCCATTTGCGCCACCCACGCTGTGGACATCGAGCTGTTTTCAGCCGGCTTGCCTGGAGATTCCATCTCCTGCCCCGTGCCCTGCAGTCGAAGTCCGTGTTCCGGTTCTCGTCGCAACCTGTCCAGGTCGCGCATCGCCGCTGTCCGGGCTGGACCTGTTGGCCTCGAGGCACTGGGCTGAGCAGATGTATCAGGTCGAGTACGCGGAAATGAAAAGCATCTCTGACCTGGAAGCCTGCTGCCGGCAGCAGGCGCCTCGTTTGCTGTTGGTGGACATCGCGTTGATTTCACCGGAGAGAGTCAACAAACTGGACGATCTGCGCCGCCGCTTTCCAGCCACCGACTGGCTCCTCGGCTGGGAGGAGCCCTCCATGCTGGGGCTGGATGCAGCGATCCGGAGTCAGGCGCGCGGCTGCGTCGAGTGGACAGCGAGCGCAGAGCAGTTCGCGCAATCGCTGGATGCCGTGCTGGCAGGCACCTTGGGCTTCCCGGGCCCGGTGTTGCAGGCACTCTATCTGTCTGTGCTGCGATTGAAGGCAGGCGGCGGGCGGCCGGCGTCCTGCGCGATATCACCTGCAATCAAACTGACCGCACGCGAGGACGAGGTGCTTTCGCTGATGTACCGGGACATGACCAACAAGCAGATCGCCGAGCGACTCGGCATCAGTGTCAACACAGTCAAGAAGCACCTCGCCCACGTGTTCGCGAAGCAGGGGCAGCACAGCCGGCGCTGGCATCTCACCTGATCCGCACTTGATCCGTGGCAGGCACCGATGTTGAATCCGGCGCGGCCTACTTACTGATTCTGCGAACCCCGGTGCGCCCAACCCGTGGTGTGCTTCTCGATCACGCTGAAGAGCTCGTACATCAGCATGGCCATTGCGCCCACCACCATCAGACCCGCGAAGGCCAGGCCCATCTGCATGGCCGAGCCGGCGGAGATCAGCAGGTAGCCGATGCCTTCGTTGGCAGCGGTCATCTCGCTCACCGTGGTGCCGACAAAAGCCAGCGTGATCGCCACCTTCAGCGAGCCGAAGAAGTAGGGCATGGAACGCGGCAGGCCGATCTTCATGAGCACGTCCCAGCGCTTGGCGCCGAGCACGCGCAGCACGTCTTCGAGTTCCGGCTCCAGCGTGGCCAAGCCGGTCGCAATGTTGACCATGATCGGGAAGAAGCTGATCAGAAAGGCCGTGAGAATCGCCGGCCCCACGCCGATGCCGAACCACACCACGAGGATAGGCACGAAGGCCGCCTTGGGCAGTGCGTTGAAGGCGGTCATCAGCGGGTAGATCGCCGCGTACGCGATGCGCGAGCTGCCGATCACGAAGCCCAGCAGAACGCCCACCACGATCGCCAGGCCAAAGCCGGCCATCGTGACCCAGAAGGTGCGCCACGCGTGGCCCGCGATGATTTCCTTGTATTCCCAGAACTGCGTCCAGATGCGCCAGGGGCTCGGGAAGATGAAGTCCGAAACCTCGAAGCCAGCGCAGATGACCTGCCACAGGATGAGCACCGCGACCAGCAGCAGCCATGGCGACCAGCGTTCGATTTGCTTGGTGTTCTTCATGGTGCGCCCGCTCAGTGAGACACGGCCGCGGCCGTCTGCGCTGCGCTGATGCCGGTATTGCGGATGGCTCCGATGTGCCCGCGCAGCTCCAGCACGATGTCGGTGAACTCCTTCGTGTAGGTGAGCTCGAGTTCGCGCGGACGCGGCAGGTCGATCTCGCGCTTGACCACGAAGCGCCCCGGGCTCTTGCTCATCACGTACACCGTGTCGGCGAGGAACACCGATTCGCGCAGGTCGTGCGTCACCAGGATCACGTTGAACTGCTGCTCGGTCCAGAGGTCGCGCAGGATGCACCACAGCTCTTCGCGCGTGAACGCGTCGAGCGCGCCGAAGGGCTCGTCGAGCAGCAGCATCTTGGGCTCGTGGATGAGCGCGCGGCAGATGCTCGCGCGCTGCTGCATGCCGCCCGAGAGCTGCCACGGAAACTTGTCTTCATAGCCCGCAAGGCCCACCTTCTGCAGCAGCTTGCGTGCGCGCTCGACGTATTCCTTGCGCTTGGCCTTGAAGTTCGAGCGGTAGGGCTCGACGATTTCCAGCGGCAGCAGCACGTTGTCGACCGTGGTGCGCCACGGCAGCAGCGAAGGCGCCTGAAAGGCCATGCCCGATATCTTGAGCGGCCCGGTCACCGGCTGGCCGTCGATGCGAATCTTGCCCATCGAGGGCATCTTCAGCCCCGTGGTGAGCTTCATGAAGGTCGACTTGCCGCAGCCCGAGGGGCCGACGATGGCGATGAATTCGCCGCGCTTGACCTTCAGGTCGATGGCCTCGACCGCGAAGTGGTTGGCGCGCAGCAGCTCTTCGTTGTAGGCGAGCCAGACGTCCTGGAAGTCGACGAAGGGGGCTGCGGCCGCGTCTTGCGATGCGTCCGCCATCACTTGCGCAGGATGTTCAGTTCGGCGGCGGGCGGCAGCAGCGAAGCGGTCCACACCGCGTCGGGGCTCACGCGCGTCTTGGTGTTGAAGGCGTCCGACACCTGCGAGGCCATCAGCGACATGCGGCCTGCGTTGACCGCGCCGAAGCCTTCGGCGCGTGCGTCAGGGCTGTTGATGACGGTGTCGATGGCCAGTTGCAGGCGGCGGGTTTCGAGCTTGCTGTCGATGATGCCGTCCCGCGCCTTCACCGATTCGATGGCCACGGCCGGGTTGGCAATGACTTCCTTCGCGCCCTTGGCAAAGGCCGAGAGGAATTTCTTCACCGCCGCCGGGTTCTCCTTGATGAGCTTGGGCGAGGCGATGATGACGTTGCCATACAGCTTCACGCCGTAGTCGGGGTAAGGCAGCACCACCACGTCGGCCGTCTTGGCGCCGCGCGCCTCGAGGTTGAGCAGCGAGGTGAAGGTGAAGCCGGTGATGGCGTCGATGTCGCCGCGCATCAGCATGGTTTCGCGCAGCGTCGGGTCCATGGCGGTCCAGTTGACGGCGCCGATGTTGTTGGCCTTGGCGAAGATCGGGAACGCGCGGCGGCCCGCGTCGAACACCGGCGCGCCCAGCTTCTTGCCGGCAAGGTCGGCCGGCTTGGTGATGCCGCTCTTCTTGAGCGCCATGACCGAGGCCGGCGTGTTGTTGTAGACCATCATCACCGCGACCGGCTTGTTGGGGCTGTCGGGGTTGTTGGCGTGGAACTCCATCAGCGCCGCGAGGTCGGCAAAGCCCATGTCGTAGGCGCCCGAGGCCACGCGCGTGACGGTGCCGCCCGAGCCGTTGCCCGCGTCGATGGTCACGTCGAGCCCGGCCGCCTTGAAGTAGCCCTTGGCCGCGGGGTGCAGGAACAGCGCGGCCGGCCCTTCGAAGCGCCAGTCGAGCTGGAACTTGATCGGCGTCGGGCTCTGTGCAAGGGCCGGTGTGAGGCCGAAGCAGATGGCCGAGGCGGCGAGGAAGGACTGGAGCAGTTGGCGCTTGTTCATGCGGAGATCGATCCGTTAGGGGAAGGTGAATGCTTCGGCATTCAAGCAAAAACGGTGCCCGCACGCGATTGGTGCGAACCCTTCCAGTGGATCGAGACGGTGCGCCTTTGCACCCCTCAAATGCAAAAACGCGGCGAGGCCGCGTTTTTGGCACCGAAGGCGGGCAAAAACACCCACCGACTGAAGGCTCTTACTTGTCGACCGTGACCTTCGCCACCGCCAGCGCCGTCATGTTGATGATGCGGCGCACCGTCGACGACGGCGTCAGCACGTGCGCCGAGCTCGCGGCGCCCAGCAGCACCGGGCCGACGGTGATGCCGTTGGCACCCGTCATCTTCAGCACGTTGTAGAGGATGTGCGCCGAATCGAGGTTCGGGCACACCAGCAGGTTGGCTTCGCCGCTCAGCGTGGTCTCGGGCAGGGCGGTGCGGCGGATTTCTTCCGATAGCGCCGCGTCGCCATGCATTTCGCCGTCGCATTCGATGTCGGGCGCCATCTGCGCGAACAGGTCGCGCGCCAGCCGCATCTTGCGGGCCGAGCCGCGGCTGGAGGTGCCGTAGTTCGAGTGCGACAGGAAGGCCACCTTCGGCGGCAAGCCGAAGCGGCGCACTTCCTCGGCGGCCATCAGCGCGATGCTTGCCAGCAGCTCGGCGCTCGGGTCTTCGTTCACGTTGGTGTCGGTGATGAACACCGTGCGCTTGTCGAGCGTGAGCGCGTTCAGCGTTGCGAAGCCGGGCGCGCCGCGCTTCAGGCCGATCAGGTTGCGGATGTGCTCCAGGTGCACGTCGAAGCGCCCGACCAGGCCGCAGATCATGGCGTCGGCGTCGCCCAGGTGCATCATCAGCGCGGCGATGGTGGTGTTCGAGCGGCGCACCATCGTCTTGGCGGCCTCCGGCGTCACGCCGCGGCGGCCCATGAGCTTGTGGAAGCTTTCCCAGTAGATGCGGAAGCGCGGATCGTCCTCGGGGTCGACGATCTCGAAGTCGATGCCCGTGCGGATGTGCAGGCCGGCCTTCTTGATGCGCGCCTCGATCACTGCGGGGCGGCCCACCAGGATGGGCTTGGCCAGGCCTTCGTCCACGGCCCACTGGGCGGCGCGCAGCACGCGCTCGTCTTCGCCTTCGGCGTAGGCCACGCGCTTGGCGGTGGCGATCTTGGCGGCGCTGAACACCGGGCGCATGAACATGCCGGTCTGGTAGACGAAGCGCGTCAGGTGCTGGCGGTAGGCGTCCATGTCTTCGATCGGGCGCGAGGCCACGCCCGAGGCGGCGGCGGCCTTGGCCACGGCCGGGGCGATGCGCAGGATCAGGCGCGAGTCGAAGGGCTTCGGAATGATGTAGTCGGGGCCGAAGGCCAGCTCCTGGCCGGCGTAGGCGGTGGCCACCTCTTCGCTGATGTCGGCCTTGGTCAGGTCGGCGATCTCGCGCACGCAGGCCAGCTTCATTTCTTCCGTGATCTTGCTGGCGCCGCAGTCGAGCGCGCCGCGGAAGATGTACGGGAAGCACAGCACGTTGTTGACCTGGTTCGGGTAGTCCGAACGGCCCGTGGCAATGATGCAGTCCGGCCGCACGGCCTTGGCCAGCTCGGGGCGGATTTCAGGCTCGGGGTTGGCCAGCGCCAGGATGATGGGCTGCGTGCCCATGGTCTTGACCATGTCGGCCGTCATCACGCCCGGGGCCGAGCAGCCCAGGAACACATCGGCGTCCTTCACCACGTCGGCCAGGGTGCGGGCGCCGGTGTCTTTCTGGGCGTAGCGTGCCTTGGATTCGTCGAAGCCGCCCGCACGGCCCATGTAGATCAGGCCCTTGGAGTCGCAGGCGTAGATGTTGGCGGGCTTGGCGCCCAGGCCCACCATCACGTCGAGGCAGGCGATGGCGGCAGCGCCGGCGCCCGAGACGGCGATCTTCACGTCCTCGATCTTCTTGCCGACCAGCTCCAGGCCGTTGAGCAGCGCGGCGGCCGAGATGATGGCCGTGCCGTGCTGGTCGTCGTGGAACACCGGAATGTTCATGCGCTCGCGCAGCTTCTTCTCGATGTAGAAGCACTCGGGCGCCTTGATGTCTTCGAGGTTGATGCCGCCCAGCGTGGGCTCCAGCGCCGCGATGATGTCGACCAGCTTGTCGGGGTCGTTCTCGGCCAGCTCGATGTCGAACACGTCGATGCCGGCGAATTTCTTGAACAGGCAGCCCTTGCCTTCCATCACCGGCTTGGCGGCCAGCGGGCCGATGTTGCCCAGGCCGAGCACGGCCGTGCCGTTGGTGATGACGCCCACGAGATTGCCGCGCGCGGTGTATTCGGAGGCCGTGGCCGGATCCGCGGCGATGTCGAGACAGGGGTACGCCACGCCCGGCGAATAGGCCAGCGACAGGTCGCGCTGGTTCAGCAGGGGCTTGGTCGGGGTGATCGAGATCTTGCCCTTGACGGGCGAGCGGTGGTATTCGCGCGCTGCCTCGCGAAGTGCTTCTTCTGCAGGGGAAAGGGGTGCAGCCATGAAAGTCTCCTTGTTTCTGACGGGCAATGAGGCTACCGCAAAAGCGTGGCCTCTTCTTACAGGGTGAATGCCGAAAACGCCTGGATCTATATCTTTAGCTTGATAAGGAGGGCTGGCCGGTTCGCTAAACTGCAGATCGTTACCTACGGTTAACAGGGTATTGGCCGGGGAATCTCGAACAACGACAAAACCAATGAGGGGCAACAGCGCATGACATCCGGACCTTTCACCAGCAACGACCCCGATGTCGTGGTCATCGGCGGCGGCCCTTCGGGCTCCACGGTGGCCGCGCTGCTCGCGGACAAGGGGCACGACGTGGTGCTGATCGAGAAGGCGCAGCATCCGCGCTTTCACATCGGCGAATCGCTGCTGCCGATGAACATGCCGCTGTTCGACCGGCTGGGCGTGCGCACCGAGGTCGAGGCCATCGGCATCCGCAAGCACGGCGCCGAGTTCGTCTCGCCCTGGCATGACCACACCAGCCACTTTCACTTTGCCGAGGCGATGGACAAGAGCTTTCCGTACGCGGTGCACGTGCGCCGCTCGGAGTTCGACGAACTGCTGTTCCGCCATGCCGGCAATCGCGGCGCGCGCACCTTCGAGGGCCAGCGCGTCACAGGCGTGGACATGGAGGCCGGCAAGGGCACGCCAGACAACCGCCCGCTGGTCAAGGTCAAGGCCGACGACGGCACCGAGACTGCCTGGCGCCCGCGCTTCGTGATCGACGCGAGCGGACGCGACACCCTGCTGTCGAACCAGTTCGACGCCAAGCGCCGCAACCGCAAGCACGCCAGCGCCGCGCTGTTCGGCCACTTCGCCAACGCCGAGCGCCGGCCGGGCCGCTTCGAGGGCAACATCACGCTGTTCTGGTTCGACCACGGCTGGTTCTGGTACATCCCGCTGAAGGACGGCACCGTGAGCGTCGGCGCGGTGGCTTCGCCCGCGTACTTCAAGAACCGCAAGGGCACGCTCGAAGAATTCCTGATGGAAACCATCGCGCTCGCGCCCAAGCTGGCCGAGCGCCTGAAGAACGCCACGCTGATGGAAGGCGCCACCTCCACCGGCAACTACGCCTACGACTCCGCGTTCTGCCGCGGCGACCGCTTCATGATGGTGGGCGACGCCTATGCCTTCGTCGACCCGATGTTTTCCTCGGGCGTGTACCTGGCGATGAACAGCGGCTTCGAGGCCGCCACCGCGGCCGACCACTGGCTCAAGGGCGAGGCGAAGGAGGCCGAAAAAGCCTTCCGCCATTACGAGAAGGTGATGAAGCGCGGGCCGCAGATGTTCTCGTGGTTCATCTACCGCATCACCTCGCCGGCCATTCGCCGTCTGTTCATGAACCCGCGCAATGTCTGGCGGATGCAGGAGGCGCTGCTGTCCATCCTGGCCGGCGACCTGTTCCGCAACACTCCCATCGGCCCGCGCTTCTGGGGCTTCAAGGTGACGTACTACGCGTCGTGCCTGGGCATCCTGCCCCAGGCCATCAAGACCTGGGCATGGCGCCGGCGCAACCTCAAAGAGTCTCTGGAGGCTGCTGCGAAACCCTGAGGCTCAGTCAGGAGTGACGGTGTGCTGGGCGAGCGCTTCCAAAGCCCGCACCAGCGCCGAGTGGTCGAGCTGGCCGTAGCCCAGCGCCGCACACGCATTCATCAGCTGCGCGGCTCCCGCTGTCTGCGGCAGCGCCACGCCCAGCGAGCGCGCGCTCTGCATGGCGAGGTTCAGGTCCTTCTGGTGCAGCGCGATGCGGAAGCCCGGCGCAAAGGTGCGCTTGATCATCCGTTCGCCATGCACTTCGAGAATGCGCGAGCTGGCGAAGCCGCCCATCAGCGCCTGGCGCACCTTGGCCGGATCGGCGCCGGCCTTGGAGGCGAACACCAGCGCCTCGCCCACGGCCGCGATGTTCAGCGCCACGATGATCTGGTTGGCCACCTTGCAGACCTGGCCGTCGCCAGCGCCGCCCACCAGCGTCACGTTCTTGCCCATCTTGTCGAGCAGCGGCTTCACGCGCTCGAAGGTGCCTTCGTCGCCGCCGCACATGATCGTGAGGCTGGCGGCCTTGGCGCCCACTTCGCCGCCGGAGACCGGCGCGTCGATGTAGCCGGCGCCGAGCGCGATGATGCGCTTGGCGAAGCCCTTGGTGGCAATCGGGTCGATGGAGCTGCAGTCCACCACGATCTTGCCGCGCGAATCCTTCAGGCCCTCGGCCACGCCTTGCGTGCCCGGCTCGCCGAACAGCACCTTCTCGACGTCGGGCGTGTCCGGCACCATGATGAAGATGATGTCGGCCTGGCGCGCCACCTCGGCGGCCGAGGCGCAGATCGTGGCCTTCGAGATGAAAGGCTCGGGCGTGTTGCCCTGCGTGTTCACGAACAGCTGGTGGCCTGCGTCGAGCAGGTGGCCCGCCATGGGCGCGCCCATGATGCCGAGGCCGATGAATCCGATTTTTTGTTGGGTTGTCATGTCTCTGGTTTCCTTATCCGATGTTCTCGAGGTTCGCGATGTTCATTGCTTCTGCGTGAGCGCCTGGCGCCAGCCGAGGCCTTCCACCGTGGTCGCGCGGGGCTTGTATTCGCAGCCGATCCAGCCGTCGTAGCCGAGCGAATCGATGTGCTCGAACAGCCATGGATAGTTGATCTCGCCCGTGCCCGGCTCGCCGCGGCCCGGGTTGTCGGCCAGCTGGATGTGGCCGATCTGCGCGAGGTGCTTCGTGAGCGTGTTGCCCAGCTCGCCTTCCATGCGCTGCGCGTGGTAGATGTCGTACTGCACGCGCAGGTTGGCCGAGCCGACTTCTTCGATCAGCACCAGCGCCTGGTCGGTGCGCGTGAGAAAGAAGCCCGGAATGTCGAAGGTGTTGATGGGCTCGATCAGCAGGCGCAAACCTGCCGCTTCGAGTTCGCGCGCGGCAAGGCGGAGGTTGTCGACCACCGTCTTGTGAGCAAGCTCCCTGCTCACGCCGGCCGGCACCTTGCCCACGAGGCAGTTGACCTGCGGGCAGCCGAGCGCCGTCGCGTAGTCGATCGCCACGCCGATGCCTTCGGCGAACTCGCCCGTGCGGTCGGGGTGGCAGGCGATGCCGCGCTCGCCCTTGTCCCAGTCGCCGGCCGGCAGGTTGTGCAGCACCTGCTGCAGGCCGTTGTCGCGCAGGGCGGCGGCGAGCTCCTTCTTCTCGAAGGGGTAGGGGAAGAGGTACTCCACCCCTTCGAAGCCCGCCTTGGCGGCAGCCTCGAAGCGCTGCATGAACGGCAGCTCGGTGAAGAGCATCGTGAGATTGGCTGCGAACTTTGGCATGTCGTTTTTCTTTCTTGCAGTCTCAATCCAGCATGGCCGCGACGGCGGTCGGCGCATCGGCGATGGTCTCGGCCAGCGGTTCGAATTCGGTGATGTTGTCGATCTCGGTGCCCATCGCGATGTTGGTCACGCGCTCGAGCATCACTTCGATCACCACCGGCACGCTGAACTCGGACATCAGCGCCTCGGCGCGGCGGATGGCCGGCGCGATCTCTTCCTGCTTGTTCACACGGATCGCCTTGCAGCCCAGGCCCTCGACCACTTTCAGGTGGTCCACGCCGTAGCTGCTTTCGATGCCTGCATCGGGGCCCGCGTTGATGTTGTCGAAGGCGAGCTGCACGCAGTAGTCCATCTCGAAGCCGCGCTGCGCCTGGCGGATCAGGCCGAGGTAGGAGTTGTTCACCACGATGTGGATGTACGGCAGCTTGAACTGCGCGCCCACGGCCAGCTCTTCGATCATGAACTGGAAGTCGTAGTCGCCCGAGAGCGCGACGATCTTGCGCGTCGGGTCGGCGGCGCGCACGCCCAGCGCGGCGGGAATGGTCCAGCCCAGCGGGCCGGCCTGGCCGCAGTTGATCCAGTGGCGCGGGTTGTACACGTGCAGGAACTGCGCGGCGGCGATCTGCGAGAGACCGATGGTGCTCACGTAGCAGGTGTCGTTGCTGAAGTTGTTGTTCATGCACTGGTACACGCGCTGCGGCTTCATCGGCACGTCGTCGAAATTGGTCTTGCGCAGCATGGTCTTCTTGCGCTCGATGCATTGCTTGGCCCAGCCGCGGCGGTCGGGCAGGCGGCCTGAAGCCTTCATTTCTTCGGCCACTTCAACGAAGAGTTCGAGCGCGGCCTTGGCGTCCGAGACGATGCCGAAGTCAGGCGTGAACACGCGGCCGATCTGCGTGGGTTCGATGTCGACGTGCACGAAGGTTCGGCCCTTGGTGTACACATCGACCGAGCCCGTGTGGCGGTTGGCCCAGCGGTTGCCGATGCCAAGCACGAAGTCGCTCGCCAGCATCGTCGCGTTGCCGTAGCGGTGGCTGGTCTGCAGTCCGCACATGCCGGCCATCAGCGGATGGTCGTCAGGGATCGCGCCCCAGCCCATCAGCGTGGGAATCACCGGCACGCCGGTGGCTTCGGCAAAGCGCACCAGCAGGTCGGCCGCATCTGCGTTGATGACGCCGCCGCCGGCCACGATCAGCGGGCGCTCGGTCGCATTCAGCATGCCGATGGCTTTTTCGATCTGGGCGCGCGTGGCGGTCGGCTTGTAGGGCTTGAGCGGCTCGTAGCTGTCGATGTCGAATTCGATCTGCGCCATCTGCACGTCGAAGGGCAGGTCGATCAGCACCGGGCCCGGGCGGCCCGAGCGCATCAGGTGAAAGGCCTGCTGGAACACCTGCGGCACCTGGCCCGGCTCGCGCACCGTGACCGACCACTTGGTGACGGGCTTGGAGATCGACTCGATGTCGACCGCCTGGAAGTCTTCCTTGTAGAGCCGCGCGCGCGGCGCCTGGCCGGTGATACAGAGAATGGGGATCGAATCGGCCCAGGCCGAGTACAGGCCCGTGATCATGTCGGTGCCCGCCGGCCCCGAGGTGCCGATGCAAACGCCGATGTTGCCGGCGATGGCACGGGTGTAGCCCTCGGCCATGTGCGAAGCGCCCTCGACGTGGCGCGCGAGGATGTGCGAGATGCTGCCGCGCTGGCGCAGCGCCGAATACATCGGGTTGATTGCCGCGCCCGGAACGCCGAAGGCCTGCGTCACGCCTTCTTTTTCCATCACCAGAACCGCGGCTTGCACCGCTGTCATCTTTGCCATTTGAGTCTCCTTGAGGTGGTCCCACTGTAGGAAGCGGGGGGCATTCGAAGAAGACGGCTGGGGACCATAAAACCTATTCCATGGCGGAATAAGTGACTACCATCCGGCCCATGGACAGATTGTTGGCAATGGAAATGTTCGTGCGCGTGGTCGAGACCGGCAGCTTCTCGAAGGCGGCGCGCGAGTTCAACACCACACAGCCCACCGTGACCAAGCAGATAGCGGCCACCGAAGAGCGGCTGAAGGTGCGCCTGCTCAACCGCAACACGCGCGGCGTGAGCCTCACCGAGCCGGGCGCGCTGTACTACGAGAAGTGCAAGACCATCGTGCGCGAGGCCGAGGAGGCCGACAGCATCGTGCAGCTGCGGCAGAACCAGGCTCAGGGGCTGCTGCGCGTGGGCACGTCGGTGGCATTCGGGCGGCGCGTGGTGGTGCCGCTGGCGCTCGAATACATGCGCCGGCATCCGCAGGTGCAGCTCGACCTGAGCTTCGAGGACCGCTACGTGGACCTGATCGCGCAGGGCATCGACGTGGCGATCCGCATGGGCAAGCTGGCCGATTCTTCGCTGGGTGCGCGCTACCTGGGCGTCAACCCGTGGGCGATGGTCGCGTCACCGGCCTACCTTAAGAAACACGGCACGCCGAAGCGTGCGCAGGACCTGAGCGCGCACGTGGCGCTCATCTACAGCAGCGTGGTGGGCGACGAGTTCTGGCGCATGCACACGCCCAAGGGCGAGCCGGTGACCGTGCCGATGTCCGGCCGCTTCCGCTCCAACAATCTTTCCGCCGTGCTGGCCGCGGCGCGCGACGGGCTGGGCATTGCGCTGATGCCGCGCTACGTGGCCAGCGACTCGCTGGCCACGGGCAAGGTGCGCGAAGTGCTCGGCGACCACGCGCTGCCCGAGCAGGAGATCCACGCCGTCTTTCCCTCGCCCAAGCTGGTGCCGGGCAAGGTGTCGGGCTTCGTGGCCTTCCTGCAGGGGCGCTTCGACGAAGGCTGGTGGGCGGCCTGAGCTTCTTCAGGCCGCAACGAATGCGCCGTGCAGGCCCAGCGGCAACGCATAAGGCAGCGTGGCCTGCGCCACCGGCCCCGCCGCCAGGTGGTCGGCCGCGAAGCACGACAGCACCGTCTTCTGCCGGCCGAAGTCGAGCACCGTGCCCAGCACCCAGCCCGGCTTCGAGCCGTCTGGCACGAAGACATGCTCTTCCACCATGGCCTGCGCGCCATAGTTGAAGCGCTGGCTGCGGCCGGTTTCGACGTCGGTGCGCGCGATGGAGCCGAAGCCCGGAATATCAGGGTGGATCTGCGTGGCATGAACCACGTTGCGGTGGCGCATGCCCACGCGGCGCGGGTCGATGCGCGGAAACTCGGCCTCCAGCGGCAGGGCCTTCTGCGTGGCCTCCCCAGTGCCGAGATTCAGCGTCGCGACGGTCAGGTGTGGATGGGTGCTTCTCACAATGCGCGCGCGCATCACTTCGCGGTTGGTCGTGAACACCGAGTCGGCGTTGTCCGAACGCACGTAGTCGATGTGGATCTGCGTGCCGCGCGGCGTGTCTTCTTCCCAGGCATTGCCGACGTGAAAGAGGAAGCCGGCCGGCAGCGTGAGCATCTGGCGCTTTTCCCAGTTCTGCTTGTCGACCACCAGCGCGCGCATGCCGAGCTCGGGCCGCCAGACGTGTGCGTCTAGGAAGCTCGCACCGGCCTCCTTGCGCTTGCCGTCGTAGACCAGCGGCGGCATCAGGAACACCAGGTGCCGCTCGGTCACGGCGAAGTCGTGGACCATCGGCATGTCAGCCACCGGCACCACGGCGGCGCGCCGCAGCGTGCCTTCGGGCGCAATCTCGTACAGCGCCAGCAGGCCCTGGCCGGAGCTCACGCCGAAGTTCCAGATAGTGCCGTTCGGATCGACCTTCGGGTGGGCCGAGAACGGCATGCCCGCGAGGTCGGCGCGCCAGGTCTTCACGCCCAGCGTGTCCAGCGTGCGCGCATCGATGCGCGTGGCCGAGCCGCCTTCCCACAGCGCCAGCACCTCGCCGCGCATCGGCAGCACGCTGGTGTTGGCGACGTTGATGCTGTCGGCCGAGGTTGGCGGTTCCACGCCCGGCGGCATGGTGCCGAAGGCCTCGAACAAGCGGCGGCCGGCCTTCGCCTCGGCCACGCGCTTGGGCGTGGCGACGTAGCGGCCCTGGTGGCGCACGTCGGCGCCGTCGATCACGAAGCTGTGCACCATGCCGTCACCGTCGAACCAGTGGTGGTAGCGCTCGCCGCCCAGGTCGTGGCCGGCCGGGCCGATGCGAAACAGCGTGCCGGCGACGGCATCGGGAAAGCGCCCGCGCACCGTGGCGCGGGTCGGCGGCAGGTCGCCTGCGGGCGTGGTGAAGCCGGTCTTCCAGGGCGCGCTGGCGGCTTCGAACTGGGCTTGCCAGTCGTCGGTGCCGGCGGCGCGCGCCAGCGGTGCCAGCAGGGGCAGGGCGCCGGCCGAAACCAGCAGGCGCAGGAGTTCGCGTCGTTCCATGGCGGTCTACTCCTCAGTGCAGGTGAATGACGGTCTGCAGGTCGGCGTCGACGCTGATCGCCGCGGCTTCGAAGGACGGCGGGGCGCGGTTGCCCTTGGCGTCGTTCGAGAAGCCGTAGCGCTCGGTCGGCATGCCCATGAGGTTGGTGTCGAGCTTGCCGTTGCCGTTCTCGTCGGCAAACACCCGCAGCGCGTAGCGCCCTGGCGCCAGCCCCGCGAACACGAGCCGGGCCTTGCCTTCGCGCATCGGCGCGGTCTGCGAGGCCACGGCCTTGCTGTCGGCGTAGCCGGCGGCGTCGTTGTACAGCGCGACGTAGAGCGTGGCTTCGGCGGTGGGGCCGTCGGCGACGCTCAGGCTCAGGTCGGCGGCAAGGGCGCCGAAAGGCGCGAGGGCCACGGCGGTGCACAGGGCGCGCACGACCGGGCGGGACAGGAGGGCGGGAAGTTGCATGGCAGGCCTCGTTGGAAGTTGGAGGCCCGACGATCTCGCAGGCTGGGCGCGGTGCCCAGCGCCATGTGACGAAACGCAGGTTTGCGCGCGTGAAATGCGCGCGGGCGGGGACAGAACGGGCCGGCGCCCGTGCCTGCCTCAGCCCTTTTTCTTGTCTCCGGCGCTTTCCGCGCCCTCAGCCGCCTCGTGGCCGTTGCCCACGTGCCCCGAATCCGCGAACAGGCTCCACGCGGCCATGAACAGCGCCGCGATCACCGGCCCGATCACGAAGCCGTTGATGCCGAAGATCGCCATGCCGCCGATGGTCGACATCAGCACGATGTAGTCGGGCATCTGCGTGTCCTTGCCCACCAGCACGGGGCGCAGGATGTTGTCGACCAGGCCGATCACGAACACGCCAACGAAGATCAGCACGCCGCCCTGCCAGAAATGCCCCGTGGCCAGGAAGTAGATGGCCACCGGCCCCCAGATCAGCGCGGCACCCACGGCGGGCAGCAGCGAGAGGAATGCCATCAGCACCGCCCACAGCAGCGCGCCCTGCACGCCGAGGAACCAGAAGGCCAGCCCGCCGATGGTGCCCTGCGCAATGGCCACAGCCACGTTGCCCTTCACGGTGGCGCGGATCACGGTGGTGAACTTGTTGAGCAGGTAGTGCGTGTGCGGCTTGGCGAGCGGCACGGCATCGCGCATCGTCTTCGACAGCGTCGCGCCGTCGCGCACCAGGAAGTACAGCAGGTACAGCATCACGAAGAAGCTGACGACAAAGTCGAAGGTGTTCTGCCCGATGGTGAGCGCCTGGCTCGCGATGATCTGGCTGGCCTGCCCGGCGATGGCCGACACGCGCGCCTGCCAGGCTGCCATGTCGCCGAGGTTGAAGCGCTCCACCAGGTTCAGCAGCCATTGCGGCGAGGCATCGAGGATCTGCTGGAAGTAGGCCGCGAAGTTGATTTGCCCCGAGCGGATGTTCTGCGTGACCAGCGCGATCTCTTGCACCAGCGACACGCCCACCATCGCCAGCGGCAGGATCACGATGAACAGGCAGATGGCCAGCGTCGACAGCGCAGCGGCATTGGGCTTGCCGCGCATCTTCTTCAGCAGCCACTTGTAGAGCGGCGTGAACAGGATCGCCAGCGCCACCCCCCACAGCACTGCGCCGAAGAACGGCATCAGCACCCAGAGGAAGGCGGCGGTCACGGCGGCGAGAAGGGCGAGGAACACGCCGCGCTGGAGTTGGGGTGAGTTCATAGTTGTCTCGGACTGTAGCCGAGCCGGAACCCACGGCCGTGTCAGCGGGCGCGCCCTTGTGCGGCGCAACAGGACTGGGGAGGAAATCCGCCGGAAGCGATGGCCCGGCGGGCTATGCCTGCTATCGAACAGATAGCTACCACCGGTATTAATGCACGGCTTCAGCGCTTGGCGCGCGGCAACGCTACAGGCGCCAGCGTGGCGCGCAGCCGGCTCGGCGCGTCCGGCTCGGCGGCGGCATCGACCTCGAGCGAGCGCTCGACATTGCCGATGTGATCGAGCATCAGCCGCCGCGCCCCGGCGGTGTCGCCGGCCTCAAGGGCCGCGACGATGGCGCCGTGCTCAGAGCAAGACTGCCCCGCCTCGTGCTTCGACTGGTAGAGCGTGGCCGCCAGCGTGGTGCGCGCCGTGAGGTCGCGCAGCACGTCGACCAGCAGCTGGTGTCCCATCTGCTCGGCCAGGCACACGTGGAAGTCGGCCAGCAGGAAGGCGCGCGTGGCGGCATCGGCGCCTTCGATGGCGCGCTGCTCGTCGGCGATGTGGTCACGCAGCTTGCGGATCACCTTCGACAGCGGCCGCCCCTCGCTCGCTTCGAGGATGCCGGCCTCGACGATGCGCCGTGCGGAGAAAGCATCGCGCGCTTCTTCGGCCGAGGGCTCTACCACGTACCAGCCGCGGCGCGACTGCACTTCGACAAAACCGCGCGCCTGCAACTGCATCAGCGCCTCGCGCACCATCGTGCGGCTCACCGAGAAGTTCTCGGCCAGCGCCTGCTCGCCGAGCCGCTCGCCCGGCGCGAGCTTCTGCGCGAGGATGGCCTCGACGACGCGTTCGGCAATGACGGTGGGGCTGACGTCGGCGGGCATGTTTCTTTTCTTTTTCTTCTTCAGTGGGCGCTCGAGGCGGTGGAGGTGCCTGCGGTGTTCACCACGGGCTCGGTCAGCGGCTCGTCGTCGGGCAAGTAGCGGCCGTCGAGCACCGCGTGTGCGCGTTCGCGGTCGATGTCGCCTTCCCAGGCGGCGATGGCAACGGTCGCCACACAGTTGCCGATCAGGTTGCCCAGTGCGCGGGCGATGCCCATGAACCAGTCGACCGACAGCACCAGCACCAGCCCGATGGCGGGAATCGCCGGAATGGCGTGCAGCGTGGCGGCCAGCACCACGATGGCCGAGCCCGGCACGCCGTGCGCACCCTTCGACGTGACCAGTGCGATCGCCAGGATCGTCATCAGGTCGGTCATCGAGATTGGCGTGTTGGTGGCCTGCGCGATGAACACGGCCGCCAGCGTGATGTAGATGGAGAACGCGTCGAGGTTGAACGAGTAGCCCGTGGGAATGACCAGGCCGACCGTCGAATCGCGGATACCCATGCGGCGCAGCTTGGCCATGATCTGCGGCAGCACGCTGTCCGACGAGGTGGTGGCGAAGACGATGGTGAGCTCTTCGCGCAGGTAGCGCAGCAGCTTGATCAGGCTGAAGCCCGACATGCGCATCACCAGCCCCAGCACCACGAACACGAAGATCAGCACCGCGCCGTAGAAGAGCGCAACCAGCATGCCCAGCTGCTTGAGCGAGCCGATGCCGTACTGCCCGACCGTGAACGCGATGGCACCCAGCACGCCCAGCGGCGCCAGCTTGATGATGATTCCCATGATCTTGAACAGCACCAGCGAGAGCGCATCGACCACCACGGCCACAGGCTTGCCACGCTCGCCCAGCAGCGTGAGCGCGCAGCCGAAGAGCACCGCGAACAGCAGCACCTGCAGCACGTCGCCGGTGGCGAAGGCGTTGACCACCGTGGTCGGAATGAGCTTCATCAGGAACTCGACAGTACCGCCGCTTGTGAGCTTGTCGGCGTTCGAGGCATAGGCGCTCATCGCTGCCGGGTCGAGCTTCGACGGGTCGACGTTCATGCCCGCGCCGGGCTGGAACACGAAGGCCAGCACCAGGCCCATCGCCAGCGCGATGGTGGTCAGCACCTCGAAGTAGATGAGCGACTTCACGCCCACCCGGCCCACGCGCTTCAGGTCTCCCGCGCCGGCAATGCCATGCACCACCACGCAGAACACCAGCACCGGGATGATCATCTTGATCAGCTTGATAAACCCGTCACCCAGCGGCTTGAGCTTGACGGCGTACTCGGGCGCGAAGAGCCCCGCGAGCACGCCGAGCACCAGCGCGATGACCACCTGACCGAAAAGCGATTTGGCGAAGCGAGGCATGGAGTCTCCTGTCTGTCTTGTCTAGGTTTTGCATGCAAGCAACGCCTTGTCTTGCATACAAGAAATGTAGGCAAGAAGACTTTGGGAAGGTCAGAGGGTATTCCCGGGCCCGCCATTTGTTGATTGGAGTGAACTACTGCGGCTCGTCGTCCATACGCGGTTGTGACTCTCTCGTCAGCGTCTTGGCCAGCAATCGCAAGGTACTCGCGGAGGCTGCAGTGGCCTCGGAAAGAACGGCTCCGCGCCGGTAGGCCAGCCCCAGGTCCATCGAGGGCACCGCGCTCGACACCACCGTCCTGCGAATTCGCCCGCCGTCGTGAGACCAGGGGCGAAACACCAGATCCGACAAGATGGTCACACCCACGTTCTGTGCAACGAGGCTGCGCACGGCCTCGATCGATTTGGTGCGGAACACGACCTTGGGCTTGAGCTTCATTGCGCCCCAGTAGCGGCCAACGGTGTCCACGTGCTCGTCCATGTCCAGCAGCACGAAGGGCAACTGCGCGATCTCACGCAGCGACACTGACTTCTGCGCCACCAGCGGATGGTCGAACGACGTCCACAGGCGGCGCTGCGACTTCAGCAGGTTCTCGCGCCGGATGTCCGGCGCGCGAGAGAGGTTCGACACCAGTACCACGGCCAGGTCGAACTCGCCGCTGCGCAGGCCATCCTCGATCTCGAGCCGGTTGCGCTCCACGGGCTCGAACTCGACCAGCGGCAGTTGCCTGCGCATCGCGCCGATGATCTTCGGCAGCATGTATTCGGACACGGTGTCGGTGATGGCGATCTGCACCCGCCCCTCGACCGAGGACACCGAGTTGCGGGTTTCCTCCACCGCTGCCTCGAGCGTGTGCAGCATGTGCTCCGCGTGCCGGAGAAAGCCCTCGCCCTGCACCGTGAGCCGCAGCCCGTCGGAGTGCCGCGTAAAGAGCTGCACCTTCAGCGTGGACTCCAGGTTCTTGAGCGAAGTGGTCAGCGACGGCTGACTCACGTAGCAGCGCTGGGCCGCGCGGGACACCTGCCCCGTGTGCGCGGCAGCCACGAAGTGTTGCAGCTGCTTGATCGTTATCGACATAGATGTGCCCTATATCGCTCTATTGAAAATAGAGATTATGAATTGTCGATGGTAGTTCCTAACATCCGCGCAGCACGCCATGTCAGGCGTGTGACGAGGACGCCCACAGTTCCAGCAGCAGTAGCAGGAGAAACCCATGCCATCGACATCACAGACTTCCGCCGGCCCCGGCATCCACCCTCCTGTACTCCAAGACGCCCAGGCCGATGCCGGGCTGCTGAGCCGCCTGGGCCTGCGCTTCACAGCCTGGGCCGAGCGCTGGTTTCCCGACGCCTTCGTGTTCGCGGCCATCGCCGTGGTGGTGGTCGCGGGCGCCGCGCTGCTCAACGGATCGAGCCCGCAGGCGGTGGCCAAGTCCTTCGGCGACGGCTTCTGGAGCCTGATTGTTTTCACGATGCAGATGGCGCTGGTGGCCATCGGCGGCTACGTGGTGGCGACCTCGCCGCCGGCCGCGCGGCTCATCCGCAAGCTGGCCGCACTGCCCGTGTCGGGGCGGCAGGCCATCGCGTACGTGGCAGCGATCAGCATGATCCTGTCGCTCTTCAACTGGGGCATTTCGCTGATCTTCAGCGCGCTCTACGTACGCGCGCTGGCCGGCCGTCTCGACCTGCGCATGGACTACCGTGCCGGCGGCGCGGCCGCCTACCTCGGCATGGGCGCGACCTGGGCGTTGGGGCTCAGCTCGTCGGCGGCGCAGTTGCAGGCCAACGCCAGCAGTCTGCCCAAGAGCATTCTTGACATCACCGGCGTGATCCCGTTCAGCCAGACCATCTTCCTGTGGCAGTCGGTCGTCATGGCGCTGGTGTTGATCGTCGTGTCGGTGGCCATCGCGCTGTGGTCGGCGCCCGACGCGAAGCACGCAGTCACGGCGCAGGATCTGGGCGTGGACCTCACGGAAGCGAAGCCGGCCTCCCCCGAGTCCGCCGGGCGCCGCCCCGGCGAGTGGTTCGAACGCAGCCCGCTGCTCACGCTGCTCCTGTGCGCGCTGGGCTTCGGCTGGTTGGCGCAGGAGTTCATGGCCAAGAGCCCGTTGATCGCGATCTCGGGCCTCAACACCTACAACCTGTTGTTCCTCATGATCGGGCTGCTGCTGCACTGGCGCCCGCGCAGCTTTCTCGACGCGGTGTCGCGTTCGGTGCCGTCGACGGCGGGCGTGATCATCCAGTTCCCGCTGTACGGTGCCATCGCGGCCATGCTGACCGCCGCCAAGGGCGACGGAGGCATCACGCTGTCGGACCGCATCGCGCACCTGTTCGTGAGCATCTCCAACGTCGACAGTTTCGCCGTGGTGATGGGGGCGTATTCCGCCGTGCTGGGCTTCTTCATTCCCTCGGGGGGCGGCAAGTGGATCATCGAGGCGCCCTACGTCATGCAGGCGGCCAACGACCTGAAGGTACACCTGGGCTGGGCCGTGCAGGTCTACAACGCGGCCGAGGCGCTGCCCAACCTGATCAACCCGTTCTGGATGCTGCCGCTGCTGGGCGTGCTCTCGCTCAAGGCACGCGACATCGTGGGCTTTACCTTCCTGCAACTGCTGGTGCATGCGCCGCTGGTGCTCTTCATGCTCTGGTTCTTCGGCCGCACGCTGAGCTATGTCGCGCCGGTGATTCCTTGAATGCCTTGAGTCACGCAGGTTCCGGATGCAAGTGACGACGACGGCGGCAACGCAAACCAAGCAGGGCTACTGCACGCTCTGCCGTTCGCGCTGCGGAACGCTCAACGAGGTGCGCGACGACATGCTGGTGTCGGTACGGCCCGATGCCTCGCACCCTACCGGCGAGGCGATGTGCATGAAGGGCAAGGCCGCGCCCGAGCTTGTGCACAGCCCGCACCGCCTGCGCTACCCGATGCGCCGCACCAGGCCCAAGACCGAAGCGGATCCGGGCTGGGTGCGCATCGGCTGGGACGAGGCGCTGGCCGAGACCGCGCAGCGGCTGGGCGCCATCAAGGCCGAGAGCGGCGCCGAGTCGGTGGTGTTCGCCGTGACCACGCCCAGCGGCACACCACTGACGGACAGCATCGATTGGATCGAGCGCTTCGTGCGCCTCTTCGGCAGCCCCAACATCTGCTACGCGACCGAGGTGTGCAACTGGCACAAGGACTTCGCGCACGCCTTCACCTTCGGCTGCGGCATGCCCGCGGCCGACTACGCGCAGGCCGAACTGATTGTGCTGTGGGGTCACAACCCCGCGAACACCTGGCTGGCACAGGCCAATGCCATCGGCCGGGGTCGTGCGAAGGGGGCGAAGATGGTGGTGATCGATCCGCGCCCCACCGCGCTCGCGCGGCAGGCCGACACCTGGCTGCCCGTGCGACCCGGCACAGATGCGGCGCTGGCGCTGGGGCTGATCCACCTGCTGATCGCGGACGCGCGCTTCGACGAAGACTTCGTGCGCGCTTGGACCAATGCCCCGTTGCTGGTGCGCGGCGACAACGGACACTTCCTGCGTGAGCAGGACCTGTGGCCCGATGCCGAGGGCAACCGCTTCGTGGCGTGGAACGAGGCGCTCGCTTGTGCGGTGCCTTATGACACGGCGCAGGCGGCGCAAGCCCAGGACGCAGCCAACTTCCGCCTGCGCGGCGCGGTCGAGATCGATGTGGGCGCACATCGCCTGTCGTGCGCTCCGGCTTTCGAGCTGCTGGCCCAGGGCTGCGCCGCCTATACGCCGCCGGATGTCGAACGCATCACCGGCGTTGCCGAAGCCTCGTTGCGCGCGGTCGCTGACCTCTTCGGCACTTGCCGCCGCGTGGCCTATCACGCCTGGACTGGCATCGGCCAGCACACCAACGCCACACAGGCCGAACGCGCGGTCGCCACGCTGTATGCGTTGTGCGGCAGCTTCGACCGCATCGGCGCGAACCGCGTTCGCGTCGGTCCGAGCGTCAACGCCGTCAACTCGCTCTCGCTGCTGCCCGACGCGCAGCGCGCCAAGGCGCTCGGTCTTGCGGAGCGCCCGATCGGCCCCCCCGCGCACGGCTGGGTGACGGCGCGCGACACCTACCGCGCGATTCTCGAAGGTGAACCTTACAAGGTGCGCGCGATGATGGCCTTCGGCACCAACCTGCCCGTGTCGCAGGCCGACACCGCGCTCGCGCACCAGGCGCTGTCGCAGCTCGAATTCCACGTGCACTGCGACTTGTTCGAAACACCCGCCGCCCGTTACGCCGACATCCTGCTGCCGGTCAACACGCCATGGGAACGCGAAGGCCTGCGCATCGGCTTCGAGATCGACGACCGCGCGGCCGGTTGGGTGCAGTTGCGCCAGCGCATGGTTGTGCCGCGCGGCGAATCGCGCTCAGACAACGATGTGATCTTCGAACTGGCCACCCGCCTTGGCATGGGTGACGGCTTCTTCGGCGGCCGCCTGGACGCCGGCTGGAACCACATGCTCGAGCCGCTCGGCCTCACGGTCGACCAGTTGCGCGCCCGGCCCGAAGGCATTGCCTGCGCCATCGACGCAAGCGAGCAGAAATACGCCCGCGCCACGCCCACCGGCGTGCGCGGCTTCGACACCCCGACGCGCCGCGTCGAGCTCTATTCCGAAACCCTGCTGCGCCACGGCCAGCCGCCGGTCGCCACCTTCGTCGAACCGGCCGACACGCCGCGCGATGCGGAGGCCACGCGCCAGGGCCGCTTCCCCTATGTGCTGAGTTCGGCCAAGAACGGCTTCTATTGCCATAGCCAACACCGCAGCCTGCCTTCGCTGCGCAAGCGCGCGCCCGATCCGGTGGCCGAGCTGAGCCCCGTACTGGCGGCCGCCAGGGGCATCGCGGACGGTGACTGGATGCGCATCCGCACGCGCGTGGGCGAAGCCCGCTTCGTCGCACGCGTCACGCCTCAACTGGCGGACGACGTCATCGTTGCCGAGTTCGGCTGGTGGCAGGGCTGCCCCGAGCTCGACCGCGACGGCCTGCCGATCGAAGGAGCACTGGGCAGCAACTTCAACGCGCTGATATCCGCCGACAGCTGCGACCCGGTGAGCGGCTCGGTGCCGCACCGCTCCTTTCTCTGCGACATCGAACGCGACCCGGCTACCGAGACGCGGCAGCGCAAGTGGTCCGGCTACCGTCCCTTCCGCGTCAGCGAGCTGCGGCCCGAGGCCGATGGCGTGCTGGGTATCCACTTCGAGCCGGTCGACGACGGCAAGCTGCCCGACTACCGCCCCGGGCAGCACGTCGAGATGCAGTTGCATCTCGACGATGGCACGCAAGTCACGCGCGCCTACTCGCTCACAGGCGCGGCCGAGGTGCCGGGCCGGCGCAGCTACAGCGTGGCCGTGCGCCACCAGCGCGGCCGCTCGGCCGACGGCACGCCGCACGAGGGGCGCGTGTCGAGCCATCTGCACTGCGCGCTGAAGGTCGGCGACACCCTCATGCTACGTGCGCCGTCAGGCGGCTTCGTGCTGCCGCGCCACTCGCCGCAACCGCTGGTCTTCTTCGCGGGCGGCATCGGCATCACGCCCTTCATCAGCCTTCTCGAGTCGCTTCCCGACGGCACGCAAGGGCCGGCCATCTGGCTCTACTACGCGAACCAGAACAGCACGACACACGCCTTTCGCGAGCGTATCGCGCAGCACCGCGCGCGTCTGCCGCAGTTGCGGGTCGTTGACCACTACAACGCACCACGGCCGCAGGAGCGCCTGGGCATCGACTACCAGTCGAACCGCTACATCGACGCAAGCGTGGTGGACGATGCGCTGATCGCGCAACGCGCCCGTTTCTACATGTGCGGACCACCCGCCATGATGGACGCCGTGACCGACGGGCTGATGGCGCGGGGCGTTCCGCGCTTCGACATCTTCAGCGAAGTGTTCCGCTCGCCCACTGCGCCGCCCACCGACGGCGACCAGCACTTCACCGTCAACTTCGCGCGCTCGGGCCACGCCCCCGCGACGTGGACGCCCAGACAGGGCACGCTGCTGACTTTTGGCGAATCGCTCGGCCTGCAGATGGCCAGCGGCTGCCGCGTGGGCCAATGCGAGAGCTGCGCCGTGCGCCTGCTGGCCGGCAAGGTTCGTCATCTGCACGGCAGTGAGCCGGAAGACCCCTCCGTGTGCCTCGCCTGCCAAGCCGTCCCTCTCGAAGACGTGGTGCTCGAGGCATGACTGCGGGCACTTCCATCCACTCGATTCCATCCGCAACCCTATGAAAATCATCGATACGGAAAGCACCCGCCGTGCGCTGCCCTTCGAACGCCTGATCCCGGCGCTTCGGGAGATGTTCGTCGCTGGCTGCGAGGTGCCGTTACGGCACACGCATTCGCTCGAGGTCGGGGCGGACGACCCGCCCCGCACCGTGCTGGTCATGCCGGCGTGGCAGCGCGACCGCTACCTGGGCATCAAGACCGTGACCATCTTCCCGGACAACGCGCAGCGCGGCCTGCCCGGACTGTTCTCGACCTATGTGCTGTACGACGCAAGCACCGGCGAGCCGCTGGCGCAGATCGACGGCAACGAGATCACTTCGCGGCGCACCGCTGCCGCATCGGCCCTGGCCGCGTCCTATCTCGCGCCTGCGGGTGCGCGCAGTTTGCTGGTCGTCGGCTGCGGGCGTGTCGGCAGTCTTGTTCCCGAGGCCTACCGTGCCGTGCTTCCCATCGAACGAGTAGCGGTGTGGGACCGCGACGAATCCGCGGCGAAGGCACTCGCTGCGCGGCTGTGCGCGCAGAACATCGAGGCGGCCGTCGCGCCGGACCTCGCCAAGGCGGTGAACGATGTCGACGTCGTGAGCTGTGCCACGCTCGCCACGCAGCCACTGGTGCAGGGCGCGTGGCTGCGGCCGCGCAGCCACCTCGACCTGATCGGCAGCTTCACGCCGCAGATGCGCGAAGCCGACGATGCCTGCTTTGCTGGCGCACGCCTGTTTGTCGATACGCAAGAAGCGTTGCACAAGAGCGGCGAACTGCTCGGGCCCATGTCGCGCGGCGTGTTCGCCGCCGCAGATGTAGCGGGAGAGTTGGCCGATCTGGCCGCGGGCAGGACTCAGGGACGAGCCGAAAGTGACGGGCGGACCGTCTTCAAGGCCGTGGGTACCGCGCTGGAGGACTTGGCCGCTGCAGTGCTGGTCTACGAGGCTTCCGATCCGCACTGAGCACTTACCTTCGCAGGCCGTCGCTACATGATCTCAAAGAATCGCTTTTCTCGACCTCTCGCGTCCCAAACTTCACAGAAGTCGATCTGTCCCGCCGTTTCCAGACATGTCAGATGGCGTCTTGCGTATCAAAGTGCGCGCCGTTCATGCGGGCTACCTGATGCGCCTATGGTCCGTGGATCGGCTAGTCCAGAACATTGATACTTGCACAGCTGTCACTTGGAGTTTGGTCTAGAGGGGGCAGTCCACGACTTTGTTTTTTGCCTGCCTTTTTGCAGTACTAGCTGATCAACGGCCTACATGTCTTCTGGTCCATCGGTTTGTTCCCCTTGGGCAGCTGCCCAAGGGGGAACAAAGCGGTGGGATGCAAGCGGGGCACACGTCGCACCGAAGCGCCACGCTGGCTGAGAGAGGTCCTCGTCGGGTCTATGCGGAAGGAGGCGGGGGCGCGGTGGTAATCGTCGCCTGAGCCTGTTCCGCCTCGCAGCGTTTCTTGAACTCGGCGTGGAGCTCCAGGAAGTGTTCCAGGACGTGCTTGTCGAGATCGTGGCGAGCCTTGATCCATGCCTCGACCGCCGGGTTCTTCTTCGCATCGATGAAGTACGCCCACCAGTAGTTGTAGACCAGCTCTTTGTCGAAGGCTTTCTTCTTGACCAGGAGAGCCACGGTATCGAGCATGCCCAGCATGCTCTTTGCCGCATCGTCAAAGTCCTGGCCTTCTGCAACAGCCTTTTGCACGAGCTTCCAGTCGGCCATCAGCCCGGCGGTCCGCTTCTCGAGAAATCCGACGGTTTCCCGGTAGCGGGCGGACTTCGTGTCCGCGTAGAGCTTCCAGATGAATGTGCATATGCCTGCGACCAGCGCCAGCAGCGAAAGCCAGTCGCGAAACGCAACGCCATTCTGCTGCGTCATCTGCTGGGCACACGCCGAGAGAATTTCGTTCATGCCTTGTGCTCCTTCGTCGTGAAAGCAGGCCATGGAGGCCGTCCCGAGTCTGTGCTTTCTCGACGGATGCAGCATCCCTCGAATGCGGGAGGCGCCTGCTCGGCACGTTGCGGCGGCATGGCCGCCGTGCCGCGCCGTGCCGAAGACGCGGCCCCGGACGGGCAGGTCCGGTCCGGGGGCTTGCGAGGAAATCAGAGGGTATTTCCGGGCCCTCTGTCGCCCGGTTTGCAGGGGTGCTCTGTCGGGGCGCCTGCTTACTTGTCGTGATGCAGGTACGTCGCCTGCTTCGGCAGCAGCAGGCTGACGAGGAAGGCCACTCCCATCATTCCCGTCACGTACCAGTAGAAGTACGACTCGTGCCCGATCGACTTCAGCCCCAGCGCCACGTATTCCGCGCTGCCGCCGAAGATGGCATTGCCCACCGCGTACGACAGGCCTACGCCCAGTGCACGAATCTCGGGCGGGAACATCTCGGCCTTCACGATGCCGCTGATCGAGGTGTAGAAGCTCACTACCGCCAGCGCGAGCGTGATCAGCATGCCGGCCACCAGCGGGCTGCTCACGTTCTGCAGGTTGCTCAGCACCGGCACCGTCATCAGCGCGCCCAGTGCGCCGAACAGCAGCATGTTGGTGCGGCGGCCGATGCGGTCCGACAGCGCGCCGAACAGCGGCTGCATGCACATGTAGATGAACAGGCAGGCCGTCATCACGTTGCTTGCGGTCTTGATCGACATGCCGGCCGAGTTCACCAGGTACTTCTGCATGTAGGTGGTGAATGTGTAGAAGATCAGCGAGCCGCCGGCCGTGTAGCCCAGCACCACGAAGAAGGCGCGCTTGTGGTTCGTGAACAGTTCGCGCATCGAGCCGGCGCCCTTGGCGGCGCGGGTCTTGGTGCTCGCGGTTTCGGTCAGCGTGCGGCGCAGCATGAGTGCGACCACCGCGGCGATAGCGCCGATGACGAACGGAATGCGCCAGCCCCAGCTCTTGAGCTCGGCCTCGTCGAGCACCTGCTGCAGCACCACCACGACAACCACCGCCAGCAATTGGCCGCCGATCAGCGTGACGTACTGGAACGACGAGAAGAAGCCGCGCTGTCCGCGCATCGCCACTTCGCTCATGTAGGTGGCGGTGGTGCCGTATTCGCCACCGACCGACAGGCCCTGCAGCAGCCGTGCGGCCAGCAGCAGCGCGGGCGCAGCGGCGCCGATCTGTGCATAGGTTGGCAGGCAGGCGATGACCAGCGAGCCCACGCACATCATGACGACCGAAGTCACCATCGAAGTCTTGCGACCCTTGCGGTCGGCCAGGCGGCCGAACAGCCAGCCGCCGATCGGGCGCATGAGGAAGCCGGCAGCGAACACGCCAGCGGTGTTCAGCAACTGCACGGTGGGGTCGGACTTGGGGAAGAACGCCGGCGCGAAGTAGATGGCGCAGAAGGCGTAGACGTAGAAGTCGAACCACTCCACCAGGTTGCCGGACGAGGCGGCAAAGATGGCGAAGATGCGCTTGCGCTTTTCTTCGAAGGTGTACGGGGTGTTGTTGGCGGTGGTCGCGTCGGGGCTGGAGGCGCCGGCGGTCGCACTGCTTGCGATGGCGGTCATGAAAAGGGGTCCTTGCTTGTCTCTTGCTGCGGCCCGCCGCAAAGCCGCGCGAAGCCGTCCCGCCGAGTCTGTCCGGCCGCCGCCGGGCTGTCGTCCGTAGCCTGCCGCCGGGCGGCTACGTATCGGTACGCAAGGGTAAATACCTAGAATGGGGTGCCGCAAGCAAGCGGGCTCGCAATGGAGGTCGATGATGGAAGAGCAGATCATCCGGACGGCTATCGACAGACATTGGGCTGCGTCCGCCGCAGGCGACCAGGTCGTCGAGCATGAGATCTATCACGACGATGCCGTGTGCACCTACCCGCAGTCAGGCGAGGTCATCCACGGCCGGCACAACCTGCAGGCACTTCGCAGCCATCACCCCGGCAAGCCATCTGGGTTTGTGGTCCGGCGGATCGTGGGGGAGGGCAGTCTCTGGATAACCGAGTATGCGATCGACTACGGGGGCAAGAGCGCCTTCACCGTGAGCATCATGGAGTTCCGGGGTGGAAAGGTATCGCGCGAGACTCAATACTTTGCCGATCCCTTCGACGCCCCCGCTTGGCGCGCCCAGTGGGTCGAACGGGCAGCGTGATTGCGCACAAGCTGAATGTTCAAATTCAGGAGACACCGCGCCCCGCCAGAAGGAGTTCTCGCCGCCATGACATGGTCACTGTTCTACCGCTTCGACAACGAGGTGCCCACCGACTTCCACGAATTGCGCCAGTTCGGCAGCTCACTGTGGGCCGCGAATGGCAAGGTGAAAACCATGGGGCGCTCCAGCGTCGCCGAGTTTGCCAGTCCGCAGGCCGCGAAGGACGCCCTCGTGCAGCGCAGCAGCGAGATCGAGGCCCGGGGCTACAAGCGGGTGCGCCAGGGCACACACGACCCGGCTCGCATCGACTTCCCCCTGCTCACCGCCGAGATTCGCGATGGTGCTCGCCGCGCCTTCCAGGCCATTCGCGCGGCCCACCCCGACGAAACCATCCGCCTCTTCGCGCTCGGCAGTGACGACAGCGCGATGACCATCGTCCACGCCGCTGGCATTCTTGCGCTGGGCGAGCCCGGCGACATGGACGACGAAAGCGAGATCTGGTGCTCCGCCGAGTGGCCCCATTCGGAGGGCGACGAGTTCCTCGACATCGCCTACCGCATGATTCTGCCCTGCCACCGCAATGACTTGCCTTGCAGTGTTGAGTTCGACGTCTTGCACGCGGGCCTCTTCGAAGCCTGCGTCGCTGCGATGGAACAACTTGATCGCGAAGGGTTCTTTGGTACTGGCGCGGTGCGTGAAGAGGTTGTACTGCTGTGCCAGAGCGAAGGCGCCGAGGACATGGAAGGGTCGATTGCCCGGCTCAATACTCCGCGTGTGGTGGGGCGACTTGAACGCTGGATCAAGCTCTGCGAGTGAGTTCCGATGGGGATGGTCTTGGCGGGTTAACGGTCAGCGGAAACGTCGAAATCCGCAAAGCGGTCATCTTTCAGCGTGTGCAAGAAACTGGACTGGCTGATCTAGGCAAGGGAGGAGCCAAGGGTCGGCGAGGAAAGCCTCGACAGGACTGCAGTGCGGCATACATCCAGAATTTCATCGGCGAGTGGTGAGTCGTCAGGACACGCCCGTGACAGCACTATTGCGCCGATTACCTGTGCAATGACGTCGATCCGCTTGGCACGCGCGTCGCCGCACTCATCGCCTTCCTCTGTCGCGCCGCACTGGTTTGCCAGGTTCGCCAGCAAGCTTTCAACGCCGGCCGCAAAAGCCGTCTTGATCGACTCCGTCTGACGCGCGGCATCTCCGCATAGTGCGGCCATCGTGCAACCGTCACCAGGAGCATCGCGGTGCTCACGGGACAAGTAGTGCTTGACGAACTCCATCGCATCGACGCCTTCGGCCTTGGCCGCCGTCTGCGCAAAACCGCATGTTGCCGCTTCTGCCATCAGGTCGGCCTTGGACCCGAAGTGCTTGTAGAAGCCACCATGGGTGAACCCTGCGCCCGCCATCAAGTCCGCAATCCCCACCCCGTCATAGCCTCGCTCGCGAAACAGCGTGGAGGCCGTCTCGACGATGTGTGCCCGGTTCGCCTGGGCCTGCGCTTTGGTGACCTTCATGTCAAGGATCTCTCTAGATGTGCCATCAGTGAAGTCATGAATATACATTGATGTTAATCATCATCAAACCCCTTGACAACAAAGATGACAATCGACATCATTAGGCTGACTCACCTCGGAAGGCTTCTGGAAATGAGCGATACCCACCTGACCGCCCCCCCTTTCTTCGAGGTGGATGGCGACAAATTCGCCTATCGCCTCTGGGGCAACACGCGATCCAGTTTCTGAAGGAGTGATGCCGCCCGCATCCCCTTTTTCTGCCTGACCAACGACCTTTTCGATCAAGAGAAAACACATGACATCCCATTCCACTGTTCTCATCACGGGCGCCTCGACCGGCATTGGCGCCATCTATGCCGACCGCTTCGCACGCCGCGGCCACGACCTTGTGCTGGTGGCGCGCGACAAGGCGCGCCTGGAAACGCTCGCTGCGCGCCTGCGCGAGGAAACCGGCGCTGCCGTCGATATCCTTCCGGCCGACCTGACCCAGCCCGGCGATCTGGCCGCAGTCGAGACGCGCCTGCGCGAGGACACCAGGATCGAAACCCTGATCAACAACGCCGGGGCTGCACTATCCGGTCACTTCATCGACCAATCGACAGACGATGTCGCCCGACTGGTCAGTCTTAACACCACCGCACTCGTCAGGCTGGCGAGCGCCGTCGCCCCGCGCCTGGCGCAGGCTGGCAAAGGCGCGATCGTCAACATCGGCTCGGTGGTCGGCCTGGCGCCCGAGTTCGGCATGTCGGTCTACGGCGCGACCAAGGCCTTCGTGCTGTTCCTGTCCCAGGGGCTGAGCCTGGAGCTCACGCCCAAGGGTGTCTACGTGCAGGCGGTGTTGCCAGCCGGAACCCGTACCGAGATCTGGGAGCGTGCGGGCATCGACAGCAGCGCGATGCCTGATCTGATGGGAGTGGAAGAACTGGTAGATGCCGCACTGGTCGGATTCGACCGCCGCGAACTCGTGACCATCCCGCCGCTGCATGATGGCGCGCGCTGGGAGGTGCTGAACGCGGCACGGCAGACCTTGATCGGGGACATCCGGCAGGCGCATGTGGCAGAGCGCTATCGAGCCGCCGCCTGAAACCGCAAAAAGCCCCAGAGCGGAAGGGACGGCACATGACATTCAAGGCACTGCTCGCCAGCAAGACTGGCGACACCATTTCAAGCAGCCTGGTCGACTTCAAGGACGAAAATCTGATGCCGGGTGACGTCACCGTCGCGATCGAGTACTCGACGGTGAACTACAAGGACGCGATGGCGCTCAGTGGCCGGTCACCAGTCATTCGCCAGTTTCCGCTGATTCCGGGCATCGACTTTGCCGGTGTCGTCGAGTCGTCGACCTACCCCGGCCTCGTCGCCGGCGACCGTGTGCTGGCGACCGGCTGGGGACTGAGCCAGACGCACCACGGCGGCTTCGCACAGAAGGCGCGAGTGAGCGGTGATTGGCTGGTCAAGATCCCGGAGGTCTTTTCGACCCGGGATGCCATGGCCATCGGCACCGCCGGGTTCACCGCCATGTTGGCCGTGCTCGCACTGGAGCATGGCGGTCTGACGCCCGAGCGTGGAGACATCCTGGTGACCGGCGCCAATGGCGGCTCCGGCTCTGTGGCCATCGCATTGCTGTCGGGCCTGGGCTATCGCGTGATCGCATCGACCGGCCGACTCGACGAAGCCGCCTACCTGCGTGCGCTGGGCGCGGCGGACGTCATCGACCGCCACACCCTGTCCGAAGCGGGCGCACCGATCGCCAAGGAGCGGTGGGCCGGCGCCATCGATTCGGTCGGCAGCCATACGTTGGCGAACGTCCTGGCGCAGACCCGGTATCGCGGCGTGGTCGCGGCCTTCGGCCTCGCACAGGGCGCGGATCTGCCGGCATCCGTGCTGCCGTTCATCCTGCGCAACGTCACCCTCGCAGGTATCGACTCGGTCAATGCGCCGCAGCCTGTGCGGCTGCAGGCGTGGTCGCGCCTGGCCAGCGACCTGGATCTGGGCAAGCTTGCACGGACCACCAAGGTGATTGGCCTGGCAGAGGTGTCTGATGTCGCCAGTCAAGTCCTCGCAGGGATGGTTCAGGGGCGCACCATCGTCGATGTGAACGCCTGACCGCCAATACGATGACGATGACGTTGACCCCTACCGACCGGCACCCAGGATCGAGCGTGCCCTACATCGACACCGCCACCCGATCGATCGATGTCGACGGGACTGCGTTCGCGTACCGCGACCTGGGGCCGCGCAGTGGCGTGCCGCTGGTCCTGCTCAACCATTGGGGCGCGGTCCTCGACAATTTCGACCCGCGTATCGTCGATGGGCTTTCCCGCCGGCATCGCATCATCGCCATCGACTACCGGGGGGTCGGCGCTTCGGGCGGAACGGCACCTGTGACCATCGACGCGATGGCACGGGATGCGATCGCACTGATCCACGCGCTGGGTTTCGAGAAGGTCGATCTGCTTGGCTTCTCCCTCGGAGGATTCGTGGCGCAGGACATTGTGCTGAAAGCCCCCGGCCTGGTGCGCCGGCTCATCCTGACCGGTACGGGGCCGGCGGGCGGCAAAGGCATCGACCAGGTAGGGGCGGTCTCCTGGCCGCTGATGGTCAAAGGCTTGTTGACGCTGCGCGATCCGAAGACCTACCTGTTCTTCACCTCCACGGCCAATGGTCGTCAAGCCGCCAAAGCCTTCCTGGAGCGACTGAGGGAACGCAAGACGGATCGGGACAACGGGCCGACGCCCAGTGCCTTCCTGCGACAGTTGAAGGCAATCAAGGCCTGGGGCCAGCAGGCGCCGCAGGATCTGGGCGGCATCCGCATCCCTGTGCTGATCGCCAATGGCGACAACGACATCATGGTGCCCACCGTGAACAGTCATGACATGGCGCGTCGCATTCCTGGCTCACAACTGGTCATCTACAAGGACGCCGGACATGGCGGGATCTTCCAGTACCACGGCGAGTTCGTGCCCAAGGCGCTGGCCTTCCTCAATGACTGAAAAAAGTACCCCATGAAAGCTTTCATCATCGATCGCTACGGAAAGAAAGAAGTTGGCCGCATCGGCGAAATGCCCGACCCCGAGGTCCGGGACGATGACGTCCTGATCCGGATCCACGCGGCGAGCATCAATCCCCTGGACACGAAGACCAGGAGCGGTGAATTCAAGCTGATTCTTCCCTACCGCCTCCCCCTGATCCTGGGCAACGACATGGCCGGAACGGTCGTGCGGGTCGGCGCTCGCGTTCGCAACTTCAAGCCCGGTGATGAGGTCTATGCACGCCCTGACGACGATCGCATCGGCACCTTCGCCGAGTTCATTGCCGTCAAGGAGTCGTCGCTGGCGCTGAAGCCCGCGAATCTCAGCATGGTCGAGGCCGCCTCCGTTCCTCTGGCGGCCCTGACGGCCTGGCAGGTGCTGGTCGAAACTGCCAAGCTGAAGAAGGGGCAGAAGGTGCTGATCCATGCCGGCTCCGGCGGCGTCGGCACCATCGCCATCCAGCTTGCCAAGCACCTCGGCGCGTTCGTGGCCACGACCACCAGTACGGCCAACATCGGCTGGGTGAAGGCCTTGGGCGCGGACGTCGTCATCGACTACAAGCAGCAGGACTTCGCCACGGTGCTTCGCGGCTACGACGTGGTGCTGAACAGCCTCGGCACCAACGAGCTGAACAAATCCCTCCAGGTTCTCAAGCCGGGCGGGCATCTCATCTCCATCTCCGGGCCACCCACCCCGACGTTCGCCGTCGCGCGAGGACTGGCCTGGCCGCTCCAGCAGGTGCTGCGCCTGCTGAGTTTCGGCATCAGGAAGAAGGCAAAAAAGATCGGGGGTGAATACACCTTCGTCTTCATGCGGGCTGATGGGGCGCAGTTGCGCGAGATCACCGCCCTCGTCGAATCAGGCGCAATCCGCCCGGTCGTCGACAAAGTATTCCCGTTTCAGGACACCCACAAAGCTCTGGCTTACGTCGACAGTGGGCGCGCCAAGGGCAAGGTCGTGGTGCAGATGATTTAGCTGCCGCGCGATGTTGCGCGGAAAGCGCACGGTTGTGCCCGGGCTGTTCAACAAGCCGTCGTGCTTCGGCGTGCGTTTCTTGATACGGCGGTTCGCATCGCGGGTGGCGACTCAAGTGCTTGGCAAGCCGCGGTTCGAGCTGTCGACACGCTCCAAGCAGACAAGCCGCGTGATCCAAGTAGCGAGTACGAGCAGCTCACCTTTAGCTTCGGTGGAAATGCCGTCCAAACCGCTGGCGTATTGAGTACCCCGACGGCAACGAGAGAGATGCCGGTCTGCGGGCCGATTGCTTAATACGCCCTGCAACGAGATGTCCCGAAGGCATATGCCCTTTCGCCTATGCCTTTCTATTTGCGCGGCAATTGAACCTCTGCGTCACGAGCGTCAGCGCCGAACCGAACCGGTAGTGAGCAACGAGAGAGCGGCTTGATCGCTCATCAGTTCGATCTGGACCTGTGTGGCTCTCCGGTGGAGACATGCGTGATTCCAATGCCGCCCTGCTGCTTAAGGCGTTCCATCCAAAGATGCAGGATGGTGTCGATATGGGGAAACGTCGCGCGATGTTGTGAAGCCCGAACCATCCTACCGATGGCAGATGTTGCTCATGGCAGAGCCGCGGATCTCATGACTTTGGTCATTTCAGGTTCGCAGCCATCCGCACTAAGATGCCCGGACCATGGCTACTGCCACCCCCCTGCCGCTGCATGCCGCGCCGTTGCGTAGCGAGGCCAGCGTTGCCATACCGGCGCGGGGCATCCTGGTGGTCGACGACCACGAGTTGGTGCGCCTGGGCCTGAGGGCGCTGCTGCTTGCGGAGACCGGCAGCGTGCCGGTGTACGAGGCACGCTCCCTGGCCGACGCATTGCGCCTGTACGAGTTCCATCTCACGTCGCATCTTCTGGTGCTGCTCGATCTCGATCTGCCCGACTCCCAGGGGCTGGATACCCTGGTGCGTTTCAGGCGCGCCTTTCCTGCATCGCGCGTGGTCGTGCTATCGGGCAAGGACAGCCATGCGTTGATGCAAGGGGTGATGGCGCTCGGGGCGCAGGCCTTCCTGCCCAAGACAGGTCACCTGGGCGAGGTGTTGCGCTACGTGAGGGACAACGATCTGGTCGCTCTGCCAGCCTCGCCGTCCATGGCCCCTGTCGCTGTCCGCACGACGCCGGCGACGGCGACGACTGAGTTGCAGCCGCAGCTCAACGTGCGCCAGGTCGAAATCCTCGACTGGCTGCTGGCCGGCAAGTCGAACAAAGAGATCGCACAGCTATCGCACCTGACCGAGGGCACGGTCAAGAACCATGTGTCTACCCTGTTGTTGCTGTTCGGCGTGCGCTCGCGAGCCCAGCTCATCAGCAGTCTGAAGTGAGCCCACCGCGCCATGCGGCCTTCGACGTGGCGATGCCCCGCATGCCTGCAATGAATGACTTGCATCCGCCCGAGTTGGCCGAGCGGGTGCTGCGCGAACAGGTGGCCGCGGTCCATGCCAACGCGCCGGCAGCCTATCTCGCGGACTTCCTCACGGCACAGTCGCTGGGCATCGGCCTGTTCGTGGCCACGTGGCGCTGGCAAGTCCTGCTGTGGATGGCACTGCACCTGGCGTTAACGCTGCGACGAGCCTATCGGCGCTACCAGCGCAGTCCTGATGCTGCCGCCCATCCCGAGTACTGGGCACGCTTCAATGCGCGCAACGTGCTGCTGCGCTCCTGTGTCTGGGGCCTGGCGCCGTGGCTGTGCGTTCCGCCGGGGCGCAACCTGGGGCTCTGGGTCATGGTCATCGTGATGATGATGGGCGGCTGCGCCGGCGGAGCACTGTCGCTGGCGGTTCTCAAGCGCAACATTCCACGCTTCATCGTGCCCAGCATGGCGAGCCTGACCTTGGCGCTGGCCTGGCGCGGCGACAGCACGCACCTGTTCCTGGCCACCGGCTGCCTGCTGTACATGTGCGTCATGATCATGTTCGCGCTGCAGCATCATCGGCTGCTGACAGCTGCGCTGACCATGCGTTTCGAAAAGGAGGCGCTGGCCGAGCAGCTGAGCCATCAGATTGCCGCGACCCAGCGTGTCAGCGAGGAGAAGACGCGCTTTCTTGCCGCGGCGAGCCACGATCTGCGCCAGCCTCTGCACGCCATCGCATTGTTCGGAGCCGTCATTGAAAAGAAGCTCAAGGGCACGGAGGAATGGAATCACGCGGTGCGGTTGATGGATGCGGTTGGAACGCTCGGCGATTCGCTCGACATCCTGCTGGACATCTCGCGACTTGATGCCGGCGAGGTGGCGCCGCAGATTCGACCCGTGGAGCTCAATCCGCTGTTCCTCGCGCTCAACAATGTGTTCGTGGCGCAGGCGGCCGACCGGGATCTGCAACTGCGGCTGCGTGCCACGCCTTGCTGGGTGCTGAGTGATCCGCAGCTGTTGCAGCGGCTGCTGTCCAATCTCGTGGACAACGCGCTCAAGTACACGACGCGCGGCGGCGTGGTGGTGGCTGCCCGCGCACGCGGGCCGCTGGTGTGGATCGACGTATGCGATACCGGCATCGGCATCGCGGACGAGCACCTCGGCCGCATCTTCGACGAGTTCTACCAGATCGGTAATCCGGGGCGCGATCGAGCACAGGGACTGGGCATCGGCCTGTCCATCGTGCAGCGGCTCTCACGCTTGCTGGCGCACCCGCTGCAGGTGCGCTCGCGCCTGCATCACGGCAGTCGCTTTCGCCTGGTGCTTCCGGCGGTGACCGCCTCGGGTGTCGTGCCACTCGCTGCATGCCCAGGCGCTGCCTTGCCATTGCCGCAGCGCGTGCTGCTCATCGATGATGAAGCCGCGATCCGCCAAGCCGTTACCGGGCTGCTGCAGGCCCACGGCGTAACCATCGATGCAGTGGCCAGCGAGGCCGAAGCCGAGGCCGTGCTGGTGCAAGCCGCACATGGAAGTACCCCTGTCGAAGTTCTGTTGTGCGACGTGCGGCTGGCCGACGGTGCCGACGGACTTGCCGCGGCGCAGCGACTGAGCGCGTGCTTCAGCCCCGGCTTGCAGGTACTGTTGATCACCGGGGAAACCGCGCCGCAACGACAGCGGCAGATGCTCGACTCCGGGTTGCAGGTGCTACTCAAGCCGGTGGCCGCCGACAGGCTGCTGCAGGCCCTTGCATCGCTGACGCGGCACGATACGACGCACGCTTGCATGCGCTCCTGAGCATCTTTTTTTGCTGCTCGGCGATGACCTTCGACACTAGATCGCAGGCGTTGCCGACCCTACCGTGGAGGCCTTCTCGTTCACTCCACTTGAAAAAAGGAAGGCCCATCATGAATACCACTCGTACCGTTTCCCGCGCATGGCGTGCACCTGCCGCGCTGCTGATGATGAACCTCGTGCTGGCCGCCTGCGGCGGCGGTGGGGGCGGAGGCGGCGGCTTCCCCGGCTTCGCTGTCGCTCCTGCACCTGCTCCTCAGGGAACGCAGACGCCGGCACCGACGCAGGAAGACACCGCGCCCTCCATCACGACACAGCCATCGGATACCACCATTGGCCAGGGCGTGACCGCCATGTTGAAGGTACAGGCTGTGCGTGCCACGACCTACCAGTGGCAGCGCAGCGTTGATGGCGGTGCCAACTGGACCGATGTTTCCGGCGCCACCAGCGACAGCTTCACCACAGCTGCCAATCAACTGGCCGACAGCGGCCAGCAGCTGCGCGTGCAAGTGACGGGCCCCAATGGCAGTGTGACCAGCCATGCCGCCACGCTGACGGTCAAACCCTGGGTCGCCAACGTGCTGGCGACCACCGGGGTGACATACAACCGTCCCTATCAACTCGTTCTGGATGCCAGCGGCGCGAACCTCTACGTGGCCATGGGAGGCAATGGTTCGGTCTACAGGATCGACACGGCCAGCGGCAGCGGCGCGGAAGTAACGCCGGGGACGACCATGAACACGCCGTATGGCCTGGCACTGGCCGCCGACGGTACCCTGTACGTGAGCGACCAGCATCGCATCAACAAGATCGCCCCCAACGCCACAACCTACAGCACCTGGGTGGGCAGTGGCACCAGCGGGTACGCCGACAGCCCGGCCGCTGCAATGTTCAACGACCCCGCCGGCATTGCGCTGGATGGCGCAGGCAACCTGTTCGTGGCAGACCTGGAAAACAAGCGCGTGCGCAAGGTCGCGGCCGATGGCACCACGAGCACGCTCGCCGGAGACGGCACGCAGGCCTACCTCGACGGAGTCGGCACGGCCGCCCAGATGGCGCGCCCGCAGGGCCTGGCGATCAGCCGCGATGGCAGCACGCTGTACGACACGGACACCGACGGCACATGCTTGCGCAAGATCGATGTGGCCAGCGCCACAGTGAGTACGCTGCTGGGCGATTGCAACGGCAACGCTGTTTCCAATGTGGTCGACGGAACGGCCGCCACGCCGGCCAAGCTCGGCTATTCCTACGGCGTAACGGTGGATGCACATGACAACGTGTTCCTGACGCATGCCTGGGATGGCGTGGCGCGAGTGGTCACGCCTGCGGGCGAGATCAGCACACTGCGGGACAGCACCGGCGCGGCGATCATCTTCAATTTTCCGATTGGTGTGGCGGTCGCCAGCGACGGGACCATCTACGTGGGCGCATCCAACGGCAACCAGATCTTCAAGCTCACGCTGGCGCCCTGAGCCGTTGATCTTGTCTGCCCGATGCGGCTTCGCACGCCCGCTTCGCCGCGGATCAGGTGGCCTGCCTCTTTGGCCGAGCAGATTTTGGCGCCTCGCTTCGCGCCAGCCACAGTCCGCTCGCAACGATCAATGCCCCGCCGCCCAGCGTCCATGCGTCGGGCGCGGCCTGCCAGAACACCCAGTCCAGCACAAGCGCCCAGGCCAGGGCGCTGTATTCGAAGGGGGCGATGGCGGCGGCCTGACCGTGACGGAAGGCCTCGGCGATAGCCATCTGGCCCAGAAAGCCGCTGATGGACAAACCCGCAAGCACCCACGTGTGTTCAGCCTGGATTGGCACCCATTGCGGCGCCGATAGCAGACCGCCGCCCACTGCCATGCCGGCCGTAGTCCAGAAGACCAGCGCGGCGCTCGATTCGGTGCGGCTGATGAGCCGGCCCAGCATGTTCGACAGCGCATAGCAGACTGCGGCCACCAGAATCGCCAGAGCACCCACCGAGAGGAAGGCACCCTGCTCAGGCCGAAGTGCGATCACGACACCGACGAAGCCCAGCCCGATCGCGATCCAGTGCCGCGGCTGGACCGACTCGCCCAGCATCGGCACGGCGATGAGCACCATCAGCATCGGAGCGATGAAAGTGAGTGTGTAGGCCTCTGCCAGGCCCAGGGTCTTCAGGCCATGGACGAAGAGCACGAGCATCGTCATGTTCAGCGCAGTGCGCAGCAGGTGCAGGCGCCAACGCAGCCGGCGGCTGAAAACGCCGGCTGCCTCGCGCCGCCAGGCGATGTACAGGCACACCAGGGGCAGAGCCGTGAGACCGCGCAGTGCCATCACCTGCACCGGCGGGTAGTGCCCGGCCAGGTTCTTGAGCAGCGCGTCCATGCAGGCAAAGAAGGCGCAAGCCAACAGCATCGCGGCGATGCCGCGCAGGGTTCCGGTCGAGTGCATGGTCGGGTTGTCTCGCGGCAGTGGCCGGGGAGGGGACTTGTTCTTGACCGCCTAGCATAGGCGCTGCGAACGTCTGGTCCTGGCCGAAATTTGCCATCAACTCGAGAGCAGCGCTGCGATGTAGCGACACTGAAACGGCACGGCCTTGGTGAAGTCCCCGGACCAGAAGACGTCGCAAAGCCCGCCCCAGGTCAGTTCGATATGCAGCCGAGAAATGTCAGGTCTTGTTGTCAGTCCGGCTCAGCTTCAGCCGGCGAATCTCGGCGAGCTGAAACCTGAAGGCATCGACCGCTTCCTTGGCCTTGGGCTCCCAGGTGTCGGTCTTCATGTGCGCGAGAACCGCCTCCAGCGCATCACCGAGTTGTCCAATCTGCCGTCCGTAGCTTCCGACGTCATCCAGAATCTGCTGCTCCAGAGCAGGGTCTGACGACTTGCCCATATTGATGTTGATGAACCCAAGCTGCCCATTGGCGATCTTGGTAAACCAAGTCCAGGGATTGATTTCCTGGCGCACATTGCCAGAGAGCGGCAAGTAAAAGTTCGGCATCGGAGTCCTCCTGCGCAACGCGACTGGCTGCGGCGATGAGGTCAAGCAAGAAGCTCGCCGAGCCACTTCCGGTCCTGCCATGGGCTCGCGCATTGGGCCCCCTTGCTTCCAGTCGGGTCGCTACAGTGCGTGTTCCCGCAGGAACCGGTCCAACTGATGGCTGTTCGCCAGCCCCAGCTTGGCGAACACATGCGCGCGGTGGGTTTCCACGGTGCGCTGCTCCAGCGGCGCGAGCTCCTGCGCGATCTGCTTGTTGGGCTTGCCCTCGGCCACCAGCCGGGCCACCTGCATCTCGCGCGGTGTCAGCTTGTCCCACAGTGCCTGCGCGGCCTGGCGGGCCTGCCGGCGCGCGGCGATCTCGCCAGCCTGCTGCAATGCTTTGGCGATGCTGTCCAGCAGGCGTTCGTCGTTGCACGGTTTTTCCAACCAGCCGAAGGCGCCGTTCTGCACGGCCTCGACGGCCATAGGTATGTCTCCGTGGCCGGACAGGAAGATCACCACCAGCGGGCTGTCTTGTGCGCGCAGCGCATCGAACACCTGCAGGCCACTCACGCCGTCCATGCGCAGGTCCAGGATCACGCAGCCCGCGCGCTGCAAATCGGCGCCGGCCAAGAAGGCCTCGCCCGAGGCAAAGGTCTGCACCGCGTAGCCGCGCGACAGTAGCAGCAGGCCCAGCGAACGGCGCACGGCCTCGTCGTCGTCCACCACGCACAGGTTGTTGGCAAGAGCGCTCATGGCGTTCATGGGGGTGTGATTTCCAGTTCGAGGGTGAAAACTGTGCCACCGCCGGCCCGGTTGGCAAAGGACAGCCGGCCGCGATGGGCCTCGACGATGGTGCGGCAGATGTTCAGCCCCAGCCCCAGGCCGCCGGTCTTGGTGGTGAAGAAGGGCGCGAACACCTGCTCGGCCAGCGCGGCGTCGATGCCCGGCCCGCGGTCGGCCACGCGGATGTGCATGCGCCCTTCCTGCACCTCGGCCTCGATCTCCACGAGCCGCTGTTCCGGCGGGGTGGCCTGCATGGCGTGCAGGCTGTTGGACAGCAGGTTGAGCAGCACCTGCTCGAGCAGCACGCGGTCGCCGCGCACCTCGGGCAGCCCTGCCGGTATGCGAACCTCGGCGCGCGCCTGGCGCATGCGCATCTCGCCCTGCAGCAGCGCCAGCGCGTTGCTGACCAGCGCCGCCACCGCGCAGTCTTCGGTGCCTGCGGTGCGCTGGCGCACGAAGCCGCGGATGCGCCGCACGATCTCGGCGCTGCGCTGGGCCTGGGCCATGGTCTCGTCGAGGCTGCTGACCAGCAGCGACTGGTTGCCCTGCTCTGCAAAAGCCTTGGCGGCGCTCGCGAAGTTGCTCAGCGCCATCAGCGGCTGGTTCAGCTCGTGGGCCAGCGTGGAGGCCATCTCGCCGAGGCTGGCCAGGCGCTGGGCGTGCTGCAGCTGTTCGTCGTTCTGGCGCTGGCGCAGTTCGGCGCGCTTCTGCTCGGTGATGTCCACCACCGAGCTCATCCAGCCGCTGTGCTTGCCGTCGGCGTCGATCAGCGCAGCGGTGTAGACCATGGTGATCACCTCGTGCCCGTCGCGGTGCCGCAGGCGCGACTCGAAGCCCGCGTGCGCGGGCTCGCCGCTCATCATGGCGTCGTAGTGGCGCCAGTGCAGCGTCACGTCGTCAGGGTGCCAGTAGGGGTAGGGCGGCAGCCGGCCGAGCAGTTCGTCGGCACCGTAGCCGGTCATTTCGCAGAAGGCCAGGTTGACGTAGATGATGCGGCCGTTCAGGTCGCGTGCGCGCATGCCCACCAGCAGCGAGTCTTCCATCGCCTTGCGGAAGGCGTGGGCCTCGTCGAGTTCGTGGGTGCGCTCGCGCACGCGCAGCTCCAGGTCGCGCCGCGCATCGCGCTGCTCGGCGAAGCGGCGTTCGCGCAGCTGCCAGTACAGGCCGCCCAGCAGCAGCAGGCTGGCACACAGCAGGCCCAGCATCCAGGCGCGTTCGCGCGCGCGAGTGACTTCGGCATGGTCGGCCATCACCGTCAGCGTCCAGCCGAGATCGGGCAGCGGCTCGTCCACCGCCAGGAAGCGGCGCGGCTGGCCGCCGAGGTCGGTGCGCACGAGGTAGCCGGGCCCGCCTTCGTCGCGATCGACCTTCCACGGCAGCGCCGGAAAGTTCGTGCGCGCGCCGTACTGCTGGTCGCGCCGCATGCCTTCGATCTCGGCGGCGCCCAGGGCTCGCGTGGCCTGGTACATCCATGACTGCACCGAACTCAGGAACACGATGCCGCGCGCGTCGGTCAGCAAGATGGGGTCGCGCGCGAAGGTCCAGGCATCCTGCAACTGGCGCAGGCTGACCTTGACCGTCACCACGCCCAGCACCGCGCCGCCGTCCGGCCGCACCGGTGCCGAAATGAAGAGCCCCGGCTCGCCGGTCGTCTGGCCCACACCGTAGAACAAGCCGTTGCGTCCCGCGCGGGCGTCGATGAAGTAGGGCCGGTTGGCATACGACTCGCCGACGAAGGTCTGCGGCGTTGCCCAGTTGCTGGCCGCCAGCGTCATGCCCTGCAGGTCGATCAGGTAGAGCGCATCAGAGCCCGCCTGGCGGTTCACTTCCTCAATGTAGCGGTTGGCGCGCTGCTTCACCGCCGCGTCTTGCGGATGGGCCAGCGCGGCCAGCACGTCCGGATGCAGGCTTGCCGTGAACGGGAGGTAGCTGTACTTGCCGGCGGCATCGCGCAGGCCCAGTACGTGGACTTCCATGGCGCGGCGGATCGAGTCGGCCTGGAAGTTAGCTTCGCGGCTCGCGGCCCATTGGGCTGCGAGGCCGATCAGCAGCAGCGCCAGCGCGAGTGCGGCCGCCCATGCGGCTGCCGCGCGGTAGCGGCGGCGCGGGCGGGTTGGGGGTGGCAGAGGAGCGGGCGTGATTGGCGGCATGGGAGACAGGGGCCGACCGGCGCGGCGATCAGAATTTTGCCCTGATCGCCGGCAGGCCCCCTCGAATGCCGCTGGCTCGGGGCTCAGGCCGCCACGGGCTGCGCCTGCTGCGGGGCGCGTGCACGGGAAGCAGGCGCCGTGTCCAGTTGCTTCACCAGCACACCCCACCGCACACGCGCCGACACCACGCTCTCTTCCTTCACATGCCCGAAGCCGCGGATCTGCTCGGGTAGCCGTGCCAGCGACAGCGCGGTGTCGAAGTCGATGCAATCGAAACGCGCAAGCAGGTCTTCGACCATCGCGCGGTAGTCCTCGATCAGCTGCCGCTCCATGCGCCGTTCGGCGGTACGGCCAAACGGGTCGAGCGCCGTGCCGCGCAGGCCGCGCAACTTCGCGAGCAGGCGGAACGCGCCCATCATCCACGGCCCGAAGCTCGTCTTCACTGCGCGGCCCTCGGCATCGCGGCGGCCGAGCACCGGCGGCGCCAGGTGAAAGCGCAGCACCGGCTTGCCTTCGAACTGCTCGCCCAGCTTTTCCATGAAGCGCTTGTCGGTGTAGAGCCGCGCAACCTCGTATTCGTCCTTGTAGGCCATCAGCTTGAAGAGACCCGATGCGACGGCCTTCGCCAGCTGCGTGCTGCCGCGCTCGCGCTGTTCGACCGCGCGCACGCGCTCCACCAGTTCGGCATAGCGCTGCGCATACGCCGCGTTCTGGTACGCCGTGAGGAATGCGGTGCGGTCCGCCACCAGCGCCTCGAAGCTCTGCGGCCGCTGCAGCGCCACCACCTTCGAAGGCGCGGCTTCACGCGTTACTGCGGCAAGATCCAGCGCCGCCTTGCGGCCCCAGCGGAACGCAGCCTGGTTCGCCTTCACGGCTACGCCGTTGATCTCGATGGCCTTGTTCAATGCCTCGGCGGACAGCGGCACAAAGCCCTTCTGGAACGCAAAGCCCAGCAGGAACAGGTTCGCCGCAATCGCATCGCCCATGAGCCGCGTTGCAAGCTGCGTCGCATCGATGAAGTCCGCGCGGCCTTCGACCGATTCCTCGATCAGAGCGCGCACCTGCGCGGCCGGAAACTCCCAGTCGGGTTGCTGCGCGAAATGCCCCGTCGGCTGCTCGAAGGTGTTGACCAGCGCATAGGTGCGCCCCGGCCGCATGCGCGCGATGGCATCGGGCGCGCCGGCCGTGAGCATGTCGCAGCCCAGGATCAGATCGGCCTCGCCGGTAGGAATGCGCTGCGCCTTCAGCTGCGCCGCGTCGCGCGCGATGCGCACGTGCGACGTTACCGAGCCGTTCTTCTGCGACATGCCCGTCATGTCGAGCACGCTCACGCCCTTGCCCTCGAGGTGCGCCGCCATGCCGATCAGCGCGCCGATGGTGATGACGCCCGTACCGCCGATGCCGGTGATCAGGATGTTGTGCATGCCTTCGAGCGCGAGCGGTGCCGGATCGGGCAGGGCGGCTTCTTCCGCCGGAGCCTTTGCCGCCACCGGCGCCTGCTTGCGCGGCTTCACGCCTTCCACCGTCACGAAGCTCGGGCAGAAACCCTTGATGCACGACTCGTCCGCATTGCACGCGCTCTGGTCCACGCTGCGCTTCAGGCCCAGGTCGGTCTGCTTGGGCAGCAGCGCGGTGCAGTTCGACTGCTCGCCACAATCGCCGCAGCCTTCGCACACAGCATCGTTGATGAACACGCGCCGCGCGGCCTGTGGAAATTCGCCCTTCTTGCGGCGGCGGCGCTTCTCGGCTGCGCACACCTGGTCGTAGATGAGCACCGACACGCCCTCGAACTCGCGCAGCTCGCGCTGCACCGCGTCCATGTCGTCGCGGTGGTGCACGGTGAGCATGAAGCCGTCACGCTCCGGCAGTAGCACGCTGCGGTCGGCCCAGCGCGTCGGGTCTTCGGCCACCAGCGCGAGGCGCTTCACGCCCTCGGCCGCCATCTGGTGCGCGATGCGCGGCACAGTGATGGGCCCGTCGACCGGCTGCCCGCCCGTCATCGCGACCGCGTCGTTGTAGAGGATCTTGTAGGTGATGCTCACGCCAGCAGCCACCGCCGCGCGGATGGCGAGCGAGCCCGAGTGGTAGTACGTGCCGTCGCCGAGGTTCGCGAACACGTGCTTGCGCTTGGAGAACCACGCCTGCCCCAGCCATGGCGCACCTTCGCCGCCCATGTGCGTCGTCGTCTTGTTGTGCTCGGGGTAGATGGCCGTTGCCATCACGTGGCAGCCGATGCCCGCGAGCGCGAGGCTGCCTTCGGGCACCTTGGTCGAGGTGTTGTGCGGGCAGCCCGAGCAGTACCAGGCTGGCCGCGAGGGCGTGGCCACGGCCTTGCCCAGCACCACGTCCTTCGCGTCAAGAATGGCGAGCCGCATGCGGATGCGGTCGCTGGTGTGAAAGCGCGCCACGCGCCCTGCGATCACGCGCGCGATCTGCGCCACCGAGAAGTCGGCCGTTGCCGGCAACAGCCAGCGGCCACGCGGATGCACCCACTCGCCTTGTTCGTCGAACTTGCCGATCACGCGCGGGCGCACGTCTTCGCGCCAGTTGTAGAGATGCTCCTTGAGCTGGTACTCGACGATCTGGCGCTTTTCTTCCACCACCAGGATTTCTTCGAGCCCGTCGGCAAACTCGCGGATCGAGTCGGGCTCCAGCGGCCACGGCATCGATACCTTGAAGAGGCGAATGCCGATGCGCGCGGCCTCGTCTGCATCGATGCCGAGTTCTTCCAGCGCTTCGAGCACATCGCGGTACGACTTGCCCGAGGCCACGATGCCCAGCCGTGCCTTGGGCGAGTCGATGGTCACGCGGTTCAGCCGGTTGGCGCGCGCATAGGCGATGGCGGCGTAGATCTTGTAGTCCTGCATCAGCGCTTCCTGCTTGCGCGCCTGCACGCCGAGCGTGTCGGTCGACAGGCGCGCGTGCACGCCGCCGGGCGGGAACACGAAGTCCGAAGGCAGTCGCGTGTGCACGTCGAGCGCGCCGGCCGGTATGGAGCCGGAAGATTCGACCGTGTCGGCCAGCGCCTTGAAACCCACCGGCAGCCCTGCGAAGCGCGACATCGCGAAGCCGTGCAGGCCCAGCTCGATGTATTCCTCCACGCTCTGCGGATAGAGCATCGGGATCATCGAGGCGGCGAACAGGTGGTCGCTCTGGTTGGGCAGCGTGGAAGAAGACGCGCCGTGGTCGTCGCCCGCCACCAGCAGGACACCGCCGTTGGGTGAGGTGCCCGCATGGCTCATGTGCTTGAACACGTCGCCGCAGCGGTCCACGCCGGGTGCCTTGCCATACCACATGGCAAAGACGCCATCGACCGCGCTCTCGCCGGTGAGGTGCACCTGCTGCGTGCCCCAGACGGCGGTGGCGGCCAGCTCCTCGTTTACGCCGGGCAAGAACTTGACTGCGTTGGCTTCGAGCTGCGGCTGCGCCTTCCATAGCGCTTCGTCCAGGCCGCCGAGCGGCGAGCCTCGGTAGCCCGAAACGAAGCCCGCGGTGTTCAGCCCCGTCTTCTGGTCGCGCCATTTCTGCACGAGCATGAGGCGCACCAGCGCCTGGATGCCGCTGAGGTAGATCCGGCCTTCTGTGGCCGTGTATTTGTCGTCCAGCGCAACGCTGGCCAGTTCGTGGGATGCCATGACTGAAAAAGACTCCGGGTAGGACTCGTTGAAATGCGGGCGTGGCCCCGGTAGAGGGCCGGCTCGCGAGATGCCTCGCCGGGGTAGACGGCGAGGCAGCAACGATTCTTCCGCCTTGTCTTCTGAAAGTGCTTCTTCGTTTTGGCAAAGCGCGGCGCTTTACGGAAGATCTGTCTTTTGCGAGTGCGATCGACCGAAAGGATTTCGGCCGTCTTGAGCCGGCCCGCTGGCCCGACAATGGCGGCCCCCGCAGCACGACGAGAACCCGATGAGACCCGACCTCGATTCGCTGGCGCTTTTCCTGCGCGCCATTGAGCACGGCAGCCTGTCGAAGGCCGCCGCCGAGAGCCACATGGTGCTGTCGGCCGCGAGCCGCCGCCTGTCCATTCTCGAAGGCCACCTGGGCGTTGCGCTGCTGAACCGCACCTCGAAGGGCGTGACGCCCACCGGCGCCGGCGAGTCGCTCGCCATGCATGCACGCCAGATCCTGCGCGACGTAGACCGCATGCGCGCCGACCTGTCCGACTACGCACAGGGCGCCACCGGCCGTGTGCGGCTGCATGCCAATGCCTCGGCCATGGGCCAGTTCTTGCCCGACGACGTGGCGAGCTTTCGCCAGCGCTACCCCGAGATCCGCGTGAGTGTGGAAGAGCACCGCAGCGTCTACATCGTGCAGGCCATTCGAGACCGGCAGGCCGATGTGGGCGTCATCACCAGCGAGGCGGCAGACCCCGCGCTCAACTTCATTCCCTATCGCACCGACCGGCTGGTGGCCATCGTGCGGCAGAAGCATCCGTGGCGCGGGCGCGAGGTGTCGTTCGAGGAACTGCTCGACTTCGATTTCGTGGGGCTGGAAGACGACTCGGCCATTTCCCGCACGATGGAAGACGCCGCCATGAGTGCGCGCAAGGTGTTGAAGCTGCGTGTGCGGGTGAAGAGCTTCGAGGCCGTGTGCCGGATGATCGAAGCGGGAATGGGCGTGGGCATCCTGCCCGAGGGGGCTGCGGTGACCTATCGCAAGGAGATGAAGCTGCGCTTTATCAACCTCACCGACGCTTGGGCTTCACGACGGATGTATCTGTGCACGCGGCAGGAGGCGTTGAGCTTTCCGCAGCGCCGGTTGGTCGACCATCTGTTGGCGCGCGGGATGCCGTAGGGCTCGGGCTCGGGGTCATTCGGGGCGACGCTCACGCCGACGGGGTACCTTGCTCCGCGAATGTCCCCCGGCCTGCGGCCTCCTCCTTTATTTCGCTGCGCAAGGCACCCCATCGGCGTGATCGTTCAGAGCCGCTGCGGAAGCTGCATTTGTTGGCGGTCGCCGAGACTTCGTGCCGCATGGAACGGCTATTTCGCAGGGTTCTTCTCTAGAGTGGATGCCCCTGTCACTCGATACCCCACCAAGGGAAGAAGAAAGGCGCAACACACACAGCCACCGAGATGTTTGAAGGCTGCTTGCCTCGCGGCAGGTTATCGGTGCGAAAGCAGCGATGCAGATGCGAGGTATCAAAAGGCGACGGCCGAGGTGTTACGAGCACCCCAGCCGTCTAACCAAGTTCGTGCAACACCTTGGAAGGAACGCACAAAAATGGCTACCAAGACTATAGCCCGGCCCCGCACGCCGGTAGCTTCCGAAGACAACGCCCAAGACCCGGCGGATCTTCTCGAAAACACCCTCTCTCAGCTTGAAGCTCTCCTGTGGGTTTGCCACGGGGAAGACATCGACTGGTGCAGCGGGGATGGGCTTCGACGACTGGACAACCTGCTTTGGCTTGCGGCCGAACTTGCTCGCAAGGCGGGGGAGCTGTTTCAGCTGAGCGAGAAGGCGCGACGTGGGGCGCCTGAGACCGGCGGTTAGCGGCTGGTCTGCGGGCTGCGTGTTTCGCGGCCCGCCTGGCGAACGGGTTCTTTGGGGTACGACGGCTGAAGCCTTCGTGATGGAGGGAATTCGGTTTGGTTGAGGCTGCTTGTGGATAGGCCTCGGTATCAGCCATGCGCTCCATGCTGATCGTCTACAGACAATGCGAGCATCCGCTTTGCAGGGCGGAAGCGGACTGTCGCTGCTCAAGGCTAGACTTCCGAGTCCGGCCAACAGCATCGGTGATCGGGCGGGTTGATTGACCTGCGGAGTTCTCTTCCTAGACTCGTAAATCCACTACGAAGGAGAGCTTGAATGACCTACTTCACC